>JAKAHJ010000183.1 GCA_021815055.1 Pseudomonadota bacterium | reverse complement strand
ATGTTCCTTTATCCGAGGATTTTTGGCGGACTGTCGAACGGCGCCATCGTGCTGACGCTGGCGGCTTTCGCCGCCGGCGTGAGCGCGGGCACTCTGATCGCGCCGATCGGTGCGACGCCCAGCATCGAAGCGTCCGTGCCGCCCGAAACCCGCTCCGCGCCGCCGGCCGCCGTTTCGCACGCCGCCCACCCGGCTCAAGTGCTGCGCGTGATCGATGGCGACACGTTCGAGGCGCGGGTCAATATCTGGCCCGGCGTGGACGTCACCACGCGGGTGCGGCTGCGCGGCGTCGACGCGCCCGAATTGCGTGCGCGCTGCGACGAAGAGCGCCGGCGCGCGCTGGCCGCGCGCGATGCGCTCGCGCACCTTCTGTCGCAAGGCGGCGTCGGCGTGACACGCGTCGGCCAGGACAAATATGGCGGGCGCGTCGACGCCGATGTCTCCACGGCGCACACGAGCGATGTCGGCGAGGCGCTGCTCGCGCGCGGTCTGGCGCGCCGCTATGCCGGCGGCCGGCGCGCGACTTGGTGCGGGTAGAAGGCGTTCAGCGCTCGACGATGACCGGCGTGCCGACCTGCACGAGCTGGAATAGCTCGCGGATGTCGCGGTTATGCATCCGGATGCAGCCATGCGACACGAAGCGGCCGATCGAGCCCGGATTATTGGTCCCGTGGATGGCGTAATCGAGCCCGCGCAGCGTGAGCGCCGCCACGCCCATCGGATTGTTCGGCGCGCCCCCCGGAATGACCGCCGGCAGACGCGGATTTTCCGCGCGAATGTCGTCGGGCGGCGCCCAGGCCGGCCGCACATATTTGCCCTCGACGGTCGTCACACCGCTCCAGCGCTGGCCCGCTTTGCCGACGCCGACCGGAAAGCGCAGCGCGCGGTATCCGTCGATCACATAATAGAGCCGGCGTTCCTGCGTCTTCACCACGATCGTGCCGGGCGAAAAGCCGGAAAGGTAAACCATATCGCGGGTCGCGGCGCGGGCGATCGCCGCCGCGACTAACACCCAAAGCAACACAATGAAAACGAACAGGGCCGTACGCTTGAGCACCAGTGTCATTTCCGCCGCCCTTAAGTCCTGAAGCGGACGGATGATAATGCGGCTTATTCGCGGCTCGCGCGAAAGCTGACGGTAACGTAAACGGCTCTTAAAAGCCCCGAGCTTGCAGCCCGGAATGCCGGCCCTACCGTTCGTGAGGTTTTCACATTTCCTGCCTGTAAAGATTCCGCTATAGTCGCCGGCGATCGATGGGAGGGGGCAATACCGCATGCGTGCCGACGCTGCGCGGACCCGGAGGCGCTTTCAACTCGTCCTGATCAAGCCGTCGCATTACGACGCCGACGGCTATGTGATCCAGTGGGTGCGTTCGTCGATACCGTCGAATTCGCTGGCGAGCATCTACGCGCTGGCGCGCGATGCCGGCGACCGGCAGGCGCTCGGACCCGACGTCGATCTCGACATCACGGCGATGGACGAGACCAATACGCGGGTGCGCATCAAGGACATCCTCGCACGCATCGAAAAGCACGACGGCTTCGGCATGGTGGGGCTGGTCGGCGTGCAATCCAACCAGTTTCCGCGCGCGCTCGACATCGCGCGACCGCTGCGGGCGGCCGGCATTCCGGCGGTCATCGGCGGCTTCCACGTCTCCGGCTGCATCGCCATGCTGCCGGATATGCCGGCCGATCTCAAAACCGCGCTCGCCATGGGCTGCAGCCTGTTCGCTGGCGAGGCGGAAGAGGGTCGCATCGATAAAGTGTTGCAGGATGCCGCCGCCGGCACCTTGGCGACGGTCTACAATTACATGGCCGAACTGCCGGCGCTGGAGGCGAGCCCCACGCCGTTCCTGCCGCCGCAGAATCTACGCCGCACTGCCAATCACTATGCCAGTTTCGACGCCGGGCGCGGCTGCCCCTACCAATGCTCGTTCTGCACCATCATCAATGTGCAGGGCCGCAAGTCGCGCCGCCGCTCGCCGGACGACATCGAGCATCTGATCCGCCAGCACTTGCGCTACGGATTCCACTGGTTCTTCGTTACCGACGACAATTTCGCCCGCAACAAGGATTGGGAGCCGATCTTCGACCGCATCATCGAACTGCGCGAACGCGACGGCCTGAACATCAAGATGATCATCCAGGTCGACACGCTCTGCCACAAGATCCCGAATTTCATCGCGAAAGCGGCGCGCGCCGGCGTGAAGAAGGTGTTCATCGGGCTGGAGAACATCAATCCGGCAAACCTGATGGCGGCCAAGAAGCGGCAGAACAAGATCACCGAATATCGCAGCATGATCCTGGCCTGGAAAAAGGCGCGCGTGATCACCTATGCCGGCTACATCCTGGGCTTCCCCGCCGACACACCGGAATCGATCCGCGAGGATATCGAAATCATCAAGAAGGAGTTGCCGCTCGATATTCTCGAGTTCTTCTGCCTCACGCCACTGCCGGGTTCCGAGGACCACAAGAAGCTCTACGAACAGGGCGTCTGGATGGACCCGGACATGAACAAATACGATGTCGAGCAGGTTGTGACCGGCCATCCGCGCATGTCGAAGCAGGAATGGGAAGGCATCTACCGAGCCGCCTGGGACATCTATTACACGCCCGAACACATGCGCACGATCATGCGGCGCGCCGCCGCCTTCGATCTCGGCATCTCGCATCTGCAGGGGCTTTTGTTCATGTTCTCCAAGGCGGTCCCCCTGGAAAATCTGCATCCCCTGCAAGCCGGCATCTGGCGCCGCAAGTACCGGCGCGACCGCCGCTACGGCATGCCGCTCGAACCGGTGTGGCAGTTCTTTCCCAAGACGGCGTGGGAAGCCGCGAGCAAGATCGTGCGCATGGCGCGCTGGTGGCTCGAACTCGAGCGCATCCGGCGCGACATCCGCCGCGACCCCGCGCGCTATCGTTACACCGATGCCGCGCTGGCGCCGGTCGAGGACGGCGAGACCGAGACGCTGGACATGTTCACTCACAATGAAAGCGCGCGCAATGAAGTGGCGCGCACCAAGCGCATCTACGCGCTGACGCATGGCGGGGCGCAGGCGGAGGCGTAAGCGTCACCTCTCCCCGCTTGCGGGGAGAGGTCGACCGTCATCGCGCAGCGATGGCGGTCGGATGAGGGGGCGCATCCGCGAGTCTGAGCGAGGCAACCTGCCCCTCACCCGGCTCGCGCATAGCGCGCTCGCCACCCTCTCCCCGTAAGAACGGGGAGAGGGAAGAAAGCTACGCCCCCGCCTTCGCCGCCTTCTTGTTCTGCCGGTTGTCGACCAGATCGCTCACCACGGCCGGGTCCGCCAGCGTCGTGGTGTCGCCGAGATTGCCGAAGTCGTCCTCGGCGATCTTGCGCAGAATGCGGCGCATGATCTTGCCCGAGCGCGTCTTCGGCAGGCCGGGCGAGAACTGGATCAGGTCGGGCGAGGCGATCGGCCCGATCTCCTTGCGCACCCAGGCGACCAGTTCCTTGCGCAGGTCTTCCGTCGGTTTCTCGCCCGACATCAGCGTGACATAGGCGTAGATGCCCTGCCCCTTGATGTCGTGCGGATAGCCGACCACGGCAGCCTCCGACACTTTGGGATGCGCCACCAGCGCGCTTTCGACTTCCGCCGTTCCAAGCCGGTGACCGGCGACGTTGATCACGTCGTCGACGCGGCCGGTGATCCAGTAATAGCCGTCCTCGTCGCGGCGGCAGCCGTCGCCGGTGAAATAACGCCCGGCATAGGTCGAGAAATAGGTCTGCACGAAGCGCTCATGATCGCCATAGACCGTGCGCATCTGGCCCGGCCATGAGTCCGCAATGCATAGATTACCGCTCGCCGCGCCGGTGAGCTCCCTGCCCTCGGCATCGACCAGTTGCGGGACGACGCCGAAGAACGGCCGCGTCGCCGAGC
>JAKAHJ010000046.1 GCA_021815055.1 Pseudomonadota bacterium | reverse complement strand
CCACGGAAAATATTGCCGCCGCCGACCACGACGCCGAGCTCGACCCCAAGCCGCGCGGTCGCCACCAGGTCGGTGGCAATCCGCTCCACGGTCGGCTGGTCGATGCCGAAATCGCCCGCGCCGGTCAGCGCCTCGCCCGAGAGCTTGACGACGACGCGCCGGTATACCGGATCACTCATGCGACGCGATCCTCTTCATGCGCATGATACTATCCGAAACCGGTTCCCGGCCCGGATCAAGGCCGGAACGGGCCGATTTCTTCGGTCATGCACCGGTAGTCTTCAGACGCCGGCGATAAGGCCGTCAACTCTGTCCGGCCGCGGCGGCAACCTCGGCGGCGAAATCGGATTCCTGCCGCTCGATGCCCTCGCCGAGCGCGTAGCGCACGAAGCCGGTGATCTTGACGGCGCCGCCGACCTTGCCTTCGGCTTCCTTGACGGCCTGTGCAACCGACTTCGACGTGTCGTGCACATAGATCTGCTCGAGCAGGCAGACCTCCTTGTAGAAGGTCTTCAGTCCCGACTCGACGATCTTCTCGATCACGTTTTCCGGCTTGCCCTGCTGGCGGAACTTGTCGGCCAGGACGTCCTTCTCGCGCTTGACCACTTCCGGGTCGAGGCCGGAGGGATCGAGCGCCTGCGGATTGGCGGCCGCGACATGCATCGCGAGCATGCGGCCGAGCGCCACGAGCTCGTCGGCCTTGCCGGGCGACTCGAGCGCGACGATGACGCCGATCTTGCCGAGTCCGTCGGCAACCGAATTATGCACATACATGCCGACCGCACCTTGCGACACCGAAAGCGAGGCGGCGCGGCGCAGCGTCATGTTCTCGCCGATCTTGGCGATCGTGTCCGAGATCGCGTCGGCGACCGTGATGTCGCCGACCTTGGCGGCCTTGATCGCCTCGACATCGGTGCCGACCCGCATCGCCACGTCGGCGATCATCTTGACGAGACCCTGGAACAGATCGTTGCGCGCGACGAAGTCGGTCTCGGAATTGACCTCGACCACGACGCCCTTGCTGCCCGCAACGAGCACGCCGATGAGGCCCTCGGCGGCGACGCGGCCGGCCTTCTTGGCGGCCTTCGAGAGGCCCTTCTTGCGCAGCCAGTCCTGCGCGGCGGTCAGGTCGCCGCCGGTTTCGGTCAGCGCGGCCTTGCAATCCATCATGCCGGCGCCGGTCGACTCGCGCAGCTCCTTGACCATGCCTGCGGTAATATTCGCCATTGAATTATTCCTTCATACGTCAACGGCCGGCCTTGAGCCGGCGGGCGGCGCCGCCTGGGCGCCGCGCATTTTTTAACGTCCGAGCACGACGGCGGGATTACTCCGCCGTCAGCTCCTTGGCTTTGGCGATCCAGGCCGGCACGCGGCCGGGCAGACCGACTTCTTCGCCGACATTGTGCGCGGCCTGCTCGCTCAAGCCCGCGAGCTGGTCGTAATGGAAGATGCCGAGATCGTTGAGCTTCTTCTCGATCGCCGGCGACACGCCGGACAGCTTCTTGAGGTCGTCGGCGACCCCGCGCGGACCGGGAAGCGGTTCGAAACCGAGATCGCCGCCGGCCGGCGCGGCCGGGATTGCTTCGGCAACGACCGGCTTCTCGGCGGCGCCGATGTCGATACCGATCTCGCCTTGCGCGCGCGAGATGCCGTCGATGGCGGCGCGCGCGATCAGCTCGCAATAGAGCGAGACCGCGCGGGCGGCGTCGTCATTGCCCGGCACGACATAGGTGATGCCGGCCGGATCGCAATTGGTGTCGACCACCGCGGCCACCGGAATGTTGAGGCGCCGGGCCTCTTTGATCGCGATGTCTTCCTTGTTGGTGTCGATGACGAAGATCAGGTCGGGAATGCCGCCCATGTCCTTGATGCCGCCGAGCGAACGGTCGAGCTTGTCGCGCTCGCGCTGCATCGTGAGGCGCTCTTTCTTGGTGTAGCCGCCGGCTTCGCCCGAAGCGAGCATCTCGTCGAGCTTGCGCAGGCGCGAGATCGAGCCGGAAATGGTCTTCCAGTTGGTCAGCGTGCCGCCGAGCCAGCGCGAATTGACGTAATACTGCGCGCAGCGCTTGGCCGCGTCGGCGATCGAATCCTGCGCCTGCCGCTTGGTGCCGACGAACAGGATGCGGCCGCCCTTGGCAACAGTGTCGGAGACCGCCTTCAGCGCCTGATGCAGCATCGGCACGGTCTGCGCGAGGTCGACGATGTGGATATTGTTGCGGGTGCCGAAGATGTATTGCCCCATCTTCGGGTTCCAGCGGTGGGCCTGATGGCCGAAATGGACGCCAGCTTCCAAAAGCTGACGCATCGAAAAGTCAGGAAGCGCCATAATCTTCTCCGGTTGATCCGCCGCGGACGGTTGTGAGCCCTTGTTTTCTCTTTGATTTCAAAGGGAAAACGAGGCCACCGGATGGCGAGGCGACCCGGTTGTCGGGGCCGCAGCCGAACGTCCGCGTGAGTGATGGGTCGGGCTTATAAAGGGGTGGTTCCGGCAATGCAAGGCGGATCAGGGAGTTAAAGGGAGTTAAAGGCACCGGCGTCGTCGCCCTCTCTTCCTCAGGGTGAGGAGCGCCGCGTCAGCGGCGCGTCTCGAACCATGAGGCCCCGGGTTTTGGCCATCCTTCGAGACGCGGCCTGCGGCCGCTCCTCAGGATGAGGTCCGAGGCAGGCAAGGCTTCGAAAGCCAAAGCTTCGCCGCCCCTGTTCTTTGTGCGGGCCCGGGGCGAGCCCTCCTTTCCTTATCCCCTCGCGCACGAGGGGATGGAGCGCCGCGTGGCGCCCGAACGAATTCACGCTCTGCGGAGCTGCACACCCTTCGGCGAAGGGTGTTTGCGCCCCGCGGCGCTCCATGCGGCGTCTTGACCGGCGTCGGGCCGCACTTCCGAAGGAGCCCGAAGGCTCAGCATCGTCAGCCAGCTCCTGGCAGGGGATCCTATTGTCCCCGGGCGGAGCCCCGGCGCCGCTCGGGAGCGTGGGAGGTGCGTTCGTCTCCCGCCCGCGAGCGCCGCGCCCTGCCCCATCACCAGACGCCTCTAGATGACGCCCTCGAACGAGCAGGACGGAGGGGATTATAATCATATCTTTAGGTAGGTCAAGAGTCCTAGACAAGAAGCGGCCCAGGAACCCGCCTGCGGCAGATCGCGGCGGCAAGGGAACCCCGGCCGCCCCCATCACGTTGCCGCGACGTCAGGGCCGGTATGCGCCGGGCCTGCGATCCATCCCAGCCGGGCGACGCATTTGGGGGCGACGGAGACCCGTCATGACCACGCCCACAGAGTCCAAAAACCTGCCCGTCGGCCACAATCGGCCGGTCAACACCGCACTCCACCCCCTCGTCTACAAGACCCTGGTCGGCCTCGTTGCCTGGCTGGTGCTGTCGATCTGGCTGCTATTCGACGGCACTCACTATATCGAGCTTATCGTGGCCATGATCACGGTTTTCTTCGTTATCGCGACCGGGATTCCCGTGCTCATCTGGATGACATGGCGCCGGCGTGCCGCGCATCCCGATCGTCCGCCGGACGAAACCTTCCGCCTTTGGGCCACCCAGCAGTTCCGGGCATGGACCGGCGATCTTTCCGGCGGGGCTGCCGCCGTGCAGGTCTTGCTGCCCATCGCAGCGGTATCGATCGGCATGACCGTGTTCGGCCTCGTATACTATTTCGATGTGCCGCACCTGAGCTGACGCGCGGGCGCTACAGCGCCTCGACCGTCACCACGCCGGGCACCGCCTTGATGGCGCCGGCGATCTGCGGCGAGACCTTGAAGCGGCCCGGAAGTTTCACTTCAACTTCAGCGCCCTGCGCTAACAGCAGGACCATGCTGACTTCTCCGTCGCCGTTAACGGCCCGCTGGGTCGTCTCCAGCCGCTTGGCCACCGCCTCGATCGGCGCGGTATCGCGCAGGAACACGCGCAGGCCCTTGGCGAGATTGGCGGCGGCGGCATCGAGCGGCTCGGCCGACTGGATGCGCGCGCGCACCTCGTCGCCCTGCACTTCGGCCGAGAGGAACATCAGCACCGCATTGCCGGGCTCCAAGAGGTCGCGATATTCGGCGAGGCCCTCCGAGAAGATCACCGCCTCATAGGCGCCGCTCGCATCGGACAGGCCGATGATGCCCATCTTGTTGCCGGTCTTGGTGCGCCGCTCCTGCCGCGCCACCACGGTGCCGGCGACGCGGCCGGCGGTCGCGCCGTTCTTTACCGCGCGGGCGAATTCCGCCCAGGGCTGCACGCGCAGCTTCTTGAGCACGGCGGCATAGTCGTCGAGCGGATGGCCGGACAGGAAGAAGCCGACCGCCTCGTATTCGCGCTTGAGCCGCTCGGCCGGCAGCCAGGACTCGACATTCGGCAAGACGATCGATTCGCGCGTCCCACCGCCGCCGAACAATTCGTTTTGTCCGACCGCGGCCGCTTCGTGCGCGTGCTGAGCCGCACCGAGGACCTTGTCGACGCCGGCGAAGACGCGCGCGCGGTTGCGCTCGAAGTCGTCGAAGGCGCCGGCGGCGGCGAGGCTTTCCAATACGCGCTTGTTGACGGCGCGCGGATTGATGCGGGCGGCGAAATCGCCGAGATCGGCGAAGGCGCGCGCGTTGCGCGCCTCGACGATCGTTTCCACCGCCTGCCTGCCGACGCCTTTGAGCGCGGCGAGCGCATAGATGATCGCCTTGCCCTGCACCTCGAACGCCACATGCGAGCGGTTGACCGACGGCGGCTCGACCTTGATGCCGAGGCGCTCGGCCTCGGCACGGAATTCGGCGAGCTTATCGGTATTGCCCATGTCGAGCGTCATGGTCGCGGCCAGGAATTCGACCGGGTAATTCGCCTTCATATAGGCGGTCTGGTAGGCGACCAGCGCATAAGCGGCGGCGTGGCTCTTGTTGAAGCCGTATTCGGCGAAGCGTTCGAGCAGGTCGAAGATCGCGTCCGCATGCGCCTTGTCGATGCCGCGCTCGACGCAGCCGGAGACGAAGCGCTCGCGCTGCGCTTCCATTTCCTTCCTGATCTTCTTGCCCATGGCGCGGCGCAGCAGATCGGCTTCGCCGAGCGAATAGCCGGCGAGGATCTGCGCCGCCTGCATCACCTGTTCCTGGTAGACGATGACGCCGAAAGTCTCCTTCAGCACCTCTTCCAGCTTCGGGTGGATGTAGTCGGGCGTCTCGAGCCCGTGCTTGCGCGCGCAATAGGTCGGGATGTTCGCCATCGGGCCGGGGCGGTAGAGCGCGACCAGCGCGATGATGTCCTCGAAACGGTCGGGCCGCATGTCTAGAAGCGCGCGCCGCATCCCTGCGCTTTCCAGTTGGAACACGCCGACCGCTTCGGCGCGCGCCAGCAAGTCGTAAGTCGGCTTGTCGTCGAGCGGAATGGCGGCGAGATCGATGTCGATGCCGCGCCGGTTCACCAGCGCGACCGCGGTCTGCAACACGGTGAGCGTCTTCAGGCCGAGGAAGTCGAACTTCACCAGCCCCGCCTGCTCCACCCATTTCATATTGAACTGGGTGACCGGCATGTCGGATTTCGGATCGCGATAGAGCGGCACCAGTTCCGACAGCGCCCGGTCGCCGATCACGATGCCGGCGGCGTGGGTCGAGGCGTGGCGGTTCAAGCCTTCGAGCTTCTTGGCGATGGCGAAGGCGCGCGCGACCACCGGTTCGGCCTCAGCTTCTGCCTGCAGCTTCGGCTCGTCGTCGATCGCCTTGGCCAGGCTGATCGGATTGGCCGGATTCTGCGGCACCAGCTTGCAGAGCTTGTCGACCTGTCCATAGGGCATCTGCAGCACGCGGCCAACGTCGCGCAGCACGCCGCGCGCCTGCAACGTGCCGAAGGTGATGATCTGCGCCACCTGGTCACGGCCGTAGCGATCCTGCACGTAGCGGATCACCTCGTCGCGGCGGTCCTGGCAGAAGTCGATGTCGAAGTCCGGCATCGACACGCGTTCGGGATTGAGGAAGCGCTCGAACAGGAGGCCGAAACGGATCGGGTCGAGGTCGGTGATGGTGAGCGCATAGGCGACGAGCGAACCCGCGCCAGAGCCGCGGCCCGGTCCGACCGGGATGCCGTGCGCCTTCGCCCATGTGATGAAGTCGGCCACGATGAGGAAGTAGCCGGGATATTTCATGCGCTCGATGACGCCGAGCTCGAATTCCAGCCGCTTGCGATAGTCCTCCTCGGTGGTGCCTTCCGCCATTCCTGCGGCAGCGAGACGGCGGGCGAGCCCCTGCTCCGCCTGCTGGCGCAGCACCGCGGCCTCGTCCTCGCCGGGCGAGAAGCGCGGCAGGATCGGCTTCTCCGTATGCGGGCGGAAGGCGCAGCGCTGCGCGATCTCGACCGTGCTCGACACGGCTTCCGGCAGGTCGGCGAACAGCGCCACCATCTCGGCGCGGCTCTTGAAGCGGTGCTCGGGCGTGAGCTGGCGGCGCTCGCCCTCGGTGATGAGCTTGCCCTCGGCAATGCAAATGAGCGCGTCATGCGCCTCGTAGTCGGCCGCTGTCGCGAAATAGGGCTCGTTGGTCGCGACCAGCGGCAGGCTCTTGGCGTAGGCGAGGTCGAGCAGCATGGGCTCGCTGGCGCGCTCATGCGCCATGCCGTGGCGCTGCAATTCGACATAGAGCCGGTCGCCGAACAGCGCGGCGAGCGCATCGAGCCGGGTGCCGGCGAGATGGCTCTGTCCGGCGGCGATGGCGACATCGAGCGGACCGCCCGGGCCGCCGGTGAGCGCGATCAGGCCCTCGGTTTCGCCGGTGAGCCAGTCGAGCTTGATGCGCGGCGGCTCGTTCGACGGGCTCTCCAGGAAGGCGCGCGAGTTGAGCCGCATCAGGCTGCGATAGCCTTCCGCGCGCGCGGCGAGGAGCACGATGCGCGAGCGCTCCTGGCTGACGGTGCCGGTGCGCGCGCCATGGTCGGTATCGCCGAAATCGACGGCGAGCGCACAGCCGACAATCGGCTGGATGCCGTAGCCGGAAAGTTTTTCGGAAAACTCGAGCACCCCGAACATGTTGTCGGTGTCGGTGAGTGCGAGCGCCGGCTGTTTGTCGGCTTTGGCGAGTTCGGAGAGCCGCGCGATGGGGAGCGCGCCTTCCAGCAGCGAATAGGACGAGTGCACGTGCAGATGCACGAAATCGAGCGCGGGCATGGCCTTTGGGTCGCGTGGGTGATTCTAATGTCGTCACCCAAAGTGGGCGGGCATGACGCTGAAGTCCACCCGGTCTCTCGGCGCGCCCCTGCATTTCCCCGTCATCCTGAGGTGGCCGCGCGTAGCGCGGCCCTCGAAGGATGAACGGCCACAGATTCCGGGGCCGTCGCCCTTCGAGGCTCGGCGCACCGCGCCGAGCGCAGGGTGACGGATCGAGATCGGTGCGCGGGGCCTGTCAAAGGCTGCCCAGCACCTGCGACCAAATGGCGATCATGCCCACGAACAGCGCGAGCGAGGTCAGTGCAGCGGCTTCCTGGATGACGGTTTTAAGCATGGGTCCCTCCATGAACATAAAGGGAACATAGTTCATGTCTTGTTCTTATCGCAAGTTCATTCTTTGCCAACCGGGCCTAAAGGCTAATTATTTGTTGCATCCAGATTATCAAGATTATCGAGATTATTTGTTTCATCCAGACTATATATATCTTATGAATTATGCGGATTTTCAGGATCTGGCCATGTCGAAAATCACCTCCGCCGAATTCCAGCGCAATTTCGGGCTTTATCAGGACAAGGCGCTGGCCGAACCGGTCACCATCACAAAGAATGGCCGCGAGCGGCTGGTGCTGCTTTCGGTCGAGGAATATCAGCGGCTCAAGCGGCGCGACCGACGCGTGTTTCGTATCGAGGACGTGACCGACGAGCAATTGGCCGCGATTGCACAAGCCAAGGTGCCGGATGAATACGCTTACCTCGACGACGAACTGAAAGACTGGAAACCTTGAGCTGGCCGCAACCGGTACCCGGCCTCGTCATACGCTACAGCTATCTTTGGGTGCGAGAATTTGAACAAGGCCGCGAAGAGGGCGTCAAGGATCGGCCTTGCGCAATAATCGTTGCGGCCGTCGACCTTGACGGACGCACACGCGTCACTGTGCTGCCGATCACGCACAGCCCGCCAGCCGATCCGGCAGCCGCAGTCGAAATCCCACTAACGACCAAAATCCGTCTTGCGCTCGACAGCGATCGTTCGTGGATCGTCCTGGACGAAGGCAACGAGTTTTTCTGGCCGGGTCCCGACCTGCGTCCGATTCCCGGAGCCGATGTTTCCACGATCGCCTACGGATTTCTACCGCCGCGTTTGTTGGACCAGATACGAGATCGCTATCTGGCGCTCGCCGAGCAGCGCAGATCGCGCGCCATTCCGCGCACCGAATAGCGCCTCACTCCAGCTCCACCACCCTGCCCTCGCGCAGGGTCACCCGCCGGTCCATGCGCGCGGCGAGCTCCATATTGTGGGTGGCGATGATAGTGGCGACGCCGGAGGCGCGCACGAGTTGCATCAGCGCGTTGAACACATGGTCCGACGTATGCACGTCCAAATTCCCCGTCGGTTCGTCGGCCAAAAGGATGCGCGGGGCATTGGCGACCGCACGCGCGATCGCCACGCGCTGCTGCTCGCCGCCCGACAATTCCGCCGGCCGGTGGCTGAGCCGCTCGGCGAGGCCGAGATAGCCGAGCAGTTCGCTCGCGCGCTTTTTCGCCTCGCCGCGCGAAAGCCCGCGGATCATCTGCGGCATGACGACATTCTCCAGCGCGGAGAATTCCGGTAGCAGATGGTGCGACTGGTAGACGAAGCCGACCTCGTTGCGGCGGATGCGGGTACGCTCGCCGTCAGGCAGGATCGCGGTGCCACGCCCGTCGATAAAGACCTCGCCGCGGTCGGGATGCTCCAACAGGCCCGCGATGTGCAGCAGCGTCGACTTGCCGGCGCCGGACGGCGCGACCAGCGCGACAGATTCGCCTGCCCATACCGCCAGCTCGGCGCCGTTCAGGATGTCGAGGGTCGCGTCGCCCTGGCGGTAGTGGCGCTCGACGCCGTGCAGGAACAGGACCGGAATTTCCTTCTCGGCCGGCTGCTCGACCTCGACGCCAATGCCCACCAGGGTTTCATTCATAACGCAGCGCCTCCACCGGATCGAGGCGCGCCGCCCGCCAAGACGGGTAGAGCGTGGCGAGGAACGACAGCACCAGCGCCATCACCACCACGGCGCTGGTCTCGGCCGAATCCATGTCGGCGGGCAAATGCGAGAGGAAATAAAGCTCCGGCGAGAACAGTTCGGTATTGGTGAGCCAGGATAGGAACTGGCGGATGTTCTCAATATTGAGGCAGATCACCACGCCGAGCAGGAAGCCGACGATGGTGCCGACCACGCCGATGGCGGCGCCGGTGATCAGGAACACACGCATGATGGCGCCCTGGGTGGCACCCATGGTGCGCAAAATAGCGATGTCGGGGCCCTTATCCTTCACCAGCATGATCAGGCCCGACACGATATTGAGCGCGGCCACCAGCACGATCAGGGTCAGGATCAGGAACATCACATTGCGCTCGACCTGCAGCGCGTTGAAGAAGGTGGCGTTGCGCTGGCGCCAGTCGATCATGAAGATCGGCCGCCCTGCGGCATCCTGCACGGCCTTGCGGTAGCTGTCGACGCGGTCGGGATTGTCGGTATAGACCTCGATGGCGGTCACGTCGCCGGCGCGGTTGAAATAGGCCTGCGCTTCCTTGAGCGGCATGAACACCATGGCGCTGTCGTATTCCGACATGCCGATCTCGAACACCGCCGCGATCTTGTAGACCTTGATGCGCGGGGTGGTGCCCATCGGCGTCACCGCGCCGCGCGGGGCAACAAGCGTGATATTGTCGCCGGCCCTGAGCGAGAGCTGGTCGGCGAGCCGTCGCCCGATCGCCACGCCCTGGCCGTCGTCGAAGCCCTCGAGCGTGCCCTGTTTGATGTTTTTGGCGACGGAGGGCAGCTTCTGCAGGTCCATCAGGCGGATGCCGCGGATCAGCACGCCGCCGGCATTGAACGGCGAGGACGCGAGCGCCTGGCCTTCCACGATGGGCGCGGCGAGTCTGATGCCTTTGACCCCGGCAATGCGGGCGGCCACCTCGTTCCAGTCGGTGAGCGGCTTTTCCAAGGGCTGGATCAGGAGATGGCCGTTGAGGCCGAGGATCTTGTCCAGCAGTTCCTTGCGAAACCCGTTCATCACCGCCATCACGATGATCAGGGTCGCGACGCCCAGCATGATGCCGAGGAAGGAAAACCCGGCAATGACCGAGATGAATCCTTCCTTGCGCCGCGCCCGCAGGTAACGCAGCGACAAGGTCCATTCGAATGGAGAGAAGGGCCGCGTGCCGTTGGGCTCGGTCATTGGTGCTTTGAATCCCCGGAAGGACGGATTTTCACACGATTCCGGCGAAAACAAGCCCTTGCTTCGATGAAAGTGCTTGGAAGCACACAGGTTTTTTCTGCTCGGTCATTCCGGGACGGCGCGAAGTGCCGGGCCCGGAATCCAGAGCCAAATCGAAAGCCTTTCCGTAAACCCTGGATTCCGGGCTCGCTCGCTGCGCTCGCGCCCCGGAATGACTGATCACTTGCTGAGCAAATCCAGCGCGGCGGCCGGGCTCATCAGCTCCTTCGAGCCATCGGCGCGCTTCTTCACCTCGACCTTGCCCTCGGCCAGCCCGCGCGGCCCGACCATCACCTGGTACGGAATGCCGATAAGATCGGCGGTGGCGAACTTGGCGCCGGGCCGGTCGTCGCGGTCGTCGTAGAGCACCTCGACGCCTTTGGCGCCGAGGTCCCTATAGAGCTCGCCGCAGGCGGCGTCGCAGGCGCTATCGCCCTGCTTCAGATTGAGGAGCGCGACCTTGTAGGGCGCGACCTGCTGCGGCCAGACGATGCCGGCGTCATCGTGCGAGGCTTCGATAATGGCGGCCACCAGCCGCGTCGGGCCGATGCCGTAGGAGCCGCCGTGAATCGGCACCTCCTTGCCGTCCGGCCCCGCGACCACCGCCTTCATCGGCGCGGAATATTTGGTGCCGAAATAGAAGATGTGCCCGACCTCGATGCCGCGCGCCGACACGCGCTTGTCGGCCGGCACAAGCTCCCATGCGGCCGGATCGTGCATGTCCGAGGTCGCGGCATATTGCGACGTCCACTGATCGACGATGCCCTGCAAGCCGGCGACGTCGTCGAAGTTCACGTCGGCGCCCGGCACTGCCATGTCGAGATAGTCCTTGTGACAGAACACTTCCGACTCGCCGGTCGACGCGAGGATGATGAATTCGTGGCTCAGATTGCCGCCGATCGGCCCGGTCTCCGCGCGCATCGGGATCGATTTGAGGCCGAGCCGGGCGAAGGTGCGCAAATAGGCGACGAACATCTTGTTGTAGGAGTGCCGCGCGCCCGCCTCATCGAGGTCGAAGGAATAGGCGTCCTTCATCAGGAATTCGCGGCCTCGCATCACGCCGAAGCGCGGGCGCACCTCGTCGCGGAACTTCCACTGGATATGATAGAGGTTGAGCGGCAGGTCCTTGTAGGAGCGCACATAGGCCCGGAAGATCTCGGTGATCATCTCCTCATTGGTCGGGCCGTAGAGCATGTCGCGCTCGTGCCGGTCCTTGATGCGCAGCATCTCCTTGCCGTAGGCGTCGTAGCGGCCGCTCTCGCGCCACAGGTCGGCCGACTGGATCGTCGGCATCAAAAGTTCGATGGCGCCGGAGCGGCCCTGCTCCTCGCGCACGATGGTCTCGATCTTGCGCAGCACGCGCAGCCCGAGCGGCAGGAAGGCATAGATGCCGGCCGCCTCCTGGCGCAGCATGCCGGCGCGCAGCATCAGCCGGTGCGACACGATTTCGGCTTCGCGCGGCGCTTCGCGCAGGATGGGCAGGAAATAGCGGGACAGGCGCATGGACGGGTGCCGGAATTAGAGGTGGATGACGGCGAGAAGTGAAAGCGGATCGGCCGGGAAAACACAAGGGGCGAGCCGACGCCCGCCCCTTTCAGTCTTAAGCATCCCGGAATAGCCGCCGGGGCTTACAGGCTGAAATTCGCGTAGGCCCTCAGCTTTTCGCGGTGCTGCGCCACGGGGAAATTGATCCAGGCGCGATCGCGCAGATGCGGCACGCGGGAAACGTCCATGACGTCGGCAAGCTTGCGCAGGTAATAAAGCTCTTCCTTGGACTGCAGGTTGAAACCGGCGAACGCCAAGCGGCCTTCGGCGAAGTCGCGGTCTGAAAAAGCCGCATCGAAGCGGCGCTTCCAGCCTGACGCTTCCGGCGTCACGTCCAGGCCGGAGCCTTCGCCGAACGGAACCTTGGCGCGGTCGCGGATAGAGCTCGGCAATTCGTTCGGGTAGAGATCGTAGAGATCGCGCAGCGCCGCCTTGCCGGTCGGAAGGCCGTTTGCCTCCCGCACCAGCGCCGAGGCCGGCAGGCCGAGCGCGTAATTCACCACCGAGGGATCGAGGAACGGCTCGCGCATCTCGACCTGGTGACGCATCGAGCAACGGTCGACCCGTTGCAGGCTGACGCGGTGCATCAGGCCGAGCACATCCTCGCGGATGGCGCGGGCCTCCACTGCATCCCCGTCGGAAAATGCGATCTCCAGCGGCGGGTAGCCGCAGAACAGTTCGTCGGCCCCCTCCCCGCACAGGCCGACGCGGAAACCGTCGGCATGCATGCGCTCGGCCGCCACCAGCGAGCACACCGCGCCGCGCACGAGATTGGGCTCGAAGGATTCCGTCACCTCGACCACGCGGTCGATCGCCTCGAACACCTCGTCGCTTTCGGGATCGAAGGGGACGATCCTGAGATCGAAACCGGTCCGCGCCGCATAGTCGGCGGCGTAGCGGAAATCCGGCGCGCGCGTATTGCCGACGAAATAGCCGGGAGCTTCCGGCCTCACCTGCCGCGCATAATGCGCGACCAGCGTCGAATCGATGCCGCCGGAAAACAGGATCGCTGCCGGCAGCCCGGGCGGCAGCCGCCTGTGTACGGCCTGCGACAGCACGCGGTCGAGCGCGCGCGCGTCGTTCTCGACCGCGGTTTCACGGCGGGGATGGACCGGGGACTTGAAGCGGGCGCAGGATTTGCGCGACAGCGCATAGCCCGGCGGCAGCAGCAGCACGTCGCCGGTTTCGACGCAGTCGAGCAGCGGCCGCATCTCCGAGCAGAACAGGAACCCGGTCGGTCCTTGGATCAGGTAAAGCGGCTTGACCCCGAACGGATCGCGCGCTGCCAGAAATTCGCCGTTCGCCAGATCGAGCGCGACGAAGGCATACATGCCGGAGAGCCGCTCCAGCGCCCGAAAGCCCCAGACGCGCAAGGCATTGGCCAGGACCTCGGTGTCGGATTCGGTCTTGAATTCGGCGCCCAGTGCGGCAAGCTCGTGACGCAGCGCCTCATGGTTGTAGATCTCGCCGTTGAACGAGACCGCCAGCCGGCCGTCGGAAGAAATCTGCGGCTGCACGGCCCGGTCGGCATCGACGATCCTGAGCCGCCGCGTCGCCATCGCGACCGTCGGTGACGCGAGCGCGATCGGATCGCTCACATCGCCGCGATGGGCGATGCCTTGGATCAGCCGGGCAACTGTGCTCTCGGCCTCCGGCCAGTCGATAGCGACGGCGAATCCACACATGAAAACGACGCTCCCCATTCGAGCGGCCGGTTGGTGCCGGGCTCGGTTTCCAGGCGCCTGAGGAACCGGCGCCGCCGGGGCTTTCAGGTTACGTTTACCATAAGGGCCGAAGGGTGAAATTTGGCTTAAAACCCACCTCACTTGGCGCCGCCGCAGGAGGCTTCCGGCCCTTGTCGCCGGGCGGAACTTGCGAGAGGATGCCCGCGATCTGGGCAAGCCGGGAATTTGGACAATCCGCGTCATCGTCAGGCCCGCGGTGGGGCTGCCCATTGTGCTCGATGCGCCCGTCGTGATCGATAAAGCAAAACGAAGAGAATAATCGTGACAGCGCCCAATTGATGGGCTAGCGTACTATTCGTCCGTGTGGGTGAAATAACCGGCTCGAGCGACAAGACCGGCTCCACATACGGTCCAAGTCTTGGGAGGAAGCCAGTCCTTGGCGCGGATCACCGCTGCCGCCCCGATCTGACGCAGAAGAATTGGGGATCAAGGGCACTGAATCACGAGCAGGGCACGCGCCCTGCTCTTTTTTTTGAGATTATACGGATGGCCCGCTCAGTAACGCCGCGGCGGAGCGGAGATTCGCGCCAGCCATTCGAACGGGATCAACCCCAAATCGTATGCGCCGGCCAGAACGGCAAAGATTACGCTGGCGATGACCGTCGTCCATAACAGCGCACGCCAGACGCGGTGCACCGCCGGCGCGCCCGGATCCGTGCCCGGCGCGATGTCGCCCGATTCATGCTGGCTGCGCACGCCCCAGGGAAGCACGGCGAACAAGGTGATCCACCAGATCAGGAAGTAGATCGCGATGACGGTGGTGATACTCATTTGATTTCCTTGCGCGCGACGCGACCTGAAAATCGCTACCCGAATTTCGGGATCATGCGCGACTTAAGCCTGCTCCAGTTCGACCAGCGTTCCGAAAAAATCCTTCGGGTGCAGAAACAGCACCGGCTTGCCGTGCGCGCCGATTTTCGGCTCGCCGTCGCCAAGCACGCGCGCGCCCTTCGCCTGCAAGGCGTCGCGCGCGGCACGGATATCGTCGACCTCGTAGCAGAGATGATGGATGCCGCCCTCCGGATTGCGCTCGAGGAATTTCGCGATCGGCGAGCCCTCGCCCAAAGGCTCCAAGAGCTCGATCTTGGTGTTCGGCAGCGTGATGAACACGGTGGTGACGCCATGCGCGGGCTGCTGGACCTGTTCGGACACCTGCGCGCCCAGCGTATCGCGGTAGACCGCCGCCGCCTTGGCGATGTCGCGCACCGCGATGGCGACGTGATTGAGACGGCCGATCATAGATGTCCTCATTCTTCTGTCATTCCGGGTTCGCTCGCCTACGCTCGCGCCCCGGAATGACGACATACGTTATACCGTCAACACATGCACATGGCACATGGGCTTTTTGCTCCAGCGCTCGTTGACCGCGGCGCGCACCGCGCGCCGCACGGCCTCCGCCACCGCATCGGCATCGCGCCGCTTGCCGCGCGGCAGCGAATCGAAGGTCTGCACGACCGCATCGAACACGATCTCATGCATGAAGCCGCCCGCGCGGTCGCGCTCGGGGATTCCGATGAGATCGACCGACGGATCGTCGGCCATCTCGCCCTTGTCGGTGAGCGCGATGGCGACCGATACCGTCCCGGAAAAGCTCAGCCGCTTGCGGTCGGCGACCGTGCGCGCCACGGCTTCGACCAGGAGCGTGCCGTCCTTGTAGACGCGGCCGGCCGGCACCTCGTCGATGACGCGGGCGTCCGGCGCGAGCCGCACGAGATCGCCGTTACGGCAGCGGATGACTTCCTTCACGCCGCAGCGGCGGGCGAGCGCGGCGTGTTCGGCGAGGTGCAAGGCCTCGCCATGGACCGGGATGACGATCCTGGGCTTCACCCAGCCCAGCAATTCCTCGACTTCCTCCCGGCGCGGATGTCCCGACACATGCACCAGATGCGTGCGGTCGGTGATCACTTCGAGGCCCTGCTCGATCAGCAGATTCATCACCCGGCCGATCGCCTTTTCATTGCCGGGAATCATCCGGGCGGAATAGATCACCGTATCCCCGCGCGAAAAGGTGACTTCCGGGTGCTGGTCCTCGGCGATGCGCGAGAGCGCCGCACGCGGCTCGCCCTGGCTGCCGGTGCAGAGCGCAACGACCTTGTTCGGCGGCAGGTAGCCATAGGCGTCCATCGAGCGAAAGTCCTGCACGCCGTCGAAATAGCCGAGTTCGCGCGCGATCTGCACCGTGCGCTCCATGGCGCGGCCGACGACGACCACCTCGCGGTCGGCGGCGCGGGCCGCGTCCGCCACCGCGCGCAGCCGGCCGACATTGGACGCGAAGGTCGTGACCGCCACGCGTCCGCGCGCGTTCTTGATCAGATCCGTCATGGAGCGCGCGACGTCGGCCTCCGACGGCGAGCGGCCGTCGCGCACGGCATTGGTGGAGTCGCCGATGACGGCGAGGCAGCCGGCCTCGCCCAGCGCGCGCAGCTTGGCCTCGTCGGTGCGGTCGCCGAGGACCGGCGTCGGGTCGATCTTCCAGTCGCCGGTGTGCAGCACATTGCCGAGCGGCGTGCGGATGATGAGCGCATTCGCTTCGGGAATCGAATGCGCCATGGTGACGAGCTCGATGTCGAACGGACCCACTTTGAACCGGCCGCCCACGGGCACGACGGTGACCGGGATTTCCGGCGCGCCGGGCTCGCCGCGGCGCTTGGCCTCGAGCAGCGCGGCGGTAAATGGCGTGGCATAGACCGGCACTTTCAGGCGCGGCCATAATGCGAGCAGCGCGCCGAAATGGTCCTCGTGCGCATGCGTGATGACGATGCCGGCGAGGTTCTTGCGCTCCTCTTCGAGGTAGCGGATGTCGGGCAGAATGAGATCGACGCCCGGCAGATGCTCTTCCGCCGCGAAGGACACGCCGAGATCGACGGCGAGCCATTGCCGGCGGCGCTCGTTGCCGAGGCCGTAGATCGACAGGTTCATGCCGATCTCACCGACCCCGCCGAGCGGGGCGAATACCAGTTCCTGCGGGCCTTGCGCCATTTTCAGTTCTTTCCTTTCCCTCTCCCTGTAAGGGGGAGGTCGGACGGCGAAGCTGTCCGGGTGGGGGTCACTTCGCAATTGAGTGTTGAAAAATGACCCCACCCAGGATCGCCTTCGGCGATCCGACCCTCCCCTTTCAGGGGAGGGAGAAGCGACAGGAAAACTTCGCCGGCAGTCACGACCGTCACGCCGGTTGCTCCGGCCACCAGCAGGCGCCCCGCTTCGTCGAGACCTTCGAAACGCCCGGAGAATTCGCGTTCGCGCAGCCGCACGCGGATGTCCTGACCCAGGCCCGCAGCGCGCGCGAGCCACGCGGCGCGGATTGCGGCAAAACCCGCGCCGCGCCGCCACTGTCGGAGGCGGCGCGCCATCGCCTCCGCCAGTTCGGCAAACAGCCGCTCGGGCGCAACGAGCGCACCGGCTGTGGCGAGATCGGTGGCGGGATAAGCCGTATCCGAGGGATGGTTCGCGCAGTTGACGCCGATGCCGATCGCGACCGCAAAGACCGGGGAATTCTCGCCTTCGATCAGGATCCCGGCGAGCTTCGCGCCGCCGAGCAGCAGATCGTTCGGCCATTTGAGCGCGAGCAGCGGGCCAAGCTGCGGCGCCGCCGTCGCCACGGCGTCGTGCAGGGCCAGCGCGGCAACGAATGAAAGCTCGGGCGCGTGGTCGGGCGGTGACGGTTCGGTGAGCAGCAGCGTCGCGTAGAGATTGCCGGGCTCCGAGATCCAGGGATTGCCCCGGCGGCCCCGGCCCGCGGTCTGGCACGACGCCGTGATCCACAACGGCCCGCGCTCGCCGGCGCGCGCAAGCGCCAGCGCCTCGGCATTGGTGGAGCCGAGCGTTTCGTAATGCGTGTGTCGGGCCCCCGCCAGACCCGTGGCTTCGCGGTTCATTCAAAATTTCAAAACAAGGACTTCGCCGCCACCGTCGCTGCGCCCAGAAGCGGCGCCGGATAGGCGAAGAACAACAGGTTGGCGAGGCCCGAGACGCCGAGCACCAGGCGCAAGAGCGCCGGCATGCTTTCGAAGCCTTTCGCCGGCTCGTCGAAATACATGATCTTGACGATGGCGAGGTAGTAATAGGCCCCCACCACGCTGGCGAGCACGCCGATCACCGCCAGCATATAGAGTCCCGCTTTGATCGCTGCCAGGAACACGTAGAACTTGGCGAAGAATCCCGCGAGCGGCGGAATACCGGCAAGCGAGAACAACAACATCGCCATGAAGAACGCCATCAAGGGACGGGTGCGCGCAAGCCCCGCGAGATCGTCGATGTTCTCGACCAGCACGCCGTCGCGCCGCATCGACAGGATCACGGCGAAGGTGCCGAGCGTCATCGCGACATAGATCGCCATGTAGATGAGCACGCCCTGCACCCCTTCGGCGGTGCCGGCAGCCAATCCCACCAGCGCGAAGCCCATATGGCCGATCGACGAATAGGCCATCAGCCGCTTGATGTTGCGCTGGCCGATCGCGGCGAAGGCGCCGAGCGCCATCGAGGCGATGGCGACGAAGATCGGAA
>JAKAHJ010000045.1 GCA_021815055.1 Pseudomonadota bacterium | reverse complement strand
CCCGCCTTCGCTAAAGCTTCGGCGGGTCGACCTCTCCCCGCAAGCGGGGAGAGGTGAAATTTGCGACATTTCTCCTGTCATCGGCGGCGCGCAGCTCGGTCTTCAGAATCTTTCCGTAATTGTTCTTCGGCAGCGCGTCGACGAAAACATAATCCTTCGGCCGCTTGAAGCGCGCAATGCGCTCGAGGCAGAGCGCATCGAGCTCGGCCGTGCTCGCATCGCCGACCACATAGGCCACCACTACCTCGCCCCATTCGCGGTCGGGCCGGCCGATCACCGAAACCTCGCGCACGCCGGCATGCGTGAGCAGCACTTCCTCGACCTCGCGCGGATAGATGTTGGAGCCGCCGGAAATGATCAGGTCCTTGGAGCGGTCCTTCAGGTGCAGATAGCCTTCGGCATCGAAGACGCCGACATCGCCGGTATGCAGCCAGCCGCCGCGCAACGACGATGCGGTGGCCTCTTCGTTACGCCAATAGCCCAGCATCACGACCTCGCCGCGGCAGAGAATTTCGCCGGTCGCGCCGACGGGGAGCGCCCGGTCCCCGCCATCCGCCACCTTGACCTCGACGCAGGCATATGGCTTGCCGGCGGAGCCGAGCCGCTCGCGCCAGCGCGGATTCGCGCGGTCGGCGATATCTTCTTTCGCGAGTGTTGTGATGGTCATGGGCGACTCGCCCTGCCCGTAGATCTGCGCCAGCCGCGGCCCGAACCGATCGAGCGCGGCCAGCGCGTCCTCCACATACATCGGCGCGCCGCCCCAGATCAGCGTGCGGATGTTGGCGGCATTGCAATCCGCGCCGCAGGCGACCAGCCGCTTGATCATGGTCGGGGCCGCGAACATCGAGGCCCGCGGCCAGGCATCGAACAGCGCAAAGATTTCCTCCGGCTCGAAGCCGCCGGATTCCGGCACCACCTGCACGCCGAGGCGTGCGACATGCGCCATGATGTAGAGACCCGAGCCGTGGCTCATGGGCGCGGCGTGCAGGATGGCGTCGCTTGGCGTCACCGGATCGACTTCCATCGCATAGGCCTGGCTTGCGGCCGCCAGCACGCGATGCGTGAGCATGGCGCCCTTCGGCCGCCCGGTCGTGCCCGAGGTGTAGAACAGCCAAGCGAGATCGTCGGGAGCGCGCGGCGCGACCTCGACGGCATCTTCGGCGAACAGGGTCGCGTATTGGGCGCCGCCGATCACGATCAGCCGTTCGAGGCTTCGCGGCGCATGCGGCGCGATCGCGGCATCCAGTCCATCCGAAACGAAACAGACCCGGGCGCCGGAATGCTCCAGAATGTAACCGAGCTCCACACCGTGCAGCTTGGCATTGGCCGGCACCGCGGCAAGGCCGGCGTGCCAGATGCCGTACATGAGTTCGAGATAGGCCGGCGTGTTCTTGGCGGCCACCGCGACGCGGTCGCCGGGCTTCAACCCAAACCGCTTGTGCAAAGCGCCGGCGAGCCGCGCGGCGCGGCTTGCGAGATCGCCGTAGCGCGCCACCACGCGCGTGCCGAGCGCAGCCGCCGGCATGTCCGGATGACTCATACCCGCACGCGAAAGCCAGAGCGCGAGGTTCATAGGCTCACCCGCTCGTCCCCGCGCAAACCAGCCCAGCGCTGGATTCCCCGCTGGAGCCTGCACTCGGGCCGGCCGCAGGCCGGACCCGGGTGCGGGAATGAGCGGGGCGTGGGGACGCCCTGCGACATATCACACCCCCGCGCTGAGCCAGCCGAAGCGGATCGGATAGCCCTCGCCGGCGAGCAGCATGACGGTCTCGTAGAGCGGCAGGCCGACTACATTGGTGTAGGAGCCGACGATCTTGACGATGAAGGTGCCGGCGATCCCCTGCGCGGCGTAGCCGCCGGCCTTGCCGCGCCATTCGCCGGAGGCGAGATAGGCCTCGATGTCCTCCTTCGACAGGCGTTTGAAGCGCACCCGGGTCTCGACCAGGCGCTGGCGGAACGCCTGCTTCGGCGTCACCAGGCAGATCGAGGTGAAGACGCGGTGGTTGCGGCCGGACAAGAGGCGCAGGCATTGCCCGGCTTCGTCGAGCAATTCGGCCTTGGGCAGGATGCGGCGGCCGACCGCGACCACGGTATCGGCCGCCAGGATGAAGGCCCCGCGCAATTCCTCGTCGAACTCGACATTGGCCAAGGCGGCTTCCGCCTTGGCGCGGGCGAGCCGGTTGGCATAAGCGCGTGGAATTTCGCCCCGACGGGGCGTCTCGTCGACATCGGCGGGCTTGAGCGCATCGGGCTCGATCCCGGCCTGATTGATCAAGGTGAGCCGGCGCGGCGAGCCGGAGGCGAGCACGAATTTGGGGCGACCGATCATCGGGTTACGGTACGGCGATTCGTCGGAGAAAGCATGACGGGTGGAGCCGGACACTAGTGCGGCGGATTTGACGTTCCTATCAGCGTTGCCGCGAATCTTTCATAGGAACGTCAAATCCAAAGCCGCACTAGAATCATAGACTTGCTAGTGTCCCTTTGGTTCCGACGCTTGTAAACGAACGTGCTGCAAAGGGATACAAGCGTCGGAACCGGGACACTAGCTGACGGGGGCGTTTTTACAACCTGCGGCTCGCCTGCCCTTCCCCGCGAAACGGTGGGGCGGAGAGAAATCACTCATTCCCGCCCGGCTTCGCGCCGAACCGCGCGCGGATATGTTTGAGCAGTTCGTCGCGCACCGCGCGATAGGCTTCCAGCCGCTGCTCGCGGTTGCCCGCGGCGGCGGTCGGATCGACGGTCGGCCAGTACTCCACGTCGGCCGCCAGTGTGCGGGTCAATTCCAGCGCCTTGTGATGAGCGGGCGGCGACAGCGTGACGATGAGATCGAAATTGAGCCCTTCCAGCTCGTCAAGTTCCTCGAAGGTGACCGGCTTGTGGCGGGCAAGGTCGATGCCGATCTCGTCCATGACCTCGACCACGAAGGGATCGAGCTCGCCCTTCTGCACGCCGGCCGAAGCGACATAGACCGATTTGCCGAACAACTGCCGGAACAGGCCGGCCGCCATCGGCGAGCGCACGGCGTTCATGCCGCAGGCGAACAGCACCGCCTGGGGGCGTGAGGTGCGCGCGGGCGCGGCCATCGAGGCACTAATCTCCGCTTGTCCCCGCACCCGGGTCCGGCCTGCGGCCGGCCCGAATACAGGCTCCAGCGGGGACCCAGCGCAGAAGTTCGGTCACGGCGTCGGCGCGGGATTCCCGCTTGCGCGGGAATGAGCGGATTTCGCGGCACCCCCTGCGCGCCACCGCCTCACCCTTTCCAGTGCAGCACGCAAAGCAAAGTGAACAGGCGGCGCGCGGTGTCGATATCGATCGTCACCTTGCCCTTGAGCCGCTCCATCAGGATGCGCGAGCCTTCGTTGTGGATGCCGCGACGGCCCATATCGATGGCCTCGATCTTGTCGGGCGTGGCCGTGCGGATCGCCTGATAATAGCTGTCGCAGATCATGTAATAGTCCTTCACGATCCGGCGCAGCGGCGTGAGCGACAACAGATGCGCAACGACCGGCGTGCCGTCCTCGCGGCGGATGTCGAACACCAGCCGGTTGGCGTCGATGCTCAGATGCAGCGCGTAGGGGCCGCCGTCGTGGCCGACCGGCGCGAAACTGTTCTGCTCGAGCAGATCGTAGATCGCGACCTTGCGCTCGTGCTCGACATCCGGGTTGGAGCGCCCGATCGACTCCTCGTCGAGGATGACGGAGACGAGGCGCTGCCGGGCGGCTGCCGGTGGCTTGGCGGCGCTCATCACAAGTTGAGCCGGATCGACACGGAGCGCGCATGCGCGCCGAGGCCTTCCGCCTCCCCGAGCGCGATGGCGGCCGGGCCGAGCGCGCGCAACTGCTCCGGGCCGCATTTGAGCAGGGACGTGCGCTTCATGAAATCGAGCACGCCGAGGCCGGACGAGAACCGCGCCGAGCGCGCGGTCGGCAGCACATGGTTGGAGCCGCCGACGTAATCGCCGATCGCCTCCGGCGTATGCGCGCCGATGAAGATCGCACCCGCATTGCGGATCGCCGCGGCCAGCGCCTCGGCATCGGCCGCGACGATCTCCAGATGCTCGGGCGCGAGCCGGTCCACGAGCGGTACGGCATCGGCGAGCTTGGGAACGGTGACGATGGCGCCGAAATCGCGCCAGGAGGCGGAGGCGATCGCGGCGCGCGGCAGGGTCGCGAGCTGCGCCGCGACTGCCTTCTCGACTTCGCTCGCGAGCGAAGGATCGTCGGTGATCAGGATCGATTGCGCGCTGGCATCGTGCTCGGCCTGCGCCAAAAGGTCGGCGGCGATCCAGTCGGGATTGCCGGTCTTGTCGGCGAGCACCAGCACCTCGGACGGACCGGCGATCATGTCGATGCCGACTTTGCCAAATACCAGGCGCTTGGCCGCCGCCACATAGGCATTGCCGGGACCGACGATCTTGGCGACGGGGACGATCGTCTCGGTACCGTAAGCGAGCGCGGCCACCGCCTGCGCCCCGCCGATGCGATAGACCTCGTCGACGCCGGCGAGCTTGGCCGCCGCCAGCACGAGAGGCTCGAGTTTGCCGTCGGGCGCCGGCACCACCATCACCAGGCGTGGGCAACCGGCGACCTTGGCCGGCACGGAGTTCATCAGCACCGAGGACGGATAGGCGGCGGTGCCGCCCGGCACATAGAGGCCGACCGCCTCGATGGCGCTCCATTTGGCGCCCAGTTCGACCCCGATCGCGTCGGTGTAGCGTTCGTCGGCGGGCTTCTGGCGGCGGTGATAAGATTCAATGCGGTCGCGCGCGAGCTTGAGCGCGGCCAGCGGTTTCGGATTGCAGGCCCGTTCCGCGGCATCCAGCTCGGCGGCGGTGACACGAAGGCCGATCTTATTGAGGTCGATGCGATCGAATTTCGCGGTGAACTCCGCGAGCGCGCGGTCGCCGCGCGCGACGACCTCCGCAATAATGCCGCGCACGGTCGCCTCGACGTCTTGCGCCGCCTCCCGTTTCATCGCCAGCAAGGCGCGAAAACGGTCGGCGAAATCGGCGCTTTGGCTATCCAGTCGAAGCGGCATGGCCCGGTCCGGCGAGAGACGATCGAATCACAGGTGAATGGGTGATGCCGACCCCGGCGTCAACCCTCAGACCGGTTATTCCGGGAAGCGTCAGTGCCGCTCGGCCGCGAGTGTCGGCGCCGAAGCGCTTTCCAGGTCGAGATGGATCGGCCGCGCCGTCGTCGTCCAGGCCGGACCGAGATCGGCCAACTCGGCCTCGAGGCATTCGACCTCCAGCCGCAGGGCGGCGTCGCCGGAGAAGATCAGCGTCACCACGCCCGCGGGCGCATCGGTCGGGGTGTATTCCACTGCCAGCAGGTTGAGCACGGCATCCCTGCCGGCCGGGTTCACGTTGCGGCATTTGCAGGACATCACGCGCTCGAAGCGCAGCGCCGCGCGCCGGCGGCGGTATTCGGGTCGGTGGGCTTGCGCGGCCTCCCAGTCGAAACGATTGAGCGCCAGCACAAGGCGCTTCTCCTGCGGCCGCCACAATACGTCCGACACCTTGACGACCGCGTCCTGCAAGTGGGCCGAAACGACTTCGAGGTCTTCCCCATCAAGGGCAATGAATTTGATCTGGTCCATGGCCGTCACCCTGCTGCCGACCCATCGTAGTTAGGCAGGTGGGGTATCGGCTGCAAGATGGTCAGAGTCCGATCGTTTGCGCATGATCTTATCCGAAAACCGGTTTCCACTTTTCGGGATCATGCGCCCGGAAACGCGGGCTCCAGCCAGGCCGCGGTCCAGCGCGCGCGGCTGGCCGGATCGGCGAGCTTGCGCAGGAGCGCCCGCGCCGCCTCGGCCCCGGCGCTGCCATCATGCATCGCAGCCGTATGGCTGTTGGTGTCGTGCAGGTCACCCGGCAACGGCCCCACGACCTTGGTCTCCTTCAGCGATGCATCGACGCCCGCTTCCAGTCGCGAGCGGCCGTCAAACTGAAAGCCCATGTTGAGAAAGCGAAGGCGGACGGGCCGCTTCGCCAATCTCTCCGAGGAGTTGGTTTGAGGTGATAGTCTTGACCATGATTCATTTTAGAACAATTCATGAACGTCGATAAGGCCGCTTTGAAGGGAATCCCAATGTTCGGCAACCTTTCGCCGACTTTGAAAGGGTGAGCCATGGAATCCCTTGCTGCGTTTCGCAGCGGAGAAATGCATCCTACCGATTCATCGAACTCACCCATGTCTTTAGGTACGTTCTGTCACCCATGTCTCCGGGTCGGACAAATCGGACAATGGCGCGCCGGAAGGGATTCGAACCCCTGACCCCCAGATTCGAAGTCTGGTGCTCTATCCGGCTGAGCTACCGGCGCCCAGTCCTCGAGGAATGAGGCGGGGCTCCCGAACCGACCGGAGCGACCGCCCGCCGCGGCACTTTACGGTTCCGGGGCGAATTTGCCAGCGAATATTTCCGCCCGGTTCGCACCGCACGATCGCCGCGCCGCTTTTCGGGATCCTGCCCTAGTAAGACCGGTTGAGCGGCGGTTCGCCGCGCAGCAGAACGCGCTCGATATTCTCCCAGGCCGAACGGAAGAGATAGGTCCAGGATTGGCGCGTGACCCCGGCGATGTGCGGCGTCAGCAGCAGCCTTCGCGCGCCCTCGCCTCCGAGGCGAAGCAAAGGATTGTCGGGCGTAGGCGGCTCGGTCGAATAGACGTCGACCGCGGCGCCGCCGATACGGCCTGCGGCAAGATGCGCGGCGAGCGCCGCCTCGTCCACCACGCCGCCGCGCGAGGCCTGGATCAGCACCGCAGAAGGCTTCATCAGATTGAGTTCGCGCGCGCCGATCAGCCCCGTGGTCTCCTTCAAAAGCGGCACGTGCAGGCTCACCACGTCGGACCGCGCGAGCAGCGCGTCGAGCGCCACCGGCTCGGCGCCGATCTCCCTGCCCGCTTCGGGATTGCGCGGCGCCGGATCGAAATAGCAGACACGGCAGCCCGTCCGGTGAAACGCCTGCGCGACCGCGAGCCCGATCGTGCCGAAACCGACGAGCCCGACCGTGAGGCCTTCGAGCCCGGCGAGATTGTCGGCCACCATGCATGCGCGGAACGCTGCATAATTGCCGCTCTTGAGCTCGGCATCGGCCCAGGCGAAGCGCCGCAACAGCATCGACGCGGTCGTCACCGCATATTCGGCGAGCGCGCTGTTGCTGCCACCCGCCACGTTTGCGACCGGAATGCCGAGCCCAACCATCGCCTCGCGCTCGAGCCGGTCGAGCCCGGCGCCGGTGACCTGCACCAACCTGACGCGGCCACCATCGAACAGCGTCGGCGCGAGCTTCGGCCCCACCGCAGGGATGATGAGCGCGTCCGATGCGCGCATCAGCGCCGGCACGTCGGCGTCATCCGGCTTGCGATAGGCGACGCGCAATGTCGCCGGCGCGGGGGCATCCACGCGCGTGAAATCGGCCTCGGGCCGCAGGCAGAGAACGTCGGTGCTCATGTATTTCCCCTGTCATTCCGGGGCGCGGGCGCCAGCCCGCGAACCCGGAATCCATAACCAAGGACTAGGATTCTGGATTCCGGGCCCGCCGCTTCGCGGCGTCCCGGAATGACGGAATAGATGGGTTAGAGTTCATTCTCAGAAGTTAGAGAAGTTGTCGGTGGTCGACACGATGTCAGGCGTCGGGAAGAAGCAGAGCAGGATCAGCGGTTCGGCGCCGGTGTTGCGGGTGACGTGTTTTTCATGGGCCGGGACGAGCATCACGTCGCCCGGCTTCACGTCGAAGGCGCCGCTTTCGGTGAAGGTGCGGCCTTCACCCTTGAGCACATAGATGCATTCCTCGTAGCCGCGATGCAAATGCGGGCCGCGCAGGGCTTCGCCCGGCTGCGGCACAGCGATCTCGACCACACGGAACGTCACCTGCGAGCCGATATCGCCAGACACCATTTCGAGCGCCGAGCGCCCCGGCAGGCCGAGCCGTTTGCCTTCGGCTGACGTGATGCGCCGCGCCATCAGCCTGCCTGCCGTAATTGCTTGATCTCGGCGGTGCCGCCCTGCACAGCGTCGAGCTGCGTGAAGATTTCCGCCGCCTCGCGCGCGATCGCATCGGCAATGTCGGCAAGCATGCGCTGGCCCTTTTCGATCGTGGCGTGCTGCGGGCTGCCGAACCAGCCGGTCGCCGCGATCGAGCGAATATCAGTCAGCACCGGCTGATAACTGCGCGTGCGGCGCAGCTTGTCCATCCGGTGACCGTGGCTGTGGTCGGAGGAATAATCGATGCGGTCGAGATGCACAAGCTCCGGCCGGAATGCGAGCACGGCCAACGCTTCGATCTCGCCGCCATGGGTGAGCCCGTTGCAGGTCTTGCCGTACATTTCCTCGGCGACGTAGCAGGCCTGCACGGTGAGCACGCTCATGCCGTGCTCGCGGTGCAGCGCCTCGGCCGCGATGGCAAGCGAGGGGATATTGCCCTCGTGCCAGTTGAGGATGAGGAGCCGCCTGGCGCCGTGCCGGGCGGTGGAGACGCAGGTCTCGGTCACCACCCGCATATAAGTGTCGGGCGAAAAGGTGATCGTGCCCTCGAACGGCATGTGCATCGGCGTTACGCCGAACGGCGTCGCCGGCAGCACGAGACCGTCCATGCGCTCGGCCACCGCCGCCGAGATGACATTGGCGGCGAAAGTATCGGTGCCGGTCGGCAGATGCGGTCCGTGCTGCTCGACGCTGCCGGCCGGCAGCAGCACCAATGGGTTACGCTTGATCTGGGTGGCGATCTCCGGCTGGGTCAATTCGATGAAATAGCGGCTAGGCAACATTGACCTTCCTCGCCTCCGATCGCACGCGCGCCTCGTCCAGGATATCGCCGATGCGCACATAGTGCCCGCTCTGGTCGATCGAGCGCAGCGCGGCATTGACCACCGCCACCGCCACATTGCCGTTGCGCGCGGTGAGCTCGTTCGCCTTGCCGGTGCGGCAACTCTCCGCGAACAGTTCCAGCTCGGCGCGGAACATGTCGCTGTCCGGAACCGTGAGGTCCTCGCGCTTGCCGTAACCGTCCTTGCCGCGCTGGATATACAATTGCGACGACAGGTGCAGCTTGTGCGGCGTATCCCAGGAGGAGAAATCGGTTTCGCTGTGCATCAGCCCCTTCGAGCCGAACACGCGCACCGAAAACACGCCGGGCGAGGTCCAGCACGAGCCGACATAGCCGAGCTTTCCGTCGGCGAAGCGCAGCGTGGTCATCGACTGGTCGTCGACCTCGGCGCCGACCGGCGAAAGCTTGGACGCCATCGACGACGCCTCGACGATTTCGCCGCCGAGATAATGGAGAATGTCGAACTGGTGGATGGCGAGTTGGGACAGCGGCCCGCCCGGCGCCTTGGCTTTGTACCAGCGCCAGGTCTGCGGCGTCAGCTCGAGCGCCCGCTCGTTCGAGAAATTCGCCTCAATGAAGGCGACGCGGCCGAGTTCCCCGGCGTCGATCGTCTCGCGGATCCGGCGGATGCTGCCCAAAAGGCGCGCGCTGTGCCCGACCGTGATCGTGACGCCGTATTTCGCCTCGAGCGCCTCGATCTCGACGCCGTCCTCGAGCGTGGCCGCAATAGGCTTCTCGGTGTAGACGTGCTTGCCGGCCTTGGCGATCTCGGTCGCTACGCCCAAGTGCTGCTCGTTCGGGACCGTGATGATGACGCCGCGGATCTCAGGATCGGCCAACAGCGTTTTCATGTCGGGGACACCGGCGACGCCGAATTCCTGCTCGAAGGCGCGGCGCTTGTCTTCCGTGCGGCTGTAGCCGGCGACGATCTTGAATTTGTCGGATTTCGCCGCCGCCCGCGTCAGAACCCTGGCCCAGCGGCCAAGCCCGACGATCCCGAGTTTCACCGGTTCTGCACCCATGACATTTCCCCCTTGCTTTTATGCAATCCTATGTCGCTTTTGCCTGCGGTGCGCAAGAACCAGCGCATACGCAGCACCGCCGGTGCAGTCTCGTGCACTGAGAAGGAAGCGGTATTTGTGAAAGCCGCGGGCGCGCGGTCGGGCCGCGTTGCAGCGGAAGAGTTCCTACCGACGCGCTACCGATGCAGCGTCAGCAGGGAGCGGATCCAACCGTGGGCCTGCGGAATTGCCTGCATGTGATCGCAGGCCCCGGTGACCGGCGCAAAGCAGCCGCGATGCTTGATGATGGCCCATACGAGGGGGCGCGATGTTTGCCAGACGCGTTCGGCCTCTTGTCCCAGAAGACCGGTGAGGATTTCCGGTACCGGCCCGAACGCCTCCGGCATGATCTTCGACAACTCGGTGTCGCGCAGAATATTCCATTTCGAGACGCCGCCCATGGCGGGCGATCCGATGGCATAAACCACCCGCTTCACGCGCGTCTCGCGGATGGGAAACGAGCACATCGGACAGGGCTCGACATTGGTGTAGAGGGTGCAGCGGTTGAGGTTCCGGTGTCCCAATACCTTCTGCGCGAGCGATATGGCGACAAGCTCGGCGTGTCGCGTGACGTCGCGCTCCCGGCGAACGAAATTGATCGCTTCAGCGACGATGCGGTCGCCTTCGCAGATCACGCAGGCAAACGGAAACTCGCCGCGCTCGGCCGCGGTCGCCGACAGCGCGATGCAGCGCCGCATCATCGTCCGATCGATTGCGGGTTGGTTCATGGTGTTTCCGGTCGTCGTGTTTCCGGTCGTCGGCGCGCCCGGTATTTTGTTCCGGCGCCAAGGAACCCGCACAAAATCCCGAACGACAAAGGTCGCCGTTTCGGCCATTTCGGTCGTTAGCCCTCGCGCGGGGCCAACGATGCGGTAGCAAAACGATGGACCTACGGAAAATGTTTCATGGCACAGCCGTGGCGCTCGTCTTGGCGGCTGCGACGCCGGCGGCGCCGGCGGCACCGTCCGACCCCACCGGCGAGTGGCGCGTGGCGCGCGGCTTTGCGACCATCCGAATCGTCGATTGCGACGGCCGGTATTGGGGCATTGTTGCCTCGGAACAGAAGCCAGGCGTAGACCGAAAAAATCCCGATACGGCTTTACGGGGCCGACCGACGCTGGGCATGCCCATACTTTTGGGAATGAAGCCCGGCCGCGACAACAACGAATGGAGCGGCTCGATCTACAATGCCGAGGATGGCCGCACGTATTCCGGCAAAATCAGCCTCGTCGATCCCAACACGCTGGAGATCAAAGGCTGCGTGCTCGGCCTTCTGTGCGGAGGCGAAAAATGGATCCGTGTCAGCGCACCGGACGCGGACGCCGCGGTACAGCCGCCCAAGCCGCCATCCGCGGGCCCCCGCGGCTCGGGCGACTCGTCGCAGGCCCGCGCCCAGGTCTCGCCGCAAACCCAACCGGCGGAGGAAATCTGCTCAGGCCTTGTCGGCGCCGCGCGGGGCGCCCATTAGCGCCGGCTGGAACAGCACCGCCGCGCCCATAGTCGTGACCAGCGACAGGGCCAGCAGTTCGCCCATGCTCGAGGTACCGGGATGGCTCGACAGCCACAGGCTACCGAAGGCGGTAGCCGTGGTCAGCGCGCTCCAGATGACCGCGCGCGTCAGGCTCGATTGCAGGAGATCGGTCTGCCCCGCCCGCCAGGCCATGATGTAATAGATCTTGAAGGCGACACCGACACCGAGCAGCAATGGCAAGGCGATGATGTTGGCGAAGTTGAGCGGCATGCCGATGAGCACGCACAATTCGAGCGTCAGCACGCCGGCGAGCAGCAGCGGAGCCAGCGTGAGCAGCACGTCGCCAATCCGACGCAACACGATCCACAGCAGCACCGCGATCGACAAGAATGCATAAATGCCCGCCTGGATGAAGGCCTTCACCACCGTCTTGCCCGATTCCAGGATCGAGACCGGTCCACCGATCGCATTGGGATAGGCGGCGCTGACGGTCTTGGCGAATTTCCGCAGAACCTTGACGTCATTCTGGTTGCCCGTCGGATCGACCTCCACCCGCGCCTTACCGTCAGCCGCAATCCACCGGCGCTTCAGGCCGGTCGGCAGATTGTCGAGCGTGACCTGGCTTGCGCGCAGATAATCCCGCAACTGCGCGAGGTCGGCCTGCCAAGGTACAATGAACGCCTCTCGCGCCCGCTCGCGCACCGCCTTGTCCGCGTCGGCCAGCCGCGAAAGATCACCCGCGAGACGCCGGGCGGCGTCCGCGCCGGAACCGCTGGCGCTGCCGGCGGCCTGGTTTAATTGCGCCGCAACCGCGTTCAAGGCCGTGATATTTTCGGCGTCGCTCGGCGGATTGCCCGCAGGCTGCCGGCCGAGAATCGGACCAAGCCGGCGATTCAATTCCCCGATCAGCGCGAGCTTTTGCGCCTGATCCTGCGGCACCAAATTGCTGAGCGTCGTCGCCCGGGCGACCTCCGGCAACTTGCGCAGGATCACCGCCGCCTTGTCGGCCTGCGCCAATGTCGGGACGACGACATTGATCGCGTTGGCGCCGACATTCGGATCGCTCTGCACGTCGAGAAAGGTCGCGACCGACTCGACCGATGGGCTGCGCAGATGGATCGGGTCGAAATCGAAACTGAGATTGAACAGCAGCGGCGTTCCAAGGAGAGCGACGGCCACCGTGCCGCCGACGACCGCAAGGCGGTTTCGTTGCAGAAATTTGTCGACCGGCGCCAACGCCCGGTAGCCGACTTCTTCCGGTTCGCCGGGCGGATTGAGCACCGTCAGCAGAGCGGGGAGCAGTGTGATGCTGGTGAGATAGGCGATCACCATTCCGGCACCGGCAATCTCACCCAGTTCCGACAGGCCGCGATAGTCGGTCGGAAGAAACGACAGGAAGCCGGCCGCCACCGCGCCCGCCGCCAAGGTGAGCGGCACGCCGATATCCGCCGCGGTTCGCCGCAGCGCGCGGCGCAGGTTCGGCGTGTCGTGCCGTTCCGCACGATAGCGGACCGAGAACTGGATACCGAAATCGACGCCCAATCCGACGAACAACACGGCAAATGCGACCGAAATCATGTTCAGTGCGCCGACCATCATCAGTCCGAGCGCGGCGGTCATCGCGAGACCCGCCACGAGGTTCACGAACACGGCGAAGATGATGCGCGCGGATTTCAGCGCCAGCCAGAGGATCACAAGAACGACAATCATAGTGCCGAGGCCGTTCACCAACGTGCCTTCCTGCACGGTCGCGAACTCTTCGTCGCCCATCGGCACCGAGCCGGTCAGGCGCACCCGCGCCTGATAGCGCGACGCGAGATGGAGATCCGCAGCCGCCTTACGGATGGCGTCGCTCGATGCGCGCCCGGGCTCGAGGGCGGAATAATCGAGCACCGGCTGCACCTCGATGAAGCGCCGCCGCTCGCTCGTCGTGGCCGGTTTGCCGCTCAATAATTCCTGCCATGAAAACACGGCGGGCCGGCCGGCAAGCACATTGTCGAGCGTGTCGGCCGCCATCGATAAAGGACGCGTCAGATCGTCCAGCTTCGACATTCCCTGCTGCACGCCGCCCACACCCATCGCCAGCATGTGCGTCAGCCCGCGCAAGCTCGGGTCGTTGACGAGAACTCCTACGAATGGCGAAGCCAGGCCGAGGCCGCGCGTGAGACGCGCGACGTCCTCGGTCGGCTGGAACAGCAATCCGTTACGCGCAAAAAATTCGTTGCCGCTCAGGTTTTCGACTTCGCGAAACAATTGCGGCTTCGTCTTCAGCTCCCGCGCCAGCGCGTCGCTCGCCACATTCGCGAGTTCCGGCGTCGGCGCATCGATGACGATCAATGTCGAATTGAAATGACCGGGAAATTCCTTCTCGAGCGTCCGTTCGTTCTGCCGCCACGGCAGATCGGGAGAAATCAGTTTGTTGATGTCGGTGTTGATTGCGAAATGCGACGACGCATAACCGGCCGCCGCGGCAGCTAGACCGATGACAATCGCGATGACGAGCCAAGGGAACCGTGTGCAGAGCGCGACGATGCGGGAAACCGTAGACACCAACATGCCGAACGCAGCCTTTGGTTTTCTTGCCCGGCCTTTAGCTCCGCGCAGAACCCCACCAAAAAACGAGGCCTGACGGGAACTTTTCCAAGGACGACCGATTATCCCTGTTCGAAACCGTCTTTGAGGCAAACGAATGACGCGCCGCTTGGGGGCGGCCCGACACGGCGATGTGAAGAGGTCGGTTCTTCCGCCGGCACCAATCTTTCAACGGTGGCCCTCGAATGACAGCACTCACCCCGATTGTTGAACCCACTCATCAATACCGCCCGATTCTCGAGTCCCTCAACAGTCCGTCCGATCTACGGCGCCTCAAGCCGAAAGATTTGCAACGGGTCGCCGACGAACTGCGTAACGAGACGATTAATGCGGTCGCGGTAACCGGCGGCCACCTCGGCGCTAGTCTTGGCGTGGTCGAACTCACGGTGGCGTTGCATTACGTCTTCGACACGCCCAACGACAAGCTGATTTGGGACGTCGGCCACCAGGCCTATCCGCACAAAATCCTAACGGGCAGACGCGAACGCATCCGAACGCTCCGTCAGGGCGGCGGACTCTCGGGCTTCACCAAGCGCTCGGAAAGCGAGTACGACTGCTTCGGCGCAGCCCATTCGTCGACCTCGATCTCGGCCGGCTTGGGCATGGCGGTCGCGCGCGATCTTTCGGGCGAAACCCACAACGTCATCTGCGTTATCGGCGACGGCGCGATTTCCGCCGGCATGGCCTATGAAGCGATGAACAATGCCGGCGCCATGGGCCGCCGTCTGATCGTCGTCCTCAACGACAATGAAATGTCGATCGCGCGGCCGGTCGGCGCGATGTCGGCTTATCTGGCGCGGCTCTTGTCCAGCCCGATGTATATGTCGCTGCGGGGGCTCGGCAAGCAGGTCGCCGAGCGCCTGCCGGCATTCCTTAAGGAGCGCGCGTTGCGTGCGGAAGAGCTGGCGCGCGGATTCGTGACCGGCGGCACGCTGTTCGAAGAGCTCGGCTTCTATTATGTCGGCGTCGTGGACGGCCACAATCTCGATCAACTGCTACCGGTGCTCGAGAACGTGCGCGATGCGAAAGAGGGTCCGATCCTCATCCACGTGCGCACGCAGAAGGGCAAAGGCTATGCGCCGGCCGAAGCCTCGGACGACAAATATCACGGCGTGGTGAAATTCGATGTCGCGACCGGTAAGCAGAACAAGGCAAAATCAGCCGCCCCTTCCTACACCAAGGTGTTCGGCCAGTATCTCGTCAAGGAAGCGGAGCAGGACGACAGGATTCTCGCCATCACCGCGGCGATGCCGTCCGGCACCGGCGTCGATATTTTCGCCAAAGCGTTTCCCGAGCGCGCTTTCGACGTCGGCATCGCCGAGCAGCACGCGGTCACCTTCGCAGCCGGGCTGGCAACGCAAGGCTACAAGCCGTTTGTCGCGATCTACTCGACCTTCCTGCAGCGCGCCTACGACCAGGTCGTGCACGATGTCGCACTGCAGCGGCTGCCGGTGCGCTTCGCGATCGATCGCGCGGGGCTGGTGGGCGCCGACGGGCCGACCCATGCCGGGTCGTTCGACGTGACCTATCTCGGCTGCCTGCCGGGATTCGTGATCATGGCGGCGGCCGACGAATCCGAGCTGGCGCACATGGTCGCGACTGCGGCCGCGATCGACGATCGGCCGAGCGCTCTCCGTTATCCGCGCGGCGACGGAGTCGGCGTGCCGATGCCTGAGCGCGGCGTCCCGCTCGAAATTGGCCGCGGCCGTATCCTGCGGCAGGGCAGCACGGTCGCGCTCCTCTCGCTCGGCGGCCGGCTCGCGGATTGCCTGAAAGCGGCGGACGTGCTCGCCGCGCGCGGCGTCTCGACCACGGTGGCCGACGCCCGTTTCGCGAAGCCGCTCGACGGCGAACTTCTGCTTCGGCTGGCGCACAACCATGAACTCGTCGTCACCGTCGAGGAAGGCGCGATCGGCGGCTTCAGTGCGCATGTGATGCAGTTCCTCGCCGACCGCGGCGCCTTCGAGCAACGCGGATTCAAGATGCGCGCCATGGTGCTGCCGGACGTGTTCATCGATCACGATTCGCCGCCGACGATGTATGCGAAGGCAGGCCTCGACGCCGGCGGCATCGTCGCCAAGGTTTTCGAAGCGTTCGAGCCCGCGCAAATCCTCACCGGTCCGGATCGCGGGACGGCGCGACGGCCGAAAGAATTCGTCCACACGGACGCGTTCAGCGGAGGCGCGCTATGAAAGTCATTCTGGCCCAGCCTCGCGGTTTTTGCGCCGGCGTCGTGCGGGCGATCGAGATCGTCGAGCGCGCGCTCGAAAAATACGGTCCGCCGGTCTATGTCCGGCACGAGATCGTCCACAATAATTGGGTAGTCGACGCGCTGAAGGCGCGTGGCGCCCGTTTCGTCGAGAACCTGTCCGAGGTACCACCCGACGGCATCACCGTATTCAGCGCGCATGGCGTCGCCAAAAAGGTGGAACTGGAGGCGGCCGGGCGCGGGCTGCATGTCTTGAATGCGACCTGCCCGCTGGTTTCCAAGGTGCATACGCAAGGACGCCACTATCTGCGCAAGGGCCGCACGATCGTGCTGATCGGCCATGCCGGACACCCGGAAGTCGAAGGCACGCTCGGGCAAATTCCCGGCAAGGTCGTACTGGTGCAGACGGAAGACGACGTCGCAAATCTCGACCTGCCGACCGATACGCCGATCGCCTATGTGACGCAGACCACGCTTTCGGTCGATGACACCCGCGGCATTATCGACGCGCTTTACCGCCGTTTCAGCGACGTGGTCGGGCCGGGCACCGAGGACATCTGCTACGCGACACAAAATCGCCAGATGGCTCTGCGAGAATTGAGCAAGCTGGTCGACATCATCTTCGTCGTGGGCGCCGGCAACAGTTCTAACTCGAACCGGCTGCGCGAGATCGGCATCGAGGCCGGCGTGCCGACCCATCTCATCGCCAATGGCGACGAGATCCGGCCCAAATGGCTGCACGGCGTGGAGGTGGTCGGCATTACCGCGGGCGCGTCGGCCCCGGAGATCATGGTGATGCACGCCATCGATGCCTTGCGGCGCTTCGCGCCGGTGGAACTGTCGACGCTGCCCGGCCGTGAGGAGAGCATGGAGTTCCGCGTTCCGGTCGAACTCCTGAATGTCACCAGTTCAAGCAAGATAGGTAAGGACGGCAGTCTTGGGCATCCCACTCCTGCAGAAGCTCATTGTCGGTAACTATGTGATCCGTCGGCATCTGGCCGGGCGCAAGCGTTTCCCGCTCGTGCTCATGCTGGAGCCGTTGTTTCGCTGCAATCTCGCCTGCGCCGGCTGCGGCAAGATCGATTATCCGAAGCCTATCCTGGACCAGCGCATGGCGGTCGACGATGCGCTGCGCGCGGTCGACGAATGCGGCGCGCCTGTCGTCTCGATCGCCGGCGGCGAACCGCTGCTGCACAAGGGATTGCCCGAGATCGTCCGCGGCATCATCGCGCGCAAGAAATTCGTCTATCTCTGCACCAATGCGCTGTTGATGGAGAAGCGGCTGCCGCAATACGAGCCGAGCACCTATTTCACCTGGTCGGTGCATCTCGACGGCGACCAGACGATGCACGACGCTTCCGTGTGCCAGGAAGGCGTCTTCGCGCGCGCCGTCGCGGCGATCAAGCAGGCGAAAACCCGCGGCTTCCGCGTCAACATCAATTGCACGCTGTTCAACAATGCCGAACCGGAACGCGTGGCGGCGTTTTTCGACGAAGTCATGGCGATGGGCGTCGACGGCATCACGGTCTCCCCGGGCTACGCCTATGAGCGCGCGCCCGACCAGCACCACTTTCTCCACCGCGATACGACCAAGCAGCTCTTCCGCGGCATTCTGAGCCGCGGGCGAGGCGGCAGGAATTGGACATTCAGCCAATCCTCCCTGTTCATCGATTTCCTCGCCGGCAATCAGAACTATCGCTGCACGCCATGGGGTAATCCGACCTACACGATCTTCGGCTGGCAAAAGCCCTGCTATCTGATCGGCGAAGGCTATGCGCGAACCTTCAAGGAACTAATGGACGAAACGGAGTGGGATTCCTACGGCACCGGCAACTACGAGAAATGCGCCGATTGCATGGTGCACTGCGGTTATGAAGCCACCGCCGTGGAAGACGCCGTTCGCCATCCGTTGAAGGCCTTGGCGGTAATGCTGCGCGGCGCGCGCACCGAAGGCGCCATGGCGCCCGAGATCGGCCTCGAGAACCAGCGGCGGGCGGACTATGTCTTTTCGCGCCACGTCGAGCACAAGCTCGACGAAATCCGGCAGCGCAGCCGCGCAGCGAAGCGCACGCCGGACATGGCGGGAGCGGACTGACAGAATTCAATGATGTCACATCCCATAGGCGGCTGAACGCCCGGTCCCGCTCGGCATATTGCGATAGCGCGCCAACGCCCAGAG
>JAKAHJ010000182.1 GCA_021815055.1 Pseudomonadota bacterium | reverse complement strand
CGATCTAGATCGACAAGGCCGACATCGAGTTTCCCAACGACCTGTTGCAGGAACTCGATCGCATGGAGTTCTTCGTCTACGAAACGGCCGAGACGGTGAAGGCGCGCCGCCGCCCGATCGTGGTGATCACTTCGAACAACGAGAAGGAATTGCCGGACGCCTTCCTGCGCCGCTGTTTCTTCCACTACATCCGCTTTCCCGACACCGACACCATGCGCGCGATTATCGAGGTGCATTTCCCCGGGATCAAGCAGCGCCTGGTGAGCGAAGCGCTGAAATTGTTCTACGAGATCCGCGAGGTGCCGGGCATGAAGAAGAAGCCCTCCACGTCGGAGCTGCTCGACTGGCTCAAGCTCCTGATGGTCGAGGACATCGGCCCCGAACTGTTGCGCGAACGCGACCCCAAGAAGCTGATCCCGCCGCTGCACGGCGCGCTCATCAAGAACGAGCAGGACGTGCATTTGTTCGAGCGGCTGGCGTTCATGGCGAGAAGAGAAGGGCGGTGACAAATAGCGCGAAGGAACCGATGTGACGGAGGCGCGGGCAGAGCTCGACGATCTCGACGCTCTCGAAAGGGCGGTCGCGCTCAATCCACAATCTCCTGCCGCCTATCGGGAGCTCGCGGCGGCGCAATTGGCGCTCGCGCGTCCTTTCGAAGCACTGGCAAGCTGCGACCGCGCGATCGCGCTCGATGCGGGCTCCGCGGAGGCGTACCGAATTCGCGGGGACGTACTGGTCCATCTGAAATTCTCCCAGAACGCGTTGACGGTCCTGGACCGGGCGCTCACTTTAGACCCCGATCTCGCGAACGCCCACCGCTCGCGCGCAATTGCTCTCCTTGCTTTGAACCGCGTGGAAGAGGCGCTGGCGAGTTGCGAACGAGCGCTCGCGCTGCAATCCGACTTCGCGGAAGCGCACGAAACCGCCGGCACGACGGCGCTCGTCGGGCACCGCTTTGGCGAGGCGCTTGCCCGCTACGATGCGGCAATCGCGCTCGATCCGTCCCTCGCAAGCGCCCATTTCAACAAGGCTCTCTGCCTGTTGCAGACCGGCGAGTTCGAGCAGGGCTTTCGCGCGTACGAATGGCGCAAGAAGCTCCGGCGACCGGTCGCGGTCCGCGACTATGCCGAGCCGCTTTGGTCGGGCGAGCAAAGCATCGCCGGCAAGACGCTTTTCATTCATTGGGAGCAAGGGCTCGGCGACACGATCCAGTTCTATCGCTACGCCAAGCTTGCCGCCGCGCGCGGCGCGCGGGTCGTCCTGTCGGCGCAAGATCCGCTCATCGACCTGTTGCAGGCTGCCGATCGTGGCATTCAGATCATCGGTCCAACCGACAAGCCCGCCAGCTTCGATTTCCATTGCCCGCTCATGAGCCTGCCCCTCGCGTTCGGGACCACGCCGACGACGATACCGGCCGAGCGCCGCTATCTCTTCTCGGATCAAGGAACGCGCGCCGCCTGGGCGAGCAGGCTGCGACCAAGCGCCCGACCGAAAATAGGTCTCGTTTGGAGCGGCGGTCACCGTCATGCGAACGATCACAATCGTTCGATCGCGCTCGAACGGCTTGTTCCTCTGTTCAGCGACGATGTCGACTGGGTCTGCTTGCAGAAGGAATTGATCGCGAAGGACGTCGGCCTGCTCCGTCAACTTGGCCGTGTCGCATTCTACGGCGACGAGGTGCGGGATTTCACGGACACCGCAGCGTTGATCGACTTGACGGACCTGGTCATCACGGTCGACACGAGCGCCGCGCATCTTGCCGGCGCCATGGGCAAACCCGTCTTCATACTATTGCCTTACACCAGCGATTGGCGATGGCTGCTCGACCGCGACGACAGCCCCTGGTACGCGAGCGCGCGCCTGTACAGGCAGCAAAAACCGGGGGATTGGACGTCTGTCATCGAGCAGGTCAAAACCGATGTTCGAGCTGCGTCCGCGCGAACAACGCGCCGATGAACGATCAGCCTTCAGCTCGGCCCGTAGGTAACACCGAGGCTGGTGCCATCGACCGCGTTCGAGAGCTTTTCTGCGAGAACAAGTTCTGTGGGGACGATCACAACTGGCGACGACCAAGGGCGCTTTCGCGGAAGCGCCGGGGCTTGGCGGTCGCGTGCATCAAAATGTGAATGAGACACTTGAACGTCCTTTGCTTGCGATTCCAATTCCGACTAAGGCGACCCAATTGCCCGTCGCAAGCAGCGGAGTCACGCGCCAGCCTATCGATTTCCGATTGCACGAACAACCGCGTACGTGAAGAGCCGAGATTCACCACAGCGCGCGCATGTCGAAGGAATAGCTGACGCCGAGGCCGACCTCGAACTGGTCGGGCGAGCCGCGCCGGGTCACGATCGGCGAATTGGCGGCGCCGTCCGCCAGCCGCTCATATTCGGCGAAGACATAAGTGGCCCATTGCGGCGACCATTGATAGCGCGCCTGGGCGCCAACGCCGTAGGAATGCACGCCGCCGCTCGCATTATAGACCGGCAGGCCGGAGGCCGCCGCCTGCGCCGCCGTCACGCTGAAATAAGGCGTGGTGGCGGCCGTGGTCGCCAGCGTCAGGCGCGGGCCGGCCGACAGCGTCCATTGCGGCGTGACCGGGACGACCGCGTCGGCGGTCAGATCGGCCATGATACCATGGTGGCCGCCGAAACCCTGACGCACTTCGGCGCGCGTGCGCAGCCAGGGCGTGACCCAGTAATCGGCGAAAAGACCGGCCTCGAGCGCCCAATCCACGTCGCCGAGACCCTTGAGGTCCGAATCATCGCTTTGGTTGCGCGGCAACCGCACCTTGAAGGCGGGCCCGAGGCGGAAGCGGCCGGTGTCGAGGACCGCGAAGCCGAAGCCGTCATACGGGCTGTGGAAGCTCGGCGGCGTGCCGGCACGGCGCAGGTCGAAAACGGGAAAAGGCACTACGGTATAGCGGTCGGAGCCTTCGAAGTTCGGCACCACGCGGCCTTCGGCGCCGAGGGTCACGGTCCACGCGCTGGCGGCGCCGGGCGCGAAGGCCGGCAATCCGGATAGGTCGGCGGCGCGCGCCGCGTCAAAGCACGTAGCCAGCGCTGCGGCCGCCACGACGGCCATTCCGATCGACCGCACGCGCATGGATTGCCCCTCGCCCTTCCCTGCCTCACAGCCGCGCACGATCTGCCCCGCGTGGCCGGCCGACGCAATTTGTAGAACTATAGGCCAAAGGAAAGGTTCACGCCCGCGAAAAACAGCGCGCCGGCCGAGCCTTACTCGGCGGCGGCACCGCCTTCGCGCGGTTGGCGGGCCTGTTTGCGCATTCGGGCCGCCTCGCGCCGTTGCGCCAAAGCCTGCCTAACGGCCTCGCCCGGGGCGCTGCCCCAATAGATCGCCTGCGCCAGCGCGCGGCCGAGCCGCCCGCCGGCCCAGACCAGCTCATAGGGCGCGAACAGGCGCCAAGTCTCGTCGTTGTGGGTAATGCCGCGGGCCACCAACCGGCCTCCCATCGCGCTCGTGTTGAGCCCGTGCCCGCCGAAACCGCTCGCGACCCAGAGGCCGGCCTCGAGCTCGCCGATCTGCGGCATGCGGTGCACGGTCCGCCCGAGCGTGCCGCGCCACAGATGCGCGATTTCCACCGGCGGCAGGTCCGGAAACGTGCGCCTGATGTCGGCCGCCAGCGCCGGACCGATCCGGCGCGCATCCGCCTCCCAGGTGCGCATGCGTCCCGACCATTGCAGCCGGTTGCCGCCGACGATGCGGTAATGATTATCGGCGCGGTCGGTATCGCTGACGGCGCCGCGGTAGCGCACCACCTCGCCGAGACGGGGGATCGGCTCCGTCACCATGACGAAAGTCGACACCGGCAGCAACGTCGCGGAAAGCTGCGGCATCAGCGTGCCAAGCCCGACATTGCCGGCGAGCACCACATGCGCGGCGCGCACGCGGGCATGCGGCGTCACGACGCGCTTGCGCACGCCGGCCGGATCGAGCGCGAGCGCGGGCGTATCCTCGAAGATGCGCGCGCCGGCCTTCTCGGCGAGCGCG
>JAKAHJ010000181.1 GCA_021815055.1 Pseudomonadota bacterium | reverse complement strand
GGATGCGATCCTCGTCAGCGACATCGGCGTGCATCACAACTGGCTGCTCGGCTACTGCAAGCCGCGGCGTCCCGATTCGCTGATCGGCTGCATGGGCTTCGGCGCCATGGGCTTCGGGGTCGCGGGCGTGCTGGGCGCGAAGTTCGCCGCACCCGAACGGCCCTGCGTGTCGGTGTGCGGCGACGGCGCCTTCTTCATGCATGCCAATGTGCTGGGCACGGCGGTCGAATATAATCTGCCGGTGGTCTGGGTGGTGTGGAACAACTACGCTTACGCGTCGATCCGCGGCTTGCAGCGCGGCTATCTGGGCGGGCGGGAACTCGCGACCGACTTCCATCATCCGGTGACGGGCGAGCGTTACAACCCCGACTTTGCGGCCATGGCGCGCGCGGCCGGGGTCGAAGGTGTGCGTGTCGATCGCGCCGGCGATCTGGCCGAAGCGGTGCGTAAGGGCATCGCCGCCAACAAGCCCTATCTTATTGATGTTGATATTGCCGCCGATATCAATCCGGCCGGCGCCGGTGTGTGGGAACTCCCCGGCCTCGGCGTCAGCAAGCCGTCGATCGGCGCGCGCTATCAGCCGGGGTGACGAAAGGCGCGGCTATGTCTTCTTTTTCTTTTTCGTCAGGAACGCCGCGCACAGGCCGGCGTCGAATTCGCGGTAGTTATTGGTGATCTCTTCGCCCTTGCGGATATTACGGGTGGCGACCGAATAACCGTCGCGCCACTGCGTGTTCGCGTGGTCCGAATGGTTGATGTAGTGGTCGTTGTCGACGGTGAACAGGATTTCGCCGTCGGCACGATACGCGTAGTCTTGAAGGTAGTCGCGCGCCGGCTTCGGCAGCCGCGCGAACTCCTTCGGCGTGTAGCAGCGGTCGAAGCCCTCGACGAAGGTCCAGACCTTGGTGCCTTTGCGGATCAACGCGCCGGCGAATACGCCGATGCCGTGGATCGGGCTTTTGTCGAGATAGGTTTTGACCAGGAGCATGGCGGGCGACTGCTGCTGGCCCGAGACATAGCGGACGATTCGCCGCGCTCCAAGCGCAATCGCCGCTTTGGCCTCTGGACGCGGGCCCCAAGAGGACGCATGGTGCGCGCGGCGCCTGCATCCCAGGCAAGAACGACAAAAATATCGGAATCGAACTGCGTGCGAGCCGAGTCCAGCAAAGACCTGCCGCTCACCGAGGATATTCGCCTGTTGGGGCAGATCCTCGGCGACACCATCCGCGAGCAGGAAGGCGTCGAGATTTTCGATCGGATCGAGAATATCCGCCGCCTCAGCGTGGCCTACGAGCGCGATGCCAATGTCGAGGCCGGCCGCGCGCTCGATGCCGTGCTGCGCGGGTTGTCGACGGCGGAGGCCGTGCTGGTCGCGCGCGCCTTCAGCTATTTTTCCCATCTCGCCAATATCGCGGAGGACCGCCACCACATAAGGCGCCGCGAGGCGCACGACCAAAGGGAAAATTCCGAACCGCAGCCCGGCAGCCTTGCCGCCACACGCCGTCTTTTGCGCGACGCGCGTGTGCCGGCCGCCGCGATCGGCGAGGTTCTACGCCATGCGCTGGTTTCCCCCGTGCTGACCGCGCATCCGACCGAAGTGCAGCGCAAGAGTTTGCAGGAGGCCGAAACCCGCATCTCGGCCTTGCTCGCGGCCCGGCAGCATCTGCACAACGCGCGCGACCGCGCCAAGAACGAAACGCTGCTGAAGGCGCGCGTCGTCCAAATGTGGCAGACGCGGCTTCTGCGCACGTCGCGCATGACGGTGCGCGACGAGATCGAAAATGCCCTGAGCTACTATCCGGCGACGTTCCTGCACGAGATTCCGCGTCTTTATGCCGATCTCGAAGAACAGTTCGACGGCGTCTCGATTCCGCCCTTCTTCCGCATGGGGTCGTGGATCGGCGGCGACCGCGACGGCAATCCGAACGTCGATGCCGGAACGCTGCGGGAGGCGCTCCGCCGCCAATGCGATACGGCGCTGCTCTATTACTTGAACGAAATCCATGAGCTCGGCGCCGAATTGTCGGTCTCGCGCACGCTGGCCGGTTGCAGTCCCGAATTGCAGGCCTTGGCGGACGCTTCCGGCGACGACGAACCGCATCGCCAGGATCAGCCCTATCGCCGTGCCTTGATCGGCATCTATGCGCGGCTCGACGCGACGCTTCACGCCCTGACCGGCGCCTCGGCGGTGCGGCGGCCGGTGGCGACGCGGCCGCCATATAAGAACGCCGACGAGCTGATGGGCGATCTTGCGACCGTCGAGCAGTCGTTGCGCGCTCACAGCGGCGAGAGCCTCATTCCCGGGCGGCTGGCGCCGCTCAAGCGCGCCGTCCAGGTATTCGGCTTTCATCTTGCGACGGTCGATCTGCGCCAAAGTTCGGACCGGCACGAGGAAACGCTTGCGGAAATGCTGGCGGCCGCCCGCGTCGTTGCGGATTACGCCGCCTTGGGAGAGGCGGACAAGCAGAACTTGCTACTGACGCTGTTGCGCGATCCGCGCCCCTTACGTCTGCCGGGCGCCTCCTATTCGGAGCGCACCGAGAGCGAACTCGCCGTCTTCAACACGGCCCGCGAATTGCGGCAGGCCTTCGGCCCGCAGAGCATCCGGCATTACATCATCAGTCATTCCGAAACGGTGAGCGACCTCCTGGAAGTCCTGCTGCTGCAGAAAGAGTGCGCCATGATGCACGGCGTGCTCGGCGACCGGCAAGCGCGCGTGCAATTGCTGGTCGTGCCGCTGTTCGAAACGATCGAGGATCTGCGCAATGCCGAGCCGATCATGCGCGCCTTCCTGGACCTGTCCGGCATGCGCGATCTGTTGCGGGCGTCCGGTGGTCAGCAGGAAATCATGCTGGGCTATTCCGACAGCAACAAGGACGGCGGTTTCTTCACCAGCAATTGGGAGCTCTATCGCGCTTCGATCGCGCTGGCCAAACTGTTTCCGGAGCGCGAGGGCATCGCGCTACGTCTATTCCACGGCCGCGGCGGCACGGTCGGCCGCGGCGGCGGGCCGAGCTATCAGGCCGTGCTGGCGCAACCGGCCGGCACGGTGAACGGCCAGATCAGGTTGACCGAGCAGGGCGAGGTGATCGCGTCGAAATACAGCAATCCCGAAATTGGCCGGCGTAATCTCGAAGCCTTGGTGGCGGCGACGCTCGAGGCGAGCCTGCTACGGCCGGACGAGCCCGTTCCCGAGGAGTTCGTCGCAGCGGCCCGGCGCATATCGGAAGTCAGCATGGCGGCCTATCGCGCGTTGGTCTACGAGACGCCGGGCTTCGCCGATTATTTCTTCGGCACCACACCGATCACGGAGATCGCCGGCCTGAATATCGGGTCGCGTCCGAGCTCGCGGCGGCCGACCGGACGTATCGAAGACTTGCGGGCGATCCCCTGGAGCTTCTCCTGGGGCCAGGCGCGCGTGAGCCTGCCCGGCTGGTTCGGCCTCGGTGCCGGCGTGCAGGCCTTTGCCGCCGATGCGCCGGGCGAGCGCATGGACTTATTGCGGCGCATGTATAGCCACTGGCCGTTCTTCCGCGTGCTGCTGTCCAATGTGGACATGGTGCTGGCCAAGACCGATCTGGTGCTGGCGCGCCGTTACGCCACGCTGTTGCCGGATCGCGGGCTCGCGGACGGCATTTTTGAAACCCTGGAGCGCGAGTGCGAACGAACAGTCCAGGCGCTCAATGACATCATTGGAGTGAAGCAGCGGCTCGCGGACAATCCCAGCCTCGCCCGCTCGATCCGCCATCGCTTTCCTTACATCGCGCCGTTGAATCATCTTCAGATCGAGCTCATTCAGCGCTGGCGCGTCGGCGAGCAGGATGAGAAGACGCGCCGCGGCATTCTCATTTCCATCAACGGCATCGCGGCGGGCTTGCGCAATACAGGGTAGCGCGCGGACGGCGCGACCGGCGATCGGTTATCTAAGGGTCCGTCCATAAATAACTTATACAGTTCGCTTTGAGGGCCGCGAGTTTTTTCCGCGTGGTGAGATCGTATAGTTCCAGTCGCCATGGAACGAG
>JAKAHJ010000044.1 GCA_021815055.1 Pseudomonadota bacterium | reverse complement strand
TGCTGGACGCCGTCAATCCAGGGGCGGTGCTAGGCGACAAGGCGTTCGACGCCGACCCGTTCATCGATACGCTCACCCGGCGCCACATCACGCCGGTGATTCCGCCCAAGGCCAACCGCAAGGCGCCGCGCAGTTGCGATTTCGCGCTCTATTGCGAGCGCAATCTGATCGAGCGCTTCTTCAACAAACTCAAGCACTTCCGCGCCGTCGCCACGCGCTACGACAAACTCGCCAGAAATTTCCTCGCCGGTGTCCAACTCGCCTGCGCTATCATCCTGCTCAACTGAAGACAGGCCCTAGACTATCGTCCTGAGCTGCGCGCGCGGCGCGTGAGCTTCGAAGGATGACGGAGAGGCCGGATTACCCCCCCGTGCCCTGCCGGACCTGCCAGAAGCGCACGACGCGCTGGGCGGTGGCCGCCGTCAGCCGATCGAAATTCTCGATCGCCGCGTCGAGCACCTGGGCCGAGGGCTTGCCGCTCGGCCTGGCGCACATCACGGCCTTGACCGTGGGCCAGCCGAAACCGGCGGCGCGTGCCAGGATGAGCACCGGGTCGGCACGCTCGCCGTTCATGAGCCGGTCCACCACCTCGACGGGAACCGCCGACACCGTGGCCAGGGCTGCGATCGTTTCTTCGTACCTGCCGGCATTCGCAAACTCGGCGACGTCGGCTTCGGTGAGCTTGCGCTCCTTGTGCATCGCGCGGACTTTGGCCAGCGCCGCGGTGTAATTGCGCGGCGCCGCTTTGGTCGCGACCTCGTCGGTCACCTTGGCGAGAATTTTTCTGATCTCGGCTTGGGTGTCGGGTCTCGCCTGCGCCAGCAGGCGCTTCTGCACCACGTCGCTCGCCTGCATCAGAAGCTGGCGGAACAGCCGCGGCGGAATGTCGGTTCGCTGGCCGACCTTCTCGGCGAGAACGCCATCCTGCTCGGCGCGCCGCACGAGCGCGGAGAAAGCGTCCTCCGACAGACGTGCGGTCTGATTGGTGGCGATCGAGCGTGCGACATCGCGATTGCCGCGCGTGACGATAATATCGGACAGGGCCTCGTCGATGCCGGGACGCATCGACAATGCGAGCAGATGCGCCTGGCTCTTGGTTTCGGCGATGTCCATGAGATCGGGGTCGTCGAGTCGCGCCTGACTGAGCACGGGGCCGGCGACATCGATATTGTCGTTGCGCGCGAGCTTGCGGACCACGCCAGCCGGCGCATTGGGGACCGGCGCCATACGGCGCGCGAGTTCCGCCAGGGCCTTGGCTTCGATCTCGTCGATCAGATAGCCGATCACGTCATCGAAGAGAGCGATGTGACCGTCGTTGAACGCGGCCGCGCCATCGAGAAACAAAGTGGTAATGCGCCGCAGTGTCTCCGCGCGCTTTTCCGCCGATCCATGCTGGACGACATCTTCCAATTCTGGAAGCAACGAGGCCGGAACACCCATCACAAAACTCACAAAATGCGTCTAAACCGGGCCTGCCGGCGGTTTTGCCTCAACTTAGGGCCAGATTCTGAAGGAAGGGTTAGCCTTGGGACCGCGTCTCGACCCTTGCAAGCGCCAGGAAATACGTTATATTTCAGCCTGCAAGTAAGACACCCTCATAACCGAATGGGTTTTGAGAGTGGGTCCCCCGGGGCCCGCTCTTTTTTGTTACCGAATGGCCGAAAGCCTCTCGAGCGCGGCGGCCGCCGCACCGGCACAGCGGAGCGAACCACGGTTGATCGTCGAGCCGGGGCTGCCGGCCCGCGTCGCCGCGATCGCCGAACCCGTGCTCGAACAGCTCGGGTTCAGGCTGGTGCGGGTGCGCGTTTCGGGCGCGGAAGGCTGCACCGTGCAAGTCATGGCCGAGCGGCCGGACGGCAGCATGAGCGTGGACGACTGCGAGGAAGTCTCGCGCGCGCTTTCGCCGGTGCTCGATGTGGCCGACCCGATCGACCGCGCCTACCGTCTGGAAATTTCCTCGCCGGGGATCGACCGCCCGCTGGTGCGCAAGTCCGATTTCGACCGTTATGCCGGTCATCTGGTCCGGATTGAAATGGAAAGGCCGGTGAACGGGCGCAAGCGTTTCCGCGGCATCCTGACTGGAACCGAGGGCGAGACGGCCAAGCTGCACCGCGATGACGCCGCCGAAGACGGCGAGGCCGACGTGCTGCTGCCGATCGAAGACATGAGCGAAGCCAAGCTTGTGCTCACCGACGAACTGGTGACCGAGGCTTTGCGACGCGAGAAGTCGGCCAAGCGCGAAGCGCGTGCGGCGAAACGGCAAGGAAGACGCGAAGAGAGACATTCACGGCACAGGCCGCAAAAGCCTGCCGAGCGCGCATGATCCCGAAAAGTGGATACCGGTTTTCGGGTGAGATCATGCGCAAAACTGTAAAAGAAGGAGAATGAGCTATGGCAGTCAGCGCCAACCGGCTCGAGCTTTTGCAGATCGCCGACGCGGTGGCCCGCGAGAAGGCGATCGATCGCGGCATCGTCATCACAGCGATGGAAGACGCCATCGCCAAAGCGGCACGCTCGCGCTATGGCGCGGAGACCGACGTGCATGCCGAGATCGAGCCGAAGACCGGCGATCTCAAGCTGACCCGCCACATGCTGGTGGTGGAGCAGGTCGAGAACCCTTCCAACCAAATCACGCTTGAAGACGCGCGCAAGCACCATCCGGCCGCGCAGGTCGGCGACACCATCGCCGATCCGCTGCCGCCGCTCGAATACGGCCGCATCGCCGCGCAATCCGCCAAGCAGGTGATCGTGCAGAAGGTGCGCGAGGCCGAGCGCGACCGGCAGTATGCCGAATACAAGGACCGCATCGGCGACATCGTCAACGGCGTGGTCAAGCGGGTCGAATACGGCAATGTGGTCGTCGATCTCGGCCGCGGCGAGGCGATCGTGCGGCGCGACGAATTGCTGCCGCGCGAAGTGTTCCGCAACGGCGACCGCGTCCGCGCCTATATTTACGATGTAAGGCGAGAGCCTCGCGGTCCGCAGATTTTCCTCTCGCGCACCCATCCGCAGTTCACCGCCAAGCTGTTCGCGCAGGAAGTTCCGGAAATCTACGACGGCATCGTCGAGGTGAAGGCGGTGGCCCGCGATCCCGGCTCGCGCGCCAAGATCGCGGTGATCTCGCGCGATTCCTCGGTCGACCCGGTCGGCGCCTGCGTCGGCATGCGCGGCTCGCGCGTGCAGGCGGTGGTGAACGAATTGCAGGGCGAGAAAATCGACATCATTCCCTGGTCGCCCGATATTGCGACCTTCGTGGTGAACGCGCTGGCCCCAGCCGAAGTGGCCAAGGTCGTGCTCGACGAAGACAGAGAGCGCATCGAAGTGGTCGTGCCCGACCAGCAGCTCTCGCTGGCGATCGGCCGCCGCGGGCAAAACGTGCGGTTGGCTTCGCAGCTCACCGGCTGGGACATCGACATCCTGACCGAACAGGAAGAATCCGAGCGCCGGCAGGCGGAGTTCGAGAACCGAACGAAGATTTTCGTCGAAGCGCTCAATCTCGACGAAGTGGTCGGACAGTTGCTGGCCGCCGAAGGCTTCGGCTCGATCGAAGAGCTCGCACTGGTGGACCTGAAGGAAATCGCCGGTATCGAGGGCTTCGACGAGGAAACGGCGAACGAGCTGCAGGAGCGCGCCCGCCAATACCTCGCCGAGCAGGACGCCGTGCTCGACGCCCGACGCAAGGAACTGGGCGTCGAGGACGCACTCACAGAGATTCCCGGCATCACCACCAAGATGATGGTCGCGCTGGGCGAGAACGGCGCGAAAACCGTGGAAGATCTTGCCGGCTGCGCGACCGACGATCTTACCGGCTGGACCGAACGCAAGGACGGCGAGACCAAGCATGAGCCGGGCTTTCTCGAAGGCTTCGACCTGTCGCGCGAGGAGGCCGAGGCCCTGATCATGCAGGCCCGGCTCAAGGCCGGCTGGGTCACCGAGGCCGAGCTCAACCCCCCGCCGGCGGAAACGCCGGCTGAGGCAGAACCAGCAGCCCAGGTGTAAGGAGCCCCGAAACCGGCATGCTGGCGATCGTGCAGGAAAGCGAGCTCGACCGCGGGGCGACCAGCGTCGCCCCGGGGACGCAGCGTCGCTGCGCGCTCACCCGCGAGACCAAACCGGTCGGCGAGATGATCCGTTTCGTGCCGGGGCCGAATGGCGACGTTGTGCCCGACGTGAAGCGCAAATTGCCCGGCCGCGGGTTGTGGATCACCGCCACCCGGCGCGCCATCGAGGAGGCCGCCAAACGCAACGTTTTTGCCCGTGGATTCAAGCGCAACGTAAAGGTGACGCCCGATCTGGCGGCGCAAACCGAACAGCTCCTGGAACGCGCGGCGCTCGATGCGCTGGCGATGGCCGGAAAGGCCGGCACGATCGTCGCCGGCTTCGCCAAGGTCGAGGCGGCGATCGGACGGGACGACCTCCTGGCGCTGCTCCACGCCGGCGACGGAGCGGCAGACGGCCGCCGCAAGCTCGACGGCGCCTTGCGCGGCGCCCGCGAGGCCGGAACGCGTGAAATCGCCGTCATCGACGCGTTTTCAGGCGAACAATTGAATTTGGCACTCAACCGCCCAAATGTGGTACATGCAGCCCTGCTTGCCGGACCCGGGAGCGAGACTTTTCTCGCCCGCGTGACGCGCTTGATGCGCTTTCGGACCGGACAATCGACCGATGCAGTTTGCGCGCATGCGCCGACGGATGGCGCACGAGGACATAGTACGGAATGACTGAGACGAAGAACCCTGGCGAAAAGAAGCTGAGCGTGTCCGGCCCCAAGCTGACGCTCAAGCCTCGTACCGAGACGGGCGTCGTGCGCCAGAGCTTCAGCCATGGCCGCAGCAAGCAGGTCGTGGTCGAAAAGGTCAAACGCCGCACAATCGGCCCCGAGGCAAAGGCAGAGCCTGCGCCGATCGAAGCGCCGAAAAAGACCGTCGCCGCGCCGCGGTCGGCACCGGCCGCCGCGCGTACCGCGCCGGAGGCTCCTAAGCCGTCGGGTGTCGTGCTGCGTACGCTGACCGAAGAGGAACGCGTCGCGCGGGCCCATGCGCTCGCCGACTCGCGCGTGCGCGATGCGGAAGAACGCAAGATCGCCGAGGAAGAGGCGCGCATCCGCGCCAGCCGCGAAGCGATCGAGAAGGCCGAGCGGGAAGCTGCCGAAGCGCGCAAGCGGGACGAAGAAGAGCGGCACAAACGCGAAGAAGAATCCAAGCGCAAGGCCGGCGAAGTCGCCAAGAAACGTCTGGGCGAGGAAGAGGTCAAGCGTCCGCTCGCACCGGCACCCCGTCTGACGCTCGAAGTGGAAGAGGAAGAAGCCCCGCGCACCGCGCGCCGCGGCGGCGCCGCGCGCCCGGCCGCCCCGCCACGCCCGGCCCCCCGTGTCGGCGCGGAAAAGCAGCGTGGCCGCCTGACCGTCGTCACTGCCTTGAACGCGGACGAGGTGCGCGAGCGCTCGGTCGCGTCCTTCCGCCGCCGCACGCAGCGGCTCAAAGGCCACGCGGCCAACGAGCAGAAAGAAAAGCTGGTGCGCGAGGTGACCATCCCCGACGCGATCACCATCCAGGAACTCGCCAACCGCATGACCGAGCGCGCGGTGGACGTCATTCGTCTGCTGATGAAGCAGGGCCAGATGGCGACCATCAATGACGTGATCGACGCGGATACCGCCCAGCTCATCGCCGAAGAAATGGGCCATAGCGTCCGCCGCGTGTCGGAAGCCGATGTCGAGGAAGGGCTGTTCGACACGGCCGACGATCCGGCCGCGCTGCGGCCGCGCGCGCCTGTCGTCACGGTCATGGGCCATGTCGACCACGGCAAGACATCGCTGCTCGATTCAATCCGTTCCGCCGACGTGGCGGCGGGCGAAGCCGGCGGCATCACCCAGCATATCGGCGCCTATCAAGTGACCGCGCCGTCGGGCGGCAAGGTCACCTTCATCGACACGCCCGGCCATGCCGCCTTCACCGCGATGCGCGCACGCGGCGCCAAGGTCACCGACATCGTCGTGCTGGTGGTCGCCGCCGACGACGGCGTCATGCCGCAGACGATCGAGGCGATCCATCACGCCAAAGCGGCCAAGGTTCCGATCATCGTCGCCATCAACAAGATCGACAAGCCGGACGCCAATCCGACCCGCGTGCGCACCGAGCTTTTGCAGCACGAGATCCAGGTCGAATCGCTGGGAGGCGAAGTGGTGGACGTGGAAGTCTCCGCCACCAAGAAGATGAACATCGACCGCCTGCTGGAAATGATCAACCTGCAGGCCGAAATCCTCGAGCTCAAGGCCAATCCGGACCGCGTCGCGGAAGGCACCGTGATCGAGGCCAAGCTCGACCGCGGACGCGGGCCCGTGGCCACCGTGCTGGTGCAGCGCGGCACGCTGCATCCGGGCGACATCGTCGTTGCCGGCGCGGAATGGGGCCGGGTACGCGCGCTCGTCTCCGACACCGGCGACATCGTGCAGAGCACCGGACCCTCGACGCCGGTGGAAGTGCTCGGCTTCTCCGGCACGCCGGATGCAGGCGACCGCCTGGCGGTGGTGGAGAACGAAGCGCGCGCCCGCGAAGTCACGGAATACCGTGCCCGCCAGAAGCGCGAGAAGATGGCGGCGCGCGCCACCGGCATGCGCGGCTCGCTCGAGCAGATGATGGCGCAGGCCAAGACCGCCGGCCGCAAGGAATTCCCGCTGGTGGTCAAGGCCGACGTGCAGGGCTCGCTGGAAGCCATCGTCGGCGCGCTCGACAAGCTCGGCACCGACGAAGTGGCGGCGCGCGTGCTGCATGCCGGCGTCGGCGGCATTTCCGAATCCGACGTGACGCTGGCGGAAGCATCTGGCGTGCCGATCATCGCGTTCAACGTGCGCGCCAACAAGGAAGCGCGCGAAGCGGCGGAGCGCGCCGGCATCGAAATCCGCTACTACGCCATCATCTACGACCTCGTCGATGACGTGAAGAAAGCGATGTCCGGCTTGCTCGCCCCGACGCTGCGCGAGACCATGCTTGGCAACGCGCAAATTCTGGAAGTCTTCAAGGTGTCCAAGGTCGGCAACGTGGCCGGCTGCAAGGTCACCGACGGCACCGTGGAGCGCGGCGCCAATGTGCGGCTGATCCGCGACAACGTCGTCGTCCACGAAGGCAAGCTGTCGCAGCTCAAGCGCTTCAAGGACGACGTTAGGGAAGTCGGCTCCGGCATGGAGTGCGGCATGGCCTTCGAGAACTACCAGGACATGCGGCAAGGCGACGTGATCGAATGCTACCGGGTGGAGACGATTCAACGCTCGCTGTGAGTCCAAACCTCGCACGCGCGTAGATTTTCGCTCCGCCATTTCCACCGTCATGCCCGGCCTTGTGCCGGGCATCCACGCCTTCCTTCGCTGAGAGGGAAGCAAGACGTGGATGGCCGGGACAAGCCCGGCCATGACGATTTGAAAGCTCGACGTTATGGCAAAACACAAGCAATCTCACCGCGACTCCGCGGCCAATGCCTCGCAACGCCAGCTACGCGTCGGCGAACTGGTGCGCCACGCCATGGCCGAGATGCTCGCGCGCGGCGACGTGCATGACCCCGTGATCGAGGGCCATCTCATCACCGTGCCGGAAGTGCGCATGAGCCCCGACCTCAGGCTCGCCACCATCTATCTGATGCCGATGGGCGGCAAAGATGCGGACGCGGTCGTGGCCGCCTTCGACCGCCACAAGAAATTCCTGCGCGCCGAAATCGCGCACCGCATCAGCCTGAAATTCGCGCCCGACATCCGCTTCCGTATCGACGAGCGGTTCGACGAGGCCGAGCGCATCGACAAATTGCTGCGCTCGCCGGAAGTGAAGCGGGATTTGGACGGACCCGATGAGAATGAGAGCGGCAATGAATGACACCGCGCGTACAACAAACTCTCTGACCTCCCCCCTTGAGGGGGAGGTCGACCGCCGAAGCGTAAGCGAAGGCGGTCGGGAGGGGGGTGAGCAACCGGCGGCGGCGCAAGCATCCACCCCCCTCCCCAACCCTCCCCCATCGCAAGTCGGGCCTGCCCGACTTGCGCACGATAATGCGCAACCGGGGCAGGCCCCGGTTGCGGGGGGGAGGGAGCACACAGTGCAAGGGGAGAGGTCCAGGCACCACAAAAAGCAGTTCAAGCGCAACAAGCGCGACGTGCACGGCTGGGTGGTGCTGGACAAGCCAGTCGGCATGACCTCGACCCACGCCGTCAGCGTGATCAAGCGGCTGTTTTCGGCCAGACGTTGCGGCCATGCCGGGACGCTCGACCCGCTCGCCTCGGGTGCTCTGCCGATTGCCATGGGCGAGGCGACCAAGACCGTCCCCTTCGTCATGGACGGCCGCAAGCGCTACGTTTTTACCGTCTGCTGGGGCGAGGAACGCGACACCGACGATGCCGAAGGCCGGGTGGCGGCAACAAGCGCTCAACGGCCCACGCCTGAGGCAATTAGGGCCCTTCTGCCGGCCTACACTGGCACCATCCAGCAGGTTCCGCCGCGCTATTCCGCCATCAAGATCGAGGGCGAGCGAGCCTATGACCTTGCCCGCGACGGCGAAACGGTGGAACTGGCCGCCCGCCCGGTGGAAATCGCCCGGCTCGAACTGGTGGATGCCCCCGATGCCGACCATGCCGTCCTGGAAGCCGAATGCGGCAAGGGTACCTATGTCCGCTCGCTCGCCCGCGACATGGGCCGCGCGCTCGGCTGCTACGGCTATGTCAGCGCGCTCCGGCGCACCGCCGTCGGCTCGTTCGGCGAAGAAGCCATGATTTCGCTGGATAAATTGGAGGCTCTATGCCATAGAGCCGCGGCCGGCGAGGGCAGCCTCGCCGACGCGCTCATGCCCGTCGAGACCGCGCTGGACGACATCCCGGCGCTGGCCGTCAGCCGGGCGGATGCGGCGAGGCTGTCGAGAGGCCAAGCCGTTTTGTTGCGCGGACGGGACGCTCCCAATTTCAGCGGCTCGGTCTATGTCACGGTTGCGGGCCAGTTGCTGGCTCTGGCCGATTTGGACCACGGCGAAATCGTCCCCAAGCGCGTGTTCAACCTGGCCGGCCTCACAGGCAGGGCGGCCGTCAAGAAAGGATGACCGATGTCGGTTACGCCGGGCCGCAAGGCCGAAGTGATCAAGCAGTACGCCAAGAAGACGGGCGACACGGGCTCGCCGGAAGTGCAGGTGGCGATCCTGTCCGAACGCATCAACAATCTCACCGAGCATTTCAAGACGCACGCCAAGGACAATCATTCCCGGCGCGGGCTGCTCAAGATGGTCGGTCAGCGCCGTACCCTTCTCGATTACCTGCGGCGCACCAATGAAGCGAGCTACAAGGATTTGATCGAGAAGCTCGGCATCCGCCGTTAATTGTCGTTGTACCGCGCGCGGGCGCTTAAATCCGCGCGCGCTTGTCGAGCGAAACGCCCATTCGCGTTCGCTCTTTTCGAACCGGCGGCGATAGGCGCCGCCGGCGACCGGCAGGAGGCCGGCACAAAGTCCGCCTCTTGCGCCAAGGGCCGAGGTTCGGAACGCCATGGCAGGATCGCCGGACGCTGTTGCATTCCGCGTTGCGCGGGTCGAGCGACAGTGTCTCGCCGTCTTGCTCATGGCTTTCGGAGCACGCCCGGAACCATGAGAGAAAAACGCAATGTTCGATATTCACCGGGTTGAGCTGGACTGGGGCGGGCGCAAGCTCACGCTCGAGACCGGCCGGATGGCACGTCAGGCCGATGGCGCCGTGCTCGCCACCTACGGCGAGACTACCGTTCTCGCCACCGTCGTCGCCGCCAAGAGCCCCCGCGAAGGCGTCGACTTCCTGCCGCTCACCGTCGACTACCAGGAGAAGTTTTACGCCGCCGGCCGCATCCCCGGCGGCTATTTCAAGCGCGAAGGCCGTCCGACCGAAAAGGAAACGCTGGTTTCCCGCCTGATCGACCGCCCCGTGCGCCCGCTGTTCGCGGACGGCTGGCGTTGCGAGACGCAAGTGATCGTGACGACGCTGTCGCACGATCTGGAGAACGATCCCGACATCGTCGCCATGGTCGCGGCCTCCGCCGCGCTGACGCTGTCGGGCGCGCCGTTCATGGGTCCGATCGGTGCCGCGCGCGTCGGCTTCATCAACAACGAATACGTGCTCAACCCGCAGCTCGACGAGATGACCGAAAGCCGGCTCGATCTCGTCGTCGCCGGCACTAATGACGCCGTGCTGATGGTGGAATCGGAAGCCAAGGAGCTGTCCGAGGAGATCATGCTCGGCGCCGTAATGTTCGGCCACCGGCATTTCCAACCGGTGATCGAGGCGATCATCAAGCTCGCCGAGAAGGCGGCCAAGGAGCCGCGCGAACTGACGCTGCCCGAGAATGCCGCGCTGGAAAAGGAAATCCTCGGCCTGGTCGAGCAGGACGTGCGCAAGGCATACGCGATCGCCGCCAAGCAGGAACGACAGAATGCCGTCGCCGCGGCGAAGCAGAAGGTCATGGACCGCTTCTTCCCGGCCGGCGCCGAGAATCCGGAATACGACAAGCTGCGCGTGGCCGGCGTGTTCAAGGAGCTCGAAGCCAAAATCGTCCGTTGGAACATTCTGGACACCGGCCGGCGGATCGACGGCCGCGACCTCAAGACCGTCCGCCCGATCGTGGCGGAGGTTGGCGTGCTGCCGCGCACCCACGGCTCGGCGCTGTTCACCCGCGGCGAGACGCAGGCGCTGGTCGTGACCACGCTCGGCACCGGCGAGGACGAGCAGTGGATCGATGCGCTGCAGGGCACCTACAAGGAATCGTTCCTGCTGCACTATAACTTCCCGCCGTTCTCGGTCGGCGAAACCGGCCGCCTGGGCGGCACCAAGCGCCGCGAGATCGGCCACGGCAAGCTGGCCTGGCGCGCCATCCATCCGGTGCTGCCGGGCAAGGACGAATTCCCCTACACCATCCGCGTGGTGTCGGAGATCACCGAATCGAACGGCTCCTCGTCGATGGCGACTGTCTGCGGCTCGTCGCTCGCGCTGATGGATGCCGGCGTGCCGCTCAAGCGGCCGACCGCCGGCATCGCCATGGGCCTGATCCTCGAGGACAAGCGTTATGCCGTGCTCTCCGACATCCTCGGCGACGAGGACCATCTCGGCGACATGGACTTCAAGGTGGCCGGCACCGAAGGCGGCGTCACCTCGCTGCAGATGGACATCAAGATCGCCGGCATCACCGAAGAGATCATGAAGGTGGCGCTGGCGCAGGCCAAGGACGGCCGCCTGCACATCCTCGGCGAGATGGCGAAGGCCCTCACGCAGCACCGCGCCGAGCTCGGCGAGCATGCGCCGCGCATCGAGACGTTCAAGATCCCGGTTGACAAGATCCGCGAAGTGATCGGCTCGGGCGGTAAGGTGATCCGCGAGATCGTCGAGAAGACCGGCGCCAAGATCAATATCGAGGATGACGGCTCGGTGAAGGTCGCCTCGGCTTCGGGCGATTCGATCAAGGCGGCGATCAACTGGATCAAGTCGATCGCGGCCGAACCGGAAATCGGCGTGATCTACGAAGGCACGGTGGTGAAGGTGATGGACTTCGGCGCCTTCGTGAACTTCTTCGGCGCGCGCGACGGCCTCGTGCATATCAGCCAACTCGCTCCGCATCGGGTGAACAAGGTCAACGATGTGGTCAAGGAAGGCGACAAGGTGAAGGTGAAGCTCCTCGGCATGGACGAGCGCGGCAAGGTGCGCCTGTCGATGAAGGCGGTCGATCAGGCGACCGGCGAGGACCTCGAAGCCAAGGCCAAGGCCGAAGCGGCACCCGCCGCCGAAGGCGCGGCGGAGTGAGCCCGTGTCCCGGGCGCTGCACCGCGTCCGGGACAAGCGGCACCAAGGGCGGCCCTCTCGGCCGCTCTTTTTTCGTCAGTTCCGGCGCTACGCCCGGGTCATTGTTCCCGCAACGGAAAAGATCTATCCTGCACATTGCAACGTCTTCTGAACCAGGAGAAGACCATGAGTATCGACTCTGCAAGTGAGGTCGTTGTCGACGTCGACGCGTTGCGAGAAGAAGTCAAGAACAAGTATCGCGAAGTCGCCACCGACCCGAACGGTGAACATCACTTCCATACCGGTCGCTATCTCGCGCACCACCTTGGGTATGACGATGTCTTCGTCGCATCGCTGCCGGACGTAGCGGTTGAATCCTTTGCCGGCGTGGCAAATCCGTTCTCCTTGCGGCCGTTGGGCAAAGGCGAGCGCGTTGTCGATGTGGGCTCGGGCGGGGGCTTCGACTCGTTTGTCGCGGCGCATCAGGTCGGCGCTGCCGGCAGTGTCGTCGGCGTCGATATGACCGAAGAGATGCTTGCGAAGTCGCGATCGACGGTCCGCGCCATGGGTTTGAGCCATGTCGAATTCCGTGAGGGGTTTGCCGAAGAGTTGCCGGTCGCGAATGGCTGGGCGGATGTCGTCATCAGCAACGGCGTCATCAATCTTTGCGCCGACAAGCGAGCGACATTTTCGGAAATCTACCGCGTATTGCGCCCGGGAGGCCGGATCCAGTTCGCCGATATCGCAAACGGCAAGCCGGTCCCCGAGTCGGCGATCAGAAACATCGATCTTTGGACGGCTTGAATCGCCGGTGGTCTGCCGTGTGCAGCCTGGCAAAAAATGCTGGAAGATACCGGTTTCGTGGACGTCCAAATCGGCGCGCCGATCGATACCTTTAGAGGCGCGAGCGGCGAGCAGAAAGCGCGGCTGTTTGCCGTTTACGGATACCCGTTCCTGGCGCGAAAGCCGGGTTGAGGCTTGGGTATCGACCGTCGATTTACAGGGCGGCCCTTGCGGCCGCCCTTATTCGGCCGTTTGCGCGGCCGGCGCGCGCGCGTTCGATCGACGCGCGGAGAGCGTTTCGACGATCATCTTCCCCAGCGCCTCAAAATCCTTACGACGCGGCGAGGTGCGCCGCCACGCAAGTCCGACGGTGCGGCCAGGCTGCGGCTCCTTGAAGCGCAGCAGTTTCACGCGCCGGTCGCGCGCTTCCACCTCGGCCGCGACCTGCGGCAGCAGCGTCACGCCGTAACCGTTCGCGACCATCTGCATCACGGTGGCGAGCGACGTCGCGCCCAGACGCGCCGGCTGGTCGCGCCGGCTGGTCGCGCAAAAGGCGAGCGCCTGGTCGCGCAGGCAATGGCCCTCTTCGAGCAGAATCAGCCGGCGCCGATCGACATCGTCGAGTGCGATCGGAGCCTTCAGGCCGGGCTCTTCGACCGCCGGCAGCGCCAGCAAAAACGGATCGTCGAACAGCCGCAAGGTCTCCAGATCGGGGCCCTCCACCGGCAACGCCAGCATCGCGCAATCGAGTTCGCCGCCGGCCAGTTCGTCCAGCAGCATGCGGGTCTGGGTCTCGCGCACATCGAGCCGCAGATGCGGATATTTGGTTTGCAGGCCGGGCAGCAGGCGCGGCAGCACATAGGGCGCCAGCGTCGGGATGATGCCGAGCTTGAGCTGGCCCGTGAGCGGACCGCGATGGCGTGCGAAGTCGACCAGATCGTGCGTGGCGGCTAGGATTCGTTCGGCACGTTGGACGACCTCGGCGCCGATTTCGGTCAGTACGATTTCGTTGGGACGCCGTTCGACCAGTTCGATGCCGATTTCCTTTTCCAATTCACGGATTTGCACCGACAACGCAGGCTGGGTGACGGCGCAATCGGCCGCCGCCCGCCCGAAATGCCGATGGCGGGCAAGCGCGACCAGATAGCGCAACTGTCGCAAGGTGAGCATGCCGATAAGATATTATTATCATCGGCGGCAAGCAATACGATTAGACCTTATCGCCGTTTGGAGGCATAATAGTTTCAGGAGTAACTTATTTACCGGCGCCGTGCGCAAAGAGGCGAAGCCTCCCACATTGGCCAAGAACGCCGCTCAGACCTAACGACGGGAAGCATCGGAGAGAAACATGGACGCAAAGACTGACGACAAGAAAGCGGGCAAATGCCCGTTCACCGGCCACGGCCCCACGAACCGCGATTGGTGGCCGGATGCGCTGAACATCGAAGTGCTCCATCGGAATTCCGATCTGTCCGATCCGATGGGCAAGGATTTCGACTACGCCGCGGCGTTCAAGTCGCTCGACCTGAACGCCGTGATCAAGGATCTCCAGGCGCTGATGACGCAGTCGCAGGAATGGTGGCCGGCCGATTTCGGCCACTACGGCGGCCTGATGATCCGCATGGCGTGGCACTCGGCCGGCACCTACCGCATCACCGACGGCCGCGGCGGCGCCGGCGCCGGACAGCAGCGCTTTGCGCCGCTGAACTCGTGGCCGGACAATGCCAACCTCGACAAGGCGCGCCGGCTGCTGTGGCCGATCAAGCAGAAATACGGGAAGAAGATTTCCTGGGCCGACCTGATGATCCTCGCCGGCAACGTCGCGCTCGAATCGATGGGCTTCAAGACGTTCGGTTTCGCAGGCGGCCGCAAGGATGCGTGGGAGCCGGAAGAACTCTATTGGGGTCCCGAAGGCACCTGGCTCGGCGACGAACGCTACAGCGGCGAACGCCAGCTCTCCGAGCCGCTCGGCGCCGTGCAGATGGGCCTCATCTACGTCAATCCGGAAGGCCCGAACGGCAATCCGGACCCGGTCGCGGCCGCGAAGGACATCCGCGAGACCTTCTTCCGCATGGCGATGAACGACGAGGAGACCGTCGCGCTGATCGCCGGCGGCCACAGCTTCGGCAAGACGCACGGCGCCGGCGATCCGTCGCTGCTCGGACCGGCGCCGGAAGCGGGCGCGCTCGAGGACCAGGGTCTCGGCTGGAAGAGCAAGTTCGGCACCGGCGTCGGCGGCGACGCCATCACCGGCGGTCCGGAAGTCACCTGGACCCAGACGCCGACCAAGTGGAGCAATCTGTTCTTCAAGAACCTGTTCGAGAACGAATGGGAACTGAGCAAGAGCCCGGCCGGGGCCAAGCAGTGGGTGGCGAAAAACGCAAAGGCCGACGTGCCGGATGCCTTCGACAAGTCGAAGACGCACCGGCCGACCATGCTCACCACCGACCTGTCGCTGCGCTTCGATCCGATCTACGAAAAAATCTCGCGGCGCTTCTACGAGCATCCCGACCAGTTCGCGGACGCCTTTGCCCGCGCCTGGTTCAAGCTCACGCATCGCGACATGGGCCCGGTCGCGCGCTACATCGGCCCGCTGGTGCCGAAAGAGACGCTGATCTGGCAGGATCCGATCCCGGCCGTCGATCATAAACCGATCGACGACAAGGATGCCGAGGCGTTGAAGGCCAAGCTGCTTGCCTCCGGCCTGTCGGTGCCGGAGCTGGTGTCGACCGCCTGGGCCTCGGCCTCGACCTTCCGCGGCTCGGACAAGCGCGGCGGCGCCAATGGCGCGCGCATTCGCCTCGCGCCCCAGAAGGACTGGGAGGTCAACCAGCCGGCCCAGCTCGCCAAGGTCCTGCAAAAGCTCGAGGCGGTGCAGAAGGAGTTCAACGCCTCGGCCGGCGGCGGCAAGAAGGTCTCGCTCGCCGATCTGATCGTGCTCGGCGGCAGCGCGGCGATCGAGAAGGCCGCCAAGGACGCCGGTGTCGACGTGAAAGTGCCGTTCACGCCGGGCCGCATGGATGCCTCGCAGGATCAGACCGACGTCGAGTCCTTCGCCCCGCTCGAACCGCGCGCCGATGCCTTCCGCAATTATGTCGGCAAGCGCCAGCAGTTCATGGCGCCGGAAGAAGCCATGGTCGACCGCGCGCAACTGCTGCGGCTGACCGGACCGGAGATGACGGCGCTCATCGGCGGCCTGCGTGTCCTCGGCGCCAATGCCGGCGGCTCCACGCACGGCGTCCTGACAAAGAAACCGGGCACGCTGACCAACGACTTCTTCGTCAACCTGCTCACCATGGACACCGAGTGGGTGCCGGCCGCCGACGGCAGCTATGAAGGCCGCGATCGCAAAAGCCACGACCTGAAGTGGACCGCCACGCGCGTCGACCTGATCTTCGGGTCGCACGCGCAGCTCCGCGCCTTCGCGGAAGTCTATGCCTGCACGGATTCGCAGGAGAAGTTCGCCAAGGACTTCGTAGCGGCCTGGACCAAGGTGATGAACGCCGACCGCTTCGACCTCGCCGGGGCGGGCACGCAGAAGGCGGCGTAAAGACGCCGCCGCAAACGCAAGCGAAACGGCCGGGGATTTTCCCGGCCGTTTTATTTTCACAGCACGCGCGCTGACCTCGGTCGGCCCTCATGCTGAGGAGCGCTGCGAAGCAGCGCGTCTCGAAGCATTGGGGCCGCCTCCTCCTTCGAGACGCCGCCTGCGGCGGCTCCTCAGGATGAGGCGGAGAGAGCCCGGCGCGGTGATTTCTTGATGCCGCGCTACTTCGTCACGTCCTGATACACGTCCATGTCTGTGCTGCCGGCGAGCATCGTGCGCCAGCCTTGCAGGAAGGTGCGCACCATCGGATCGCTCGCCACCTTGTGGCGGTTGAGCTCGAGCGCGGCCGCCGCTTCGTATTCGATCTCGATGAGAATGCTGGCGGCATCGTCGACATTCTGCAGGAAGCGCACATGCGCGGCCCCGAGCGCGCGGTAAAACGGCGTCGCCCCTTGCATCAGCGCAAGCGCCTGGGCCGGATCGCCCAGCGTCCGGATTTTCAAATGCAGCACGCGTTTCACCTTTTCGGGGGCGTCGTTCATGGGAACCTCTTCGACGGGAATCGCCTGACCCCAGCATCGCGCAGAACGGTGCTTGCGGGTAGCCGGAACACGCGCGGCCGTGGCGCAACAGCGCCGCCCGGCATCAATCGGTCTTCCTGCCCAGCAGCCTCCGTATAGCGCGATAACCCGGCATCGCGATACGCTCGAGCGCGGACTCGACGGCCTTGTCGTCGAGCCGCGTGCGCGGCCAGCGGTAGATGAGTGCGTAGCAAAGCCAGACGACCAGGAACGTGAAGGCCCCGGCGAAGATCACGTCGGAGGAAAAATGCCCGCCTTGCATTACGCGGATGGCGGCCATCGCACCGGTGAGCGTCAGCGCGGCGCCATAGGCCAAAGCGCGCCATTGCGGCGGCGCCAGCACCGCCGGGGCGATGGTCCACATCGCGCCCGAGACATCGCCGGAAACGAAGGAGCAGTTGGTCGGACAGCCGCCGCGCGGATCCCACCAGGCGGTGAAGGGTCCGGTCCCGCCGAACTCGGTGACGTCGAAAGGCCGGTACCGGCCCCAATGCTCCTTGAGCGCGCCATTGACGAGCAGACCCGGCCCGAGCGCCAGGGTCGCCGTCAGGAACAGGATGGCCCGGCCGGGCATCAGGAGCTTGCGCCGCGGCAGGATCAGCTTGATCGCGAGCGCGGCCACCGCGGGCACAATCAGCAGCCGGCCGACCCAGAGGCCGGCATTGCGCAGGTGCTCAATGAGCGGCGAGTAGCGCAGCGCGAAGGTTGCGTGCTGACCGTCGCTGACTTCGTAGAACACGCGCGCGATGCGCAGGTCGAGCGCCGGGAACAATCCGAAGACCAGGCCGGTAACGGCTCCGATGCAAAGCGCGACGATGAGGCCGGTGCGGTTCATGCCGAATTGATGGCTCCAGTTAGCCCGAAAACCCTCTAGCCGAGGCGGCGGAAAATAGAAAGCCGGCAGGGACTTATGCGCTATGGTCGAGCTATGCCGACGGCACGCGCCGCTCGCGCCAGCGGCCGGCATTGCGGCCGGCGATCAGCCAATAGGTCAGGCCGAAAGCCGCGCCGGCGGCGGCCGCGATCTGCGCCTCGCGCGGTATTGCCGGCGGCGGGCGGTCGATCGATTCCTCATAGGACGGCGGCACCAATCCGCTGCCGTAAGCCGCCGCCAGCAACAGCACGGCGCCGAGCAGCGCATGCGCAATCAGCGAACGGACCTTGAAGCTCTCGGCAAGCATAATAAGGATGACGAGCGGCAGGAAACCGACCGCGCCGGTGACGCTCGCGCCGAACACGGCGATCATCCAGAAGCCGACGCGTTCGCCGAAATCGCCGGATAGTCCGGGCCAGTCCGGCCCGAGCACGCCCACCGCCATCGCCATGCCCGCAACGAGGCTGGCCGCGATCACGGCGAACAAGATGACGATGAGGCGGCCGAGGAGGGACATGTGACTCGCTTTTTCACCTCTCCCCGCTTGCGGGGAGAGGGAAGAACCTACTCAACCATAGCCATCGCGCGCAGCGCCATACGTTCGCGCGCCGAGAGCTTTTCCGTGGCACTCTTGAGTTGCCCGCAGGCGGCGAGAATGTCGCGCCCGCGCGGCGTGCGCACCGGCGAAGCATAACCGGCGTCGAACACGACCTGCGAAAACTGCTCAATCTGCTCCCAGTCCGAGCATTCGTATGTCGAACCGGGCCAAGGATTGAACGGAATGAGATTGATCTTGGCGGGAATGCCTTTGAGCAAGCGCACCAGCGCCTTGGCGTCCTCGATCGAATCGTTGACGCCCTTGAGCATCACATATTCGAAGGTGATGCGCTTGGCGTTCGACACGCCGGGATAATTGCGACAAGCGTCCAGCAATTCCCTGATTGGATATTTACGGTTGAGCGGCACCAATTCGTTGCGCAGTTCGTCGCGCACCGCATGCAGCGAGATCGCCAGCATGCAACCGATCTCCGCGCCTGCGCGCGCGATCATCGGCACCACGCCGGAGGTCGAAAGCGTGATGCGGCGCTTGGACAGCGCGATGCCGTCGCCGTCGGAGATAATCAGCAAGGCATCGCGCACCGCCTCGAAATTGTAGAGCGGCTCACCCATGCCCATCATGACGATATTGGTGACTTTCCTTATCCCCCCCCCGA
>JAKAHJ010000180.1 GCA_021815055.1 Pseudomonadota bacterium | reverse complement strand
GCCGGCCAGCGCGGGCCGGCGCGCCGCGGTCGCGCCGGGCGAGCCGAAATCGCCGCCGCTGCCGCCGCCAAAGTCAGCGCCTGCGCCGCCGCCGGCGCGGTCAAGCATTGTGAGCTGCGAATTGAAGCCCTGCAACACGACCTCAGTCGAATAACGGTCCTGGCCGTTATTATCCTGCCATTTGCGGGTCTGGAGCGCGCCCTCGAGGTAAACTTTGGCCCCCTTCTTGAGATATTGCTCCGCAACCTTGGCCAGCCCTTCGTTAAAGATGACCACGCGGTGCCACTCGGTTTTTTCCTTGCGCTCACCGGTCGCCTTGTCGCGCCACGTGTCCGAGGTAGCCACGCGCAAATTCACGATCGGCCGGCCGTCCTGAGTGCGGCGAACTTCCGGATCGGCGCCGAGATTGCCGACCAGGATCACTTTGTTCACGCTACCCGCCATGATGCTCTCCCGTTTCTTTCGCCACACCCTATCGCCGAACCGCGCCCGCCCGCCCAAAAGCTAGCGCTTGTCCACAACAAGGACCTGTCTTTCACGTCCCCAGCCTTTTGTTCGCTTTTTGTTCTAGCACGCAACCGAGCCGCTGTCACGCCGGAATTGGCTCGACACCGACGGCCGGAAAGGCACCGTTTATTTCCCGTCGCCGTCGTCCTCGGCGTTTTCGTCGGTGCCCATGCCGTCATACTGAGCGATCGCCCAGTCGCCGCGCGCGGTCTTGGCATAGCAAAGCCGGCTCGACTCCAAGGGGCGCGCGGCCTCGGCGGCGATCCATCCCGTCTTTCCCGTCGGCAGCAGGACTTCGTAATGGGTCGGCTCCGGCGCGGGCTGGCCCGCGCGTGCGGCCGGCGCGGTGCCGAGCACCGGGAAAGCCTGCTTGTTGAGGGTGGCGACCGGCAGGCCCTTGTCGCCGGGCGACTTAAACACTTTGGTCTCGCGCACAACGAAATACCAGTCGGCGACGTCGCCGCCGGTCTCGATCTTGCTGCGCGCCTGATCGAGCTTGTCCTCGTCGTCGACATTCGCCGCCATCGGACCGCACACGATGCCGGGGCCCTGATCGACCGTGTAGAAACTGTCGTCGGTGGCGAAATCGCTCAGGTCGTCCCAATACGGGCCGTCGCTCATGCCACCGTCGGCGTCCTTGCCGAATGCCCGAAATCCGAACAGTACCTTGAAATTGTGCAGCGGCGAGCGGCCGGGATCGGCGTCCTCCGCCAAAGCGCCATCGGCGGTCCAGGCGAAGCCCGGCGACACCAGCGCGAACAGCGCATTAGCGTCCTTCTTGCGCGTCGCATCGATGAAGGCCTTGCGCATCTGCTCGAATGCGGCGTCCGGCTTGTAGGCTTCCTCGAGCTGGACCTTGACCGCCGCATACGGGATTTTCTTGAGTTCCGCCGCGGCGGGGGACACGAGCATGGCCGCCACCCCGGCGCCAATTAAGGTTTTTGCACGCATCATCCGTCTCCCGCGCCGGCCGGCGCCCAGGCAATCATGTCCGGCGCCGAGCGCCGCCGCGACTTGATAGGTAACGAACGCCGCGGCATAGGCGAGCGCCAGCATATAGCCGAAAGTGACCGCCATCCAGCGCCAGCTACCCGTCTCGCGTTTGATCGCCGCCAGCCAGGCTCCAATGCCGCGCCAGCGTCTGTCCGAGCCGCGCGCACGCGCCGGGCTTTGCAATTTCGCCCTGCACCACTATCTCCCGTTCAGTTGCTCCCGTTTTCCCCAAAACATGGCCGCTCGGCTAACTTCGCGCTGGCGCCAGTACATTGTTCTCACTACGTTCTCATAGCGGTGTGCGCGCGAAGCGCCGCCGCGCCGGTTCGATCCGCCCGCCGCGCCTTGGCGCCAGGGCCAGGGACGCGTGCACGTCAATGAACGATCTTTTCGACACGAGCGCCAAAGCCGCCAAGGCCGCCCGCGACGCCCGCGCCATCACCATTCGCGGCGCGCGCGAGCACAATCTCAAGAACATCAACGTTACGATCCCGCGGGACCGGCTGGTGGTGTTCACCGGCCTGTCCGGCTCGGGCAAGTCGTCGCTCGCCTTCGACACCATCTATGCCGAGGGCCAGCGGCGCTATGTCGAGAGCCTGTCGGCCTATGCGCGGCAATTCCTCGAGATGATGCAGAAGCCGGACGTCGACCAGATCGACGGCCTCTCGCCCGCCATCTCGATCGAACAGAAGACCACGTCGAAAAACCCGCGCTCCACCGTCGGCACCGTCACCGAGATCCACGACTACATGCGCCTGCTGTGGGCGCGCATCGGCGTGCCCTATTCGCCCGCGACCGGCCTGCCGATCGAGAGCCAGACCGTCAGCCAGATGGTCGATCGCGTGCTGGCGCTGCCCGAAGGTACGCGCATCTATGTGCTGGCGCCGGTCGTGCGCGGGCGCAAGGGCGAGTACAAGAAGGAATTGGCCGAGTTCCTGCGCAAGGGCTATCAGCGCGTGAAGATCGACGGCGCCTTCCACGAGATCCAGGAGGTCAAGCTGCTCGACAAGAAATTCACCCACGACATCGACGTGGTGGTCGACCGGCTGGTGGTGCGGCCCGACATCGCGACACGGCTGGCGGATTCGCTCGAGCAGTGTTTGAAGCTCGCCGATGGCTTGGCGGTGGTGGAATTGGCGGATGCGCCGGGGGCCTCATCCTTCGAGACGCGGCCTTCGGCCGCTCCTCAGGATGAGGATCAAAGGCCTGCGCGAGCCGAGGGTAAAAGCGCTCCTCGTCCTGAGGAGGCCCGAAGGGCCATCTCGAAGGACGAGGGCAAAAAGACCAAGCTCGCCGCCGCCGCCGCCGCCGATGCGCGCCGCCTGATCTTCTCGGAAAAATTCGCCTGCCCGGTGTCCGGCTTCACCATTCCGGAGATCGAGCCGCGGCTGTTCTCGTTCAACAATCCGTTCGGCGCCTGTCCGGAATGCGGCGGCCTCGGCGTCGAGCAGCACATTGACGCCGATCTGGTCATTCCCGACAAGGACGCCACGCTGCGCCGGGGCGCTATCGCGCCCTGGGCGAAATCGTCGTCGCCTTATTACATCCAGACGCTGGAAGCGCTCGGCAAGCACTACCGCTTCACGCTCGACAGCAAATGGAAGGACCTGCCGAAGAAGACGCAGGAGGCGATCCTCTACGGCTCGGGCGAGGACGAGATCAAATTCACCTATGACGACGGTCTTCGCGGCTACACGACGAAGAAACCGTTCGAAGGCGTGATTACCAATCTCGAGCGCCGCTTCAAGGAAACCGAAAGCGAGTGGGCGCGCGAGGAGTTGCAGAAATATTTCACCGACGTGCCCTGCAAGGCCTGCCACGGCGCGCGGCTCAAGCCCGAAGCGCTGTGCGTGAAGATCGCCGGCAAGACGATCGCCGACATCGCCGAGATGAGCGTGCGCAGGGCCGGTGAATGGGTGACCGCCCTGCCCGATCAACTCAACGCCAAACAGAACGAGATCGGCACGCGCGTGCTGAAGGAAATCCGCGAGCGGCTCAAGTTCCTGGTCGATGTCGGCCTCGACTATCTCACGCTCGCGCGCGCTTCGGGCACGCTGTCGGGCGGCGAGAGCCAGCGCATTCGCCTCGCCTCGCAGATCGGCTCGGGGCTGACCGGCGTGCTTTACGTATTGGACGAGCCGAGCATCGGCCTGCACCAGCGCGACAATGCGCGGCTCCTGGAAACCCTCAAGCGCCTGCGCGACCTCGGCAACACCGTGATCGTGGTCGAGCACGACGAGGACGCCATTCGTCTCGCCGACCATGTGCTCGACATCGGCCCCGGCGCCGGCATCCATGGCGGCCATGTGGTGGCCGAGGGCAGCGTGGCCGACCTGATCGCCGCGTCCAACTCATGGACCGGCAAATATCTCTCCGGCGAACTGGGCGTGGCGATCCCCGAACGGCGCGCACCCAATCCGCGCCGGATGCTGCGCGTGGTCAACGCACGCGGCAACAACTTGAAGAACGTCACCGCCGAGATCCCGCTCGGCCTGTTCACCTGCGTCACCGGCGTCTCCGGCGGCGGCAAGTCGACGCTCTTGATCGACACGCTCTAC
>JAKAHJ010000043.1 GCA_021815055.1 Pseudomonadota bacterium | reverse complement strand
GGCACTTGTCGAGGATGGCCTGGAAGCAAGCTTCCACCTGCTCGCGGCCGAAACGCTCGAACAGCGAGGCCATGCGGCGCGCGCCCATGACGCAGGCCTGTACCTCGCTGTCGATGTCGGCGGACAGCATCTCCGGCACACGCGTATTGCGGCGCAGGATGGTCATGATGCCGTCGTTGCGCACGCCCTCGCTGTAGAGCTTGACCGGCGGGATGGCAAGGCCTTCCTCGAACACGGTCACCGCCGTGCCCGGCATGGAGCCCGGCACGCGCCCGCCGACGTCGTCGTGATGGCCGAAGGCCTGGATATAGGCGACCACCTCGTCGTCGTGGAACACCGGCACCGTCGAGCACAGGTCGGGCAAATGGCCGATCGAGCCTTCGGTGAGGTACGTGTCGTTCATCAGGAACACGTCGCCGGGCTTCATCGTGTGCGGCGGGAAATCGCGTACTACCGCGTTCGGCATGGCGGAATAGGAACGGCCGGTGAGCTTGCGGCAATATTTGTCGAACAGGCCGACGCGATAGTCGTGCGCCTCGCGGATCATCGGCGAGCGCGCGGTGCGCTCGATGGCGAATTCGATCTCCGCCTCGATGGAATTGAGCGTGCCTTCGACGATCTGCAGCACGATCGGATCGACTGATGCTGCGGCGCGCTGCGGCGCCGTCGGCCAGGGCTTCGAGGAGGACGGAACGGTCCGCATGTTCATGGTGACGGCGCTTCCCGTGATGCGCGGATAATCAAGATGCCGTGCCGATCGACCTCGATCCGCTGTCCCGGAAAAACCACCGTCGTCGAACCGAACTCTTCGACGACAGCCGGACCTTCGAGACGGTTGCCGGGCGACAGCGCGGCGCGGTCGTAGATTGGCGTGTCTATGAATGCCGTGCCGAAATAGACCGGCCGCCGGCCCTTGGGCGCGGGATCGGCCGCGCCGGACGCGAGCTCGGGCATGTGAGGACGTTCGATGACCCCGAAACCGGAGACGCAGAGATTGACCAGCTCGATCTTTTGCTGGCCGGCATAATTGTAGCCGAAGGTGCGCAAATGCACGGCGTTGAAGGCTTCGATGAGTTGCGCAAGGAAAGCTTCGTCCACCTTGCCGCCGGGCGCCGGCACGCGCACTTCCATCGATTGGCCGGCATAGCGAACATCGGCCTCGCGTAGGATTCGAATGCGCGAAGGGTCGATGCCGTCACGCTTAAGCGTCTCGGTCGCCTCGCGCTCGAGTGCGGCATAGTGCGCCGCGACGGCGGAAAGATCGATGCTGTCCTCGTGCATCACCTTGGTGATGATGTGATCGGTGCGCCAGTCGACCGCAAGCAACCCGAAAGCCGACAGGTTGCCTGGATTGGGCGGCACGATGCAGGCCTTCATGCCGAGCAATTCCATCACCGCCGGCGATTGCGCCGGCCCCGCTCCGCCGAACGACAGCAGCGCGAAGCCGCGCGGGTCGATGCCGCGCTGGACGGTCATCTGGCGGATGGCGTTCGCCTGACTCCAATTGGCGATCTCGATGATGCCGTGGGCAAGCTGCTCGACGCTCATGCCGCCGGGTAGCCGCTTCGCCAGCGCCGCGAGCCCGGATCGGGCGCGCTCGACATTGAGCGCGATGCCGCCGCCGATAAGTGCCGGCGGAATGCGCCCGAGCACGACATTGGCGTCGGTAATGGCAGGTTCATCGCCGCCGCTCGGGTAGCACATCGGCCCCGGCACCGCTCCGGCGCTGCGCGGGCCGACTTTGAGGTGGCCCTCGCGGCTGATCCAGGCGATCGAGCCGCCGCCGATGCCGATGGTGGCGATGTCGATCATGGGGATACGGACCGGGAATGGCCCGACCGAGCCGCCGTTGGTGAGATGCGGCCTGGCATTTTCGATCAGGCAGAAATCGGTCGACGTGCCGCCGGCGTCGAGCGTCACCAGATCGGGAAAACCCGCGACTTCCGCGATCACCGCGCTGCCGAGTGCGCCCGCGGCCGGACCTGACAGCGCCGTGGTGATCGGCTTGCGCAGGATCTGTTCGGCGCTCGCTACGCCGCCCGACGACTGCATCACCAGAAACGGCTTGTCGCGCAGCGGCCCTAATTCGTCATGCACGCGTTTGAGATAACGGTCGAGATAAGGTTTGACGAACGCGTCCACCAGCGTGGTCACAGCGCGCTCGTATTCGCGGTACTCTGGCAGTACAGCGCAGGACAGCGACAGCACCGCGTCCGGATATTCCTCGCCAACAATCTCCGCGACGCGCCGCTCATGCACGTCATTGGCGTAAGAGTGCATCAGGCAGATGCCGATCGCCTGCACGCCGTGCCGGCGGAAAAAGCGTGCCGCCTCGCGCACGCTGTCTTCGTCGAGCGGGCGCAGCTCCTCGCCGCGGAAGTTCAGCCGGCCGCCCGCCTCGCGCACGAATTGCAGCGGCACCAGCCGGTCCGGCTTCACCCAGAAATAGGAATTGCCGTAGCCCTCGGGCACCGATTGGCGCGCGATCTCCAGGATGTGGCGGAAGCCCGCGGTGACGATCAGCCCGAGCGAGCGGATGTCGCCTTGCAGCAAGGCATTGGTGGCAACCGTGGTGCCGTGCGCGAAGCCGAGCACCGCGTCGGGGCCGGCGGAGGCGGCCTCGAGTACGGCATTGACGCCGCGCACCAACCCGACCGCGGGATTGTGCGGCGTCGAGGCGACCTTGGTCACCTGCATGGTGCCGCTGGCGGAATCGACGGAAACGATATCGGTGAAGGTGCCGCCGGTATCGATCCCGATCCGGAAACGGGGCTTGCTCTCGGTCATGCGGGGATTATCGGCAGGCTTGCGCGGGCAAGTCCAAAACCGATTAGCGATGCTGCTATCTGGTTTTCCGATAGATGGGCTATTAATCCGCCAGCGCCTCGCGCAGGGCCGCCAGATAGCTTTCCTTGCGGCGCGACAGCGGCTGCCGGCGGCGATAGAGCGACAATGCGACACTGCACGGCGGCGTGACGGCCATGGTCTTGAGCACGCCCAGCGCCACTTCGTTGTCGGTGCAGGGACGCGGCACGATGGCGATGCCTTTGCCCGACTGCACGATGGCCTTGAGCGTATCGATATTGTCGGCGATGGCCAGAATATTGGGCCGCGTGCCGATATCGTTGAACAACGACATCACCACCTGACCATAGCCGACGGTCAATTCGTTCATCACGATCGGCTCGGACACCAGCCGTCCGACGTCGATCGGCTGCTTCGCGCGCGTCAACGGGTGCTCGGGATGCGCGATCAACACCATCTCGACAACCGTCAACCGGTCGAACACCAGCCCCACCGGCACGCGCTCTGGCTCCGATTCGATGGCGATGCCGGCATCGATGCGTTCTTCGTGCAGGTCGTTGTAGATGTTCTTGGTCGGCGCCGTGAGGATTTCCAGCCGTGCGCCCGGCAGCGTTTCGCCGACATTCTTAAACAGCCGCGGCATGAAGATCGGCGCCATGCCGGAGCCCATGCCGATGGTCAGCGTATCGAGAATGGCGCCGCGCAGGCGGCGCGCGGTATCGGTCAGGCTCAGCACGTCGCCGACGACGCGCTCGGCTTCGTAGAGGAAGGTGCGTCCGCGCTCGGTGATGTCGATGCCTCGCCCGGTGCGGCGGAACAGCGGAAAGCCCGCCTCCTCCTCCAAGAGCTTTATTTGCTCGCTCACCGCCGACTGCGAAATGTTCAACCGCTCCGCCGCCTTGGTGAAGCTGCGTTCTTTCGCGACGGCAAGTGCGTAACGGATCTGACGGAATTCCAAGGCTGGGGCCCTTTCGCCTCTTCGATAGGCAACCTAGCAAATTCAATATGCATTGACGCCCTTGAGCAAATCGTCAGTCTGCTATATATTGTTTTTTTGAAGCCGCTGTTCGGCAATCGCCGAAAGGGGCTTTTTGCTTTTGTGGGGCAAGCTGATGTCCACGAACCGAAGCGGCCATATCCGGCTCACGTCGCATCCCGGACACCGCTCACCAGGCCGCTACCCGCTCCGATGGGGAGCCGCCGCACGCGAACGCGGTCCGATCATCGGCACGGTGACCTCCCCGAACGATCGCAACGTCATCGGAGCCCATGGCGGTTCCTACGCGCTCTATCGCGCGCTGGCCGTATCCTCGGGCGCGCTCAACCCGATCGCAAGGCCCGATCTCACCAACACCGCGCCGGTCGTCGATATCGGTCCGTTCCCGCAATGGAGCGAGCCCGGCCGCATCGTCTCGCTCGATCCCTGGGGCCACCGGGTGGCGCAGGATTTCGCCGAGGAGATCGGCAGCGGGCTCGATCTCCGGCCGAGCATCGCCGTAACCAAGGCGCGGCTGACCATTCCGGAATTCGCCAGCAAAGCCTGGGGCGTCGAAACCGACGGCGAAATCGTGCGCAAGGGCGGCGATATTTCCGTCACCAAGGCCGCGGTCGATCCGGTGTGGCACCTGCCCGGCATCGCCGAGCGCTTCAAGGTGAGCGAAGACAAACTGCGGCGCACGCTGTTCGAGCAGACCGGCGGCATCTATCCCGAACTGGTCACGCGGCCCGATCTTTCCGTCTTCCTGCCGCCGATCGGCGGCATCACGCTCTACATCTTCGGCGATCCGTCGGCGGTCGCGGACTGCAAGAGGACACTGACCTGCCGCGTGCATGACGAATGCAACGGTTCCGACGTGTTCGGTTCCGACATCTGCACCTGCCGGCCTTATCTCATCCACGGCATCGCCGAATGCGTAAAGGACGCGCAGCGCGGCGGCGCCGGCCTTATCGTCTACAATCGCAAGGAAGGCCGCGCGCTCGGCGAGGTCACCAAGTTCCTGGTCTACAATGCGCGAAAACGGCAGGAAGGCGGCGATCAGGCCGCCACCTATTTTGAGCGCACGGAATGCGTGGCCGGCGTGCAGGACGCGCGCTTCCAGCAATTGATGCCCGACGTGCTGCATTGGCTCGGCATCACGCGCATCGACCGCTTGGTGTCGATGTCGAACATGAAGTACGACGCCATTACCGAATCCGGCATCGAGATCGGAGAGCGCGTGCCGATTCCGGCCGCGCTCGTTCCGCCGGACGCGCAGGTCGAGCTCGAAGCGAAAAAGGCCGCCGGCTATTACACGCCCGAGACCACGCCGAGCGCCGAAGACCTCAAGGCGGTCGTCGGCCGCGATCTGAACGAGTTCTAGCCATTAGCGCCGTCGCCCATAGGCTCGATTCCGAACGCATAGCGGCGCTGTCGCTTTTGTCGGCGACGGCGGTGCGCGAACGGGCGCACGAGATCCTCGCGCTCGGCGCTGCGGACGCGTTGGCGCATTTTAAGGTCGATCTCGACCGGCTGGCGCGGACGGCCGACTTCGTCGCCTCCGTCATCCGCAACAACTATCCGACGCTAAAAGTGCCGCTGCATGCGCGCTGGCGGCATTTCGTGTTCGGCGGGCGCGGCCTTTGGGCGGAAGCGGCGGCACGCACGGCGTGGCGCGATGCGCCGGCGCGCGCGCGCGCGGCATTCGATCTTGCGATCGTCTCCGTGCTGCTCGATGCCGGGGCCGGCGCCTCCTGGCGCTATCGCGACGCGGCGACCGGGCTCGTCGCCGGCCGCTCGGAGGGTCTGGCGCTCGCGAGCCTCCGGATGTTCGAGACGGGTCTGTTTTCCGCCGACGCGTGCGATCCCTTGCGGGCCGACGCCAGCCGCCTGGCCGTGCTCACCGGAGCCGATCTGGCGCGCGGCTTCCAGGCCGGCGCGGACAATCCGCTGACCGGCCTCGACGGCCGCGCCGCCCTGCTGGCGCGGCTGGGACAAACCATGCTCGATAACCCGCATGTCTTTGCCCGCACGGACGACGCGCGGGCAGGCGGCCTGTTCGATCATCTCGCCGCGGCGGCCGACGGCAAGACACTCGCCGCCTCCGCGATGCTGCACGCGCTGTTGATCCATCTCGGCCCGATCTGGACCGGTCGGCTGACGCTCGCCGGTATTGCGCTTGGCGACACCTGGCGCCATCGCGGCATCAAGCGCGACGACGCGAGCAACGGGCTGATGCCGCTGCACAAGCTGTCGCAATGGCTGAGCTATTCGCTGATCGAGCCGTTGCAGCAGGCGGGGCTTACGGTAACGGACATCGACGGCCTCACCGGGCTTGCCGAATACCGCAATGGCGGGCTGTTCGTCGATGCCGAGGTGATCACGTCGCGCGCGCCCGTCACAGGCCCCCTGCCCGTCGATTCCGAAGCCGTGGTCGAATGGCGCGCGCTCACCGTCGCGCTGCTCGACCGCCTGCTGCCGTCCGTGCGCGACCGGCTCGACGTATCGGCGGCGGACTTCCCGCTCGGCGCGCTGCTCGAGGGCGGCACCTGGGCGGCCGGCCGCAAGCTCGCCAAGGAAAAGCGCGCGGACGGACAGCCGCCGATCGAAGTGATCAACGACGGCACCGTTTTTTGAGGCGAGGTTTGCCATGCAAGGCGTCACCGTCATCGATCATCCGCTGGTGCAGCACAAGCTGACCTTGCTGCGTGACCGGACGCGCTCGACCAAGGTCTTTCGCGAGCTGTTCAACGAGATCGGCACGCTGCTGTGCTACGAAGTCACGCGCGACCTGCCGCTGGAGACGGTCGAGGTCGAGACGCCGCTCGCCAGCATGAAATCGCGCGTGCTCGCGGGCAAGAAGCTGGTGCTGGCGCCAGTCGGCCGCGCCGGCATGGGCTTCCTCGACGGCATGCTCACGCTTGTGCCCTCGGCGCGTGTTGCGCATGTCGGAGTCTACCGCGATCCGCGCACGCTCGTCGCCGTCGAATATTTCTTCAAGGCGCCGGAAGACATTGCTGACCGGCTGACCTTGATCCTGCATCCCATGCTGGCGACGGGGAATTCCGCGGTGGCCGCGGTCGACCGGCTGAAGGAGAGCGGCGCGAAAGCAGTGCGCATCGTTTGCCTGCTGGCGACGCCGGCGGCGATCGAGAACTTGCGCGCCCATCATCCCGATGTGCTGATCTTGACCGCGGCTATCGACGAGGAGATCGACGCGACCGGCTTCATCCTGCCGGGACTCGGCGATGTCGGCGACCGCATGTACGGAACGCGCTAGCTGCCGCGATAGGTCGAATAACTCCATGGCGTCGCCACTAGCGGCACGTGGTAACCGCCTTCCGCGTCCGCCACCGCGAACTCGATCGGCACGACATCGAGGAAACGCGGCTCGGTCATCGCCACGCCAAGGGCGGCGAAATAGTCGCCCAGAGCGAAGCGTAAGGCATAACGCCCGATCGGCACCGGGCGGCCCGCGATCAGCGGCGCGTCGGTACGGCCATCCGCATTGGTCGTCGCCGTCGCCACGACGCGGCCTTCACCGGACGACGACAGCTCGTGAAGTTCGACGGCAACGCCTTGCGCCGGCCGGCCATGATAGGTGTCGAGCACATGCGTCGACAGGCGCCCGTGCACCGGCAGGCGGTCGGACGCGTCGACATGCCGGTCGAGACGCAGCGCAGCGATGCGGCCGACTTCGTCCAGTGCGGTCTCGAATTCGGTGGCAATATCGTTTTTCAGCCGCTGCTCGAACTGCGCGAAGATCGAATCCTTGGTGTGGCGGCGCACGCAGACGATGAAGGGAAAACCGAACCTGTCGCGATAAGCGCCGTTGAGACGGTGGAAGGCGTCGAACTCGCGCTCGTTGAGACGGTCGAGCCCGGCCGAGCTCTGCTCGCGCGTCGAATCCGCGGTCAGCGTGCCGGTGCGCGCCGCCTTGCCGGCGAGATCGGGATGCGCATTGAGCACCGCGCGCTTTGCCGCGTCGTCAGCCGACAGCAAGGCCGCGCGCATGGTCTCGTGCAGGTCCTTCAAACTCGCGAACGGGCGGTGCGCGAACGCAGCCTCCGCCACCCAGGGCGAATGCTCGTAGATGCCGCCGAGCGCAGCGAGGAAACCCGCAGCATCCGCCGCGTTCAACTGATCGAGCGAGATCGTTTCGCTCATGTGACCACCGGAGCGTTATCGGCGAGCGCCTTGTGCTCGCGATGCCAATGGCGCGCGATGTCGAGACGCGTCGCAATCCAGACGCGGTCGTGACCGGCCACATGATCGAGGAAGCGTTGCAAGGCCAGAGCCCGGCCGGGACGTCCGACCAGGCGGCAATGCAGACCGACCGACATCATCTTCGGCGCCGTCTCGCCTTCGGCATAGAGCACATCGAAAGCATCGCGCAGATAAGCGAAGAATTCGTCGCCCGAACCGAAGCCCTGCGGATTGATGAAACGCATGTCGTTAGCGTCGAGCGTGTAAGGAACGATGAGATGCGGCCCCTTCGGGCCCATCACCCAATAGGGCAGATCGTCGGCATAGGAATCCGACGAATAGAGGAAACCGCCGTCATCGAGCACTGCCCGCAGCGTGTTGACGGAACTGCGCCCGGTATACCAGCCGAGCGGCCGCGTCCCGGTGACCTCGGAGCGAATCCGGATCGCCTCCGCCAGATGCGTGCGTTCCTCCACCTCACCCACGTCCTTGTAGTCGATCCATTTCAACCCGTGGCTGGCGATTTCCCATTGCGCCTCCTGCATGGCGGCGACCGCCTCCGGATGACGGGCGAGCGCGGTGGCCACGCCGAAGATGGTCGCGGGCAGCTTGCGCGCGGTGAACATGCGCCACAGCCGCCAGAAGCCGGCGCGCGAGCCGTATTCGTACATGGACTCGACGTTCATGTGCCGCTGTCCGGGCCAGGGCTGCGCGCCCAGGACGTCGGACAGAAAGGCCTCCGATTCGCGGTCGCCGTGCAGGATCGAGCGCTCGCCGCCTTCCTCATAATTGATGACGAACTGGACGGCCACGCGCGCGCGGCCGGGCCAGCGCGGGTCGGGCGGATTGCGGCCGTAGCCGATCAAATCACGCGGATAATCAGGGGCGGAGGACATCGTTCGGCGGGCACCATCTGGGTTTGAACCGTCGCGCGAGCATGCGCCATGACCGGCAAAGCCTCAACCGCATCCCGGCGGATTCTCCACTATGGCGGCCGTCGGATGGCTTCCTTCGGTCGCGCAAGCGCCTTAGTGTGGCATGAAGATTGCTCCAATCTGAAAGTTCTACAAGACGCAAGACTATGACAACGAATGCATCCGACCGGCTGCGCATCGTCGCGGGGCCGTACACTTTCGAGGCGCGCTTCGAGACGGCGGCGGCGCCCAAGACCTGCGCGGTTTTCCGCAGGCTGCTGCCCTACGAAAACAAAGTGATCCATGTACGCTGGAGCGGCGAGGCGGTCTGGATGCCGCTGGGCGAACACGACTTCGGCTTGACTTACGAAAACCACACCAGCTTCCCGGCGCCCGGCCAGATGATCGTCTATCCCGGCGGCATCAGCGAGACCGAGATCCTGCTCGCCTATGGCGGCGTGCGTTTTGCCAGCAAGGTGGGCCAGCTCGCCGGCAATCATTTCATCACCATCACCTCCGACCTCGACAAGCTCGCCGCGCTCGGTCGCTTGACGCTGTGGGAAGGCGCCAAAAGCGTGCGTATCGAGGCCGCGTAGACGCGCGCAATCATGGCCGACCAGTCGATAGCAATCGGTTTCTCTAGAAAGGCGTTAGACGTGGATGTCGTCGTAACCGAGTGGCTGAGTGCTCTGCTCCGCTGGCTGCACGTGATCGCGGCCATGGCCTGGATTGGCAGCTCGTTCTATTTCATCCACCTCGATCTCAGCCTGCGCACGCGCGCGGGCCAGCCCGAAGGCGTGAAAGGCGAAGCCTGGCAGGTCCACGGCGGCGGCTTCTATCAGATGATCAAGTTCCTGGTCGCACCGGCGCGCATGCCCGACGAGCTGACTTGGTTCAAATGGGAGGCCTATACGACCTGGCTTTCCGGCTTCGCGCTGCTGGTCGTCGTCTATTACTTCAACGCCGAACTTTTCCTGGTCGACAAGTCGGTGCTGGACCTCACGGCGCCGCAGGCGGCGGCGATCGCCTTTGTCAGCCTGGCGGTGGCCTGGCTCGCCTATGAAGCGCTGTGCCGCTCGCCGCTCGGCCAGCATGAAATCGCGCTCTCGCTGATCGGCTACGTCTTCCTGGTCGGAGTCACTTACGCCTTCACCCACGTGTTCAGCGGACGCGGCGCCTTCACCCAGATCGGCGCGCTGATCGGCACCATCATGGTGGCGAATGTATTCGTCGTCATCATCCCCTACCAGAAGAAGACCATCGCCTGCCTGATCGCCGGCACGCCGCCCGATCCGAAATGGGGTGCGGCTGGCAAACAGCGCTCCGTTCACAACAACTATCTCACGCTGCCGGTCGTTTTTCTGATGTTGAGCAACCATTACCCGCTGTTTTTTGCGACCCGGTTCAATTGGTTGATCGTCGCGATCGTTCTGTTGATCGGCCCCGTGATTCGCCACTTCTTCAATTCGCGTCACGCCGGAAAAGGTAGCCCGTGGTGGACCTGGGTCGTCGCGGCCGCTGGGATCGTCGCGATCGCCTGGCTGTCGGCGGCCGGCCCGTCGGGCAACAAGAGCAGCACGCTGCCGGAAACGCCGAAATTCGCTGTTGTGCAAGAGATCGTGATTTCCCGGTGTAGCATGTGCCACGCCAGCGAGCCGGTGTGGGCCGGCTTCACAAGTCCGCCGAAAGGCGTGCGGCTCGACGATCCGGCGCAGATCAGACTGCATGCCGGACTGATCGACATCTATGCCGTGCGGTCGCACGCCATGCCGCCCGGCAACATCACCGAGATCACCATCAAGGAGCGGCAGATGCTGGCCGCGTGGATTACAGCTCGCGCACCACGCGAATAGCAACGCGGCAAGGTACTGTCATTGGCATGATCGCGAGACGAGCGCCGATCGTTCCTGAAGCCACCCGCGTTCGTTATGCTACTCGCGGAGCAACCTCCTGTTCGATTCGCCGCCGCATGGTGCGATCGGCAACATCGAGATCGTAGCGGGCCTGTAGATTGATCCAGAACTCAGGCGACACGCCGAAGTACCGTCCAAGACGCATCGCGGTGTCAGTTGTAATCGCGCGGCGTCCGAGCACGATGTCGTTCGTTCGCGAGCGCGGCACCTTGATCGCATTGGCAAGCTCGTAGACGCTGATCCCCATGGGCGTCAGGAACTCATCGCGCAGGATCTCGCCGGGATGAACCGGCGGTAGCCGACGGCCGGACCGGACATCCGAGAAGTCGACTTTCCGTTTATCGATATCGTCACGCTTGATGGTCATGACTTCGCTCCTCAATGACAGTCGGCAACCTCGACGTCCCACGCTTCGCCATCCCGCCACTCGAAGCAGAGCCGCCACTGATCGTTGATGCGGATGCTGTGTTGGCCATGGCGGTCGCCGCGCAAAGCCTCTAGACGGTTGCCGGGCGGCACGCGCAGATCGTCGAGTCGTTTCGCGGCATCGACCGCCAGAAGCTTCGCGCGGGCGCGCCCTTGAATCTGCAACGGCAGCCCACGCACAGCGTAGGCTGCGAAGATCGCTGCGGTGCGCTTGTCTGCGAAGCTCTTGATCACGGCTGAACGTACCGCGAGGCGGTACGTCGTGTCAATGGTTTCGTCCCGCGAGACGGTACGCTTCCGAATCTGCTAACTCTTTGAAATCACGGGCCCTCCCTGGGACAAAACTGCATGCTGGGGGGCAAAGGCCCGGAATTTCGCCGCCGCCAGCAAAAAATTTTGGGAAGCCACCCAACCGGAATCCACGCGCCAACGCTGTCTAACGCTTTGACACGTTGCGGATTTCCCAGCTGACGGGGGTGGCCTGGCTCTACGTCACAAGCGAGTGGCCTGTCGGGCACATCGATCACATCAACGGTAAGCGGTCGGACAATCGCTTCGTCAATCTAAGAGTCGCAACCAATAGCGAGAGCGCGCAGAACTCGCGTAGGCGCATAAATAACGTGTGCGGATACAAAGGCGTCCACTACAAGAAGCAGCTGAAGAAATTTGTCGCTCAGATCCACGCCGACGGGCGCGTTCATCACCTGGGCGTGTTCCAAACAGCCGTCGAAGTGCATGCTGCCTATTGCAAGGCTGCCGAGAAGCACTTCGGCAAGTTTGTGCGCGCGGCTTGATCGTCTCGCCGGCCAGAAACCCGCAGCGGACGCCCGCTATGCCGCCCTTGGTTGAACCCGCGCGTTGATTTTCTTACCGACCTGATCGCGGGCCATTTCGAGATCGTAGGTTGCCTGCATGCCCATCCAGAATTCGGCGCTGGTCCCGAAATATCGCGCCAGCCTGAGAGCGGTATCGGGCGTGATGGCGCGCTTGCCGTTGACGATCTCGCTGATGCGAATCTGCGGAACCCCGACCGCCTTGGCGAGGGCGTACTGGGAGAGATCAAGCGGCTTCAAGAAGTCCTCACGCAGGACCTCGCCGGGATGAGCTGGAGGAAAATCGGCCATTTTTCAAGTCTCCTCAGTGATAATTGACGATCTCGACGTCGTAAGCGTCGCCATCCCGCCAATGAAAGCAGATCCGGTATTGGTCGTTGATCCGGATGCTGTGTTGCCCTTTGCGGTCGCCCGCCAGGCGTTCCAGTCGGTTGCCGGGCGGCGCCTTGAGGTCGCTGAGGCTGCGAGCATTGTGAACGATGTTCGAGCTGGTCGTTGGGGAGGTCGGCGCCATCCTCGGCGGCCTGGAGGAGGAGCGCGAATTCCCCGACATGGTGCTGGATGCATGGCTGGGGGCGACCGAGGCCGCCCGTCTGCAGGCGTTCGAGGCGCTTGGCCAGCGGCTCGAACAGGCGCGCCAACAGCACGAGGACGCCAAGGCGCTCGACGAGAAACTGTTCGGCGAGGATTTCGAGGCGGCGTGAGGACGAACAATGGGAGCGTTGCGCGATTTCGTTGCCGACTTGCTGGAGAGCGAGGGCGCGGCCATCGAGCCGGTGGAGCCGGATGGGCTCGATGTGCTGGCGCCCAAGCCGCTGCGCGCGGCGATGGACTTTCCGGAATTTTCGCGGCTTGGATTTGGCGCCACGCTGCCGGCCGGCGCCATGCCGATCGGTCTCGTGATCGCTTCGGCGCCCTCCTTGGCGAGCGCGGCCGCTTCGCCGAGCGCCAGCTTGTTGTTGACGACACTGCCGCAGTGCCGAGCGACCCGGAGCGCCTTATCGACCGCGCACTCGATCTGCCCAACGCCGTCTGGCGCCTGCAAGGCGCCAAGCCGGCTTGGACACGCTGCCTGCTGCTTGCTTTTCGCTACACCGCCATGTCCGACGAAAAGCGCGAGGGGCTGCTCTGGCTCGGTTTCAACCAGGGTACCGGCGCGGTCATGGACGGCGACCTTCTGGGCCGGCTGCGCGCGCTGTTGGCGAGCGTCGTGCAGTGGCGGGTGCCCGAGCCGGACATCCGGCAGGCCGCAGGCGCGGCCTGGGGTGCGACAACGCTCGCGGCGCGGGTTGCGCCGCTGGTAGACCATCGCGTGCGTCTCGATCTCAAGCCCTTCCTCAACGCCATGCGCCGCCGGCTCGACCGTGATCGCGGACGGATTCACGAGTATCACAACGATCTTCGCCGGACCGCGCAGATGAAACTTGCCGCACTCGGATCAACGCCGGGCGAAAAAACGGCAGCCGAACGCAACCGCGAGACCATGCGGATCGCCGCCATCGAGCGCGAATACGCCGCCAAGCTCGATGATCTACGCCACAATTACGCTTTGCGGGCGAGCGTCGATTGGATACAGGGGCTGGTACTCTTCGCCCCCGTGCATCGCTACGATGTGCTGATCAAAAGGCGCAAGGGCGAACGGGTCATCCACATCGACTGGCATCCGGCCATCCGCATGATCGAGCCGCCACCCTGCGACTGGGGACTGGGAGATGGGCGGGCGCGTCTGGTCTGCGACGATCGTCTGCATCTCACCGATGTGAGCGGGCAAGCTCCCTGCCAGTCCTGCGGTAAAGCCTGGTGTCGCGCCTGTCATTCGGCCGCCTGCCCGCGCTGTGGGAGTGTGGCCTGAAGGCGGGCGGCAGATGATTTCGGCCACCCCTCGTTCAGCGAACAGGGGATAAAAGTGACGGGCGGTCTCTAGCTTGCAGGACTGGTGCGTGTTGGGCAACATGGAACTACGTCATGGAACTACGTCATCTTCGCTATTTTCTCGCGATCGCGGATGCCCGCAGCTTTACGGGTGCGGCGGGGCGCTTGCACATAACCCAGCCCACTCTGTCGCAGCAGATAAAGCAGCTCGAGCAGATCGTCGGCACCGTCCTGTTCGAACGTGGCGGCAAGGAGGTCGAGCTCACCGCCGCCGGGCGCCTGTTCAAACCCTATTGCGAGCGCATCCTCAAGGAAATCGAGCAGAGCCGGCTCGCCATTTCCGAGCTCGAGGGTCTGATGCGCGGCACGTTGCGCATGGCGGTCTTTCACTCCTTCTCGCATTCCATGCTGCCGCCGATCCTGTCGGAATTCGCGCTGCGCTATCCGGGCGTTCATGTCACCGCGCGCCTGGTGCCGCGCAGCGAAATGGAACGCGATCTCGTCAATGGCGAGCTCGATATGGCGGTCGCCTACATCGCCGGCGACAACGAAGACATCGAGGCCGAGCGCCTGTTCGACGAGGAACTGGTGCTCGTGGTCGGCTCGAAGCATCCTTTGGCCGGCCGCAAATCGATGCCGATGCGCGAATTGGGCAAGCTGCCGCTGGTTCTGCTCACGCCGGAGTTCGGCGCGCGCCAGTTCGTCGATCGTTTCCTCGGTGAAAACCAGCTCCAGGCGCAGGTCGTGCTGGAGATGAACGCGATCGAACCGATCCTCGCGACCACGCGCGATTCCGGTCTTGCCACCGTTCTCGCCGCCGGCGCCATCGTCGAGCCGGCCGGCCTGAACACCGTGCGGCTCACCGAACCGCAGCCCAAGCGCACCGTCGGCATCTTGTGGCGGCGCAACGGTCATCGATCGGCGGCGGCACAACGGATGGCGGGGATGATCAAGGCCGCCTACGCGGAGACGGCGGCGCCGCACGGCCGCCGCTTAGTTGCGCTAAAGAAATAGATGCGGTCTATCGTATCGATAGGTAGAATATTCTTGATCTATCCGTAGCGACCGCTAGGCTTCCTGTGACGCCCGACGTATCAACGAACGGGCGCAGATGGGAGGATGCCTTTGTCCTCGTTGCACACGCAGACGCCGCGCGTGCCGGTGCTGCTGGTCACCGGATTTCTCGGCAGCGGCAAGACCACGCTGGTCAATCGCCTGCTCAAAGCGCAGGCCTTTGCGCGCGCGGCGGTTGTCGTCAACGAATACGGCGAAGTCAGCATCGACCACGCTTTAGTAGAGGCGCCGCGCTGGCGCATGCGGGTGATCGATTCCGGCTGCCTGTGCGGCCATGTCCACGAGGAAGTCGCCTCCAGCCTGCTCGACCTCCATGCCAAGCGAGCGCGCCGGCCCGAGCGCGATTTCGACTGCGTACTGATCGAAATGTCCGGTTTGGCCGATCCCGTGCCGGTCGTCCAGATCCTGACGACCGATCCCCACATCACCGAACTCTATCGTCTGCAAACGGTCATCACCGTCGCGGACGGCGTGCACGGCGCCGGGCACCTGACCGCGCAGCCGGAATCGGTGAAGCAGGCGGCGGTCGCCGACACCGTCGTCATCAGCAAAACCGATATCGCCGACGAAGCGCGGCTCGACGCGCTCGCGCACGAACTCGACGTCATCAATCCCGGCGCCCGTCAGATACGCGCGGCGCGCGGCGAGATCGATGCCGAGCGGATCCTCGCGCAGTCGGCCTTCGATGCCGGCGAGCGCGGCGAGGCCGCGCGCGCCTGGCTCAACGACCGCTCCTATGCCGCCACGGTGGCGCCGGCCTCGGCCGATCCGGCGCTCAAGACCTTCGCGCTCAGCTACGACGAAGAAGTTACGCTTCCCGGCTTCGTGCTGTGGATGAACCTGCTCGCCGGTTGCCGCGGTGCCGGACTGCTGCGCGTCAAGGGCATCGTCAATGTCGAAGGAAAGCCCTATGCGGTGCAGGCGGTGCAGACCATCGTCAGCGAGCCGGTGCCGCTCGAGGCCTGGCCGGACGACGACCGCCGCTCACGCCTCGTCTTCATCACGCGCGGCATGGACGCCGGCGAGATTCGCCGCACCTTCGCGACCTTCCGCTTTGAAGGCGGGCGCGCTTCCCGGAACATGACCATCAACCCCGCGACCTACCAGCGTTTCCGCGAAACGATCGAGATGTTCCGCGCCTCGCCGCAACCTTCCTCGCCGGTACAAGCCGGCCGCAAAACCGACCTCACGAGCGATCTGGAGCTGCAATGAAAGAACTCGAACAAACCGAACCGTCGGGCGGCCCCGTCCGCTATGTGACCGCAGCCCACATGATCGACTGCACCGGCGCGGAACCGCGCAAGGATCCTGTCATCGTGCTCAAGGGCAAGCGCATCGACAAGGTCGGCAGCAAGGACACCATCCCGATCCCGGCCGGCGCCGAGGTGCTCGATTGCGGCGCGGCCACGCTGATCCCCGGCATGATGGACATTCATCTGCACACGATGATGTTCAACTGCCTCACCTTCCACAATCACCGCGTCGCGCAATGGGAGATCACGCCCGAGCTGCAGCAGATGTACGGCGTTTTCCATGCCCAGCTCTGCTTCGACATGGGCTTCACCACGCTGCGCGATCTCGGCCTGAATTCGCAGCGCGGCCTGCTGGTGGCGGAAGCCTGCGCGATCCGCGACGCCTTCGACGCCGGCATCCTGGAAGGCCCGCGCATGCTGGTCGCCGGCTTCACCACCATCACCGGTTCGCATCTGGCGCTGATCCAGCCGCGCGCCGCTGTGCGCCTCGGTTTCCAGACCGCCGACGGACCGTGGGAATTGCGCAAGCTCGCGCGAACCAATCTGCTCGCCGGCTGCGACGTGATCAAGACCTGCACCACCGGCGGCGGCGGCACCGACAAGGAAGAGCCCGACATCCGCAACATGACGCAGGAGGAGCTCGACGCGGTGGTGGATGAGGCGCACGCCTTCCACAAGATCTGCGCCGTGCATTGCTTCACGCCGCAGGGCCAGCGCATGGCGCTGAAGGCCGGCGTAGACACCATCGAGCATATGGTGTTCTCCGATGACGAGACCATCGGCATGATCAAGGAGTCCGGCACCTGGATGACGCCGACTTTGGCACACCGCACCGACCACGCCATCGAAATCCGCAAGAGCATCGGTACGTCGAAATTCGTGACCGACAAGATGAAGAAGCTGCAGCCCTATTGCTTCGACACTTTCCAGAAGATGGTCAAGGCCGGCATCAATATCGCGATGGGCACCGACATGGGCTTCGATCCCGAAATGGGCACGAACGCCTCGGAACTGGCGATCTACGTCAAGCTCGGCATGAAGCCGATGCATGCGCTTCAGACCGCCACCATCAATGCCGCCAAGGCGATCAAGCTCGACAAGGATCTCGGCACGCTGGAAGCCGGCAAGCTCGCCGACATCGTGGCGGTGGGCGGCGACCCGCTCGCCGACATCGCCTGTCTCCAGGAGAAGAAGAACATCCAGCTCGTGATGAAGGAAGGCAAGGTCTACGCCGACCGCCGCCCGGGCCGCTCGTCCAAGAACGTGGTCAATTCGCAGCCGGGCTCCTGGAAAGTCATCGATTATCTCTAGCTCTGAATTGCGAACGGAAAGCGCCCCCCAATGGCAGCGGCCGAAACAGCAGTGGTGACCGGAGCCTCGTCGGGCATCGGCGAAGCCATTGCCGGGGCGCTGCTCGATCGCGGCATTCCGGTGGTGACGCTGCAACGTTCGGCGCCGAAGCTCAAGCACGCGAACCTGCATTTCCGCGCGGTCGACCTCACCGACCTCGCGGCGACAAAAGCAATCGCGAACGAGGTCGCCGCCGCGTTTCCGGTGCGCTACCTCGTCAATAATGCGGGAGCCAATTGTCCCAACCCGCTCGAAAAGGCGACGGTCGAGGAGTTCCAATACGTCACCACCATCACGCTGGGCGCGGCGATGGTGCTGATCCAGAGCTTCGTGCCCGGCATGCGCGCGGCGAAGTTCGGGCGTATCGTGAATATTTCCTCGCGCGCGATCCTCGGCAAGTCCGAGCGTATCGTCTATGCCAGCGCCAAGGCCGGCTACGAGGGCATGACGCGCGTGGTGGCGATCGAGACCGGCGCCGACGGCATCACGGTGAATTCGGTGATGCCGGGGCCGGTGGTGACCGCGCATTTCAATCGCGGTCATCCCGAAGGCTCGATCAAGCGGCAGACCGTTATCGACAAGATCCTGGTCAAGCGTCTGGGCACGCCGCAGGACGTTTCGCACGCCGTCATGTTCCTGCTCGACCGGACGAGCGGCTTCATAACCGGGCAGTCGCTCTATGTCTGCGGCGGCACCAGCGTCACCGGCACGGGAGGCGAATGATGGTTGCCGCTCCGCTGCAAGCCGCGTTGATCGGCGTCGGCGCCTGGGGCCGGGTGCTGGCCAAGGCCGCGAGCGGGTCTGGTAAGATTGAATTCGTCTGTTGCGTCGGCCGCAATCCGGAGCGGCTGGCGGCATTTTCGCGCGACACCGGCCTGCCGGCGCGCGAACTCGATGCCGTATTGGGCGATAATGGCATCGCCGCCGTCGTGCTGGCGCTGCCGAACGAAATGCACCGCGAATTCGCGGAACGCGCCGCGCGCGCCGGCAAGCACGTCTATATCGAGAAGCCGATCGCCAACACGATGGCGGATTCGCTGGCTATCGCCGCGCTCGAAAAGGCCCACGGCGTGCGCATCGTGGTCGGGCATTGTGCGCGCCTGCTCACGGGCACGCGCGCGATCCGCCGGGCGATCGACGGCGGCCGTCTCGGCAAGGTGACGCAGATCGAGGCCAATTTCTCCAACGACCGCGGCTTGCGGCTGACGCCGCAGGACTGGCGCTGGTATTCGGCGAGTTCGCCCGGCGGCTCGCTCAGCCAGATCGGCGTGCACCAGTTCGATACGCTGCGCTATCTCGGTGGCGATATCGCGGCGG
>JAKAHJ010000042.1 GCA_021815055.1 Pseudomonadota bacterium | reverse complement strand
AATGGAGGACCGCCATGAAGGCCAAGGACATCATGACCGCCAATGTGATTTCCATCGATCCGGAACAGACCGTCCTGCAGGCCGCGCGCCTGATGCTTCAGCACCACATCAGCGGGTTGCCGGTGGTCGATTCGAGCGGCAGCCTGGTCGGCGTCCTTTCCGAGGGCGATTTCCTGCGCCGGCGCGAAACCCGGACGGAGCACAGGCGCTCGCGCTGGCTCGAATTCCTCATGGGTCCGGGCAAGATCGCGGCCGAATACACCCATTCGCACGGCAGCAAGGTCGGCGAGGTCATGACGGCGGATGTGCGGACCGTCGACGAGGATGTCGCGCTCGAAGACATCGTCGAACTGATGGAGCGTCACCGCATCAAGCGCGTGCCGGTCATGCGCGGCGGCAAGATGGTCGGCATCGTCACGCGCTCCAATCTCATGCATGCCATGGTGAGCATGGCGCGCAGCGCGCCGGCGGTGGCCAAGGACGATGCCGCGATACGCGAGCAGTTGATGGCGGAGTTCAAGAAGCAAGAATGGGCGCCGGTCGCCATGGTCAATGTGGTGGTGAAGGACGGAGTGGTCGAGCTGTGGGGCGCGATCGTCGACGAGCGTCAGCGCGCCGCGCTCAAGGTTGCGGCCGAGAACACGCCCGGCGTCAAGGGCGTGAAGGATCACCTGGTCTGGATCGAACCGACCTCCGGCATGGCGATCGAGCCGCCCGACAATGCGGTACGGCGCTGAGCGCATGGCCGAGATCCGGCGTGCGCCGTCGCGCAACTTTGATTTGCCTCAAGGAACGCGGGCGCCGAGGGCGTAGTTGAAAAATGACGCCTGCACCCGCGCCGAAGCCGGCGCAGGCCAAGAAGATCGAAGTCAAAACCGCCGCCTGACGTGACAGGGGCGTTGAGAAGGCGCGCAACGCGGCCTCACCGAGAGGCGCAGCGCGCCTTTGTCGTTTCTCGGCGAACAGTATTTTCGAGCGGCGCTTCCATAACGAATTTCCAGCGCTGCGTTACCTCTCCTTCGTTGACTTGGGTCAAAGCGTCACGGCGCGCGGCACGGCAACCTGTTTTTGTTATTCATCCTCGCAATCGGTCAACCGGAGATGCTTCCATGAGACGCGCGCTCGCAACGATCGTTGCGATGACGATCACCGCTGCCACGTTGACTGCTTCCACCGCCTTCGCGCAGCCGGCCGGGCCGGGCCCTGGCTACGGCTGGGGACCCGGTGTGATGATGGGCCCGGGCATGATGGGCTGGCGCGGCATGGCTGGTATGTGCGACCCGCGCGCCGCCGGTCTCGCCGAATGGCGGACGCAGCGCATCGCGAGCCTGGTCAAACCGACCGACGCCCAGAAGAAAGCGCTCGACGATCTGCGCGCCGCCTCCGCCAAGGCGGCCGAGACGATCGCGGCGGCCTGTCCGCGCGACTTCCCCACCAATCCGTCGCAACGCATGGAACTCATGGAAAAGCGGCTGGAAGCCATGCTCACGGCGATCAAGACCGTGCGGCCGGCGTTCGACGCCTTCTACAACTCGCTCACCGACGAGCAGAAGGCGCGCGTCAATGCCGCAGGTCCGCGCCGCTGGGGCTGGCGCGGTTGGCGCAATCCCTGAACGTTTTTTGATCTGAATCAAAGATGGCCTCGATCTGTCTCAACTAAGTCGAGACGAACACGATGGTATTCGCCCACAGAAAAACGGCCTGCCAAACCAACGGAACTTCAGCATGGCAAATGCGCTCGCACCACAGAAGCAAATGACCTTCGGCGAAGGCGGCATGGCGCTCGCTTTTGTCGCGCTGGCGCTGCTCTCGATCGTTGTCGCGGCCAAGGCCTATACGCCGGAATACGCGTTCCACGCCTACCTGTTCACCGCGGCGAGCGTCGCTGCGGTGTTCGCCATCATCAACCGCTATTACAACCGGAGCACCGAAACTCCGCCGCTGACGATCGACGGCAAGCCCAATTACAATATGGGCCCGGTCAAGTTCGCCAGCTTCGCCTCTGTGTTCTGGGGGCTGGCCGGCTTCTCCGTCGGGCTCTACATCGCGCTCGAGCTCGCCTATCCCGGCCTCAATCTCGATATCTCCTACATCACCTTCGGTCGCCTGCGCCCGCTGCATACGTCGGCGGTGATCTTCGCCTTCGGCGGCAACGTGCTGATCGCCACCTCCTTTTATGTCGTGCAGCGCACCTGCCGCGCGCGGCTCGCCGGCGATCTGGCGCCCTGGTTCGTCGTGCTCGGCTACAACTTCTTCATCGTCATCGCCGGCACCGGTTATCTGCTCGGCATCACGCAGTCGAAGGAATATGCCGAACCCGAATGGTATTCCGACCTGTTCCTGACGGTGGTGTGGGTCACCTATTTCCTGGTTTATCTCGGCACCATCATGCGGCGCACCGAACCGCACATCTACGTCGCCAACTGGTTCTATCTCGCCTTCATCCTCACCATCGCGGTGCTGCATCTCGGCAACAATGCGGCGGTGCCGGTGTCGCTGTTCTCGCCGAAGTCCTACATCGTCTGGTCGGGCGTGCAGGATGCCATGGTACAATGGTGGTATGGCCACAACGCGGTGGGTTTCTTCCTCACCGCCGGCTTCCTCGCCATCATGTACTACTTCATCCCGAAGCGGGCCGAGCGGCCGATCTACAGCTACCGACTCTCGATCATCCACTTTTGGGCGCTGATCTTCCTCTACATCTGGGCCGGTCCGCATCATCTGCACTACACGGCGCTGCCTGATTGGGCGCAGACGCTCGGCATGACCTTCTCGATCATGCTGTGGATGCCGTCCTGGGGCGGCATGATCAACGGAATCATGACGCTGTCGGGCGCCTGGGACAAGCTGCGCACCGACCCGGTGCTGCGCATGCTGGTGGTGTCGGTCGCCTTCTACGGCATGTCGACCTTTGAAGGTCCGATGATGTCGGTGAAGGTGGTCAATTCGCTCTCGCACTACACCGACTGGACCATCGGTCACGTGCACTCGGGCGCGCTCGGCTGGGTGGGCTACGTGTCGTTCGGCGCGCTCTACTGCCTCATACCTTGGCTGTGGAACCGGCCGCTATACTCGCTCAAGCTCGTCAACTGGCACTTCTGGATCTCGACCATCGGCATCGTGCTCTACATTACCTCGATGTGGGTGTCGGGCATCCTGCAGGGCCTGATGTGGCGCGCCTACACTCCGCTCGGCTTCCTCGAATACTCCTTCGTGGAAACCGTCGAGGCGATGCATCCCTTCTACGTCATCCGTGCGCTCGGCGGCTTCCTGTTCCTCACCGGCGCGCTGATCATGGCCTTCAATCTCTGGAAAACCGTGACTTCGACGGAAGCGGCCGCGCCTGCGCACGTGACGCTGGCGCCGGCGGAATAAGGCGAGGACGAAAATGTCGCTCTGGCAGAAACACGCCATCTTCGAGAAGAACTCGATCGTCCTCGTCATCGGCATCCTGATCGTGATCGCGATCGGCGGCCTCGTGGAGATCGTGCCGCTGTTCTATCTCAAGAACACGATCGAAAAGGTCGAGGGCGTGCGGCCCTACACGCCGCTCGAACTCGCCGGCCGCAACATCTATGTGCGCGAGGGCTGCTATCTCTGCCATTCGCAGATGATCCGGCCCTTGCGTGACGAGGTCGAGCGTTACGGCCATTACTCGCTCGCGGCCGAAAGCATGTACGACCGTCCGTTCCAGTGGGGCTCCAAGCGCACGGGTCCCGATCTCGCCCGCGTCGGCGGCAAGTATTCCGACGACTGGCACCGCGATCACCTGCGCAATCCGCGCTCGGTGGTGCCGGGCTCGGTCATGCCGGACTATGGGTGGCTGGAAAAGACCGAACTCAATTACGCGCATGTCGATGCCGACATGAAAGTGCTTGCGCTCGAAGGCGTCCCTTATACGGCCGAGATGATCGCCGACGCAGGGAAGGACGTCGTGACGCAGGCGACGACGGACAGTCCCGACGCCGGCGACCTCGCCAAGCGCTATCCGAAGGCGCAATCGCGCGACTTCGACGGCGATCCCAAGCGGATCACCGAAGCCGACGCGCTGATCGCCTATCTGCAGATGCTCGGCACCGAAGTCGACTTCAAGCTCTATGACGACAAAGCCAATATCCGGTGAGATCCGATGGACCCGACCTATAAAGCCGTTGCCGAATTCGCCCAGACCTGGGGTCTCGCCTATTTCGTCGTCGTCTTCGCGCTGGTCGTCATCTATGCGCTGTGGCCTTCGCGCCAGAAGCAATTCGATGAAGCGGCGCGCATCCCGCTCCGGGAGGATTGAAAGTGGCTGAAGAACACAAGGAAATCGACGCCCTGACGGGAACCGCGACGACCGGCCACGAGTGGGACGGCATCCACGAGCTCAATACGCCGCTGCCGCGCTGGTGGCTGTGGCTGTTCTATCTCACCATCGTCTGGGCGATCGGCTATTGGGTTGTCTATCCGGCCTGGCCCTTGATCACCAGCTCCACGCAGGGCGTGTTCGGCTGGCATTCGCGCGCCGCCGTGGTCACCGACCTGGCCGAACTGCAGGCCAAGCGCGGCCCGATGATGGCCAAGCTGGCCGGCGCCTCGGCCGCCGAGATCGCCGGCGACCCGCAGCTCTCGGACTTCGCGCGCGCCGTCGGCCGCGTCGCCTTTGCCGACAACTGCGCGCCTTGCCACGGTTCGGGCGGCGGCGGCGGGCGTGGCTACCCGAATCTCAACGACGACGACTGGCTGTGGGGCGGCAAGCTCGGGGCCATCGAGAACACGATCGTTCACGGCGCCCGTTCGACCGACGACAAGGGCCACATGGGTAATATGCCGGCCTTCGGGCGTGACGGCATCCTCAAACCGAACGAAATGTCGGCGGCCGCCGACTATGTGCGCTCGCTCTCGGGCCTGTCCACCGAGCCGGGCGCCGATCTCACGCTCGGCAAGAAGGTGTTCGCCGACAATTGCGCGGCCTGCCACGGGCCGGAAGGCAAGGGCAACCGCGAGGTCGGAGCGCCGAACCTCACCGACAAGATCTGGCTTTATGGGCCCGATAAACAGACGATCATGCAGGGTATCCAGAACGGCCGTGGCGGCGTGATGCCGGCCTGGGGCGGGCGTCTGACCGAGCCGACGATCAAGGCCCTCACCGTCTATGTGTGGACCCTTGGCGGCGGAGAAAAATGACCAAGGTGCGTAGCATGACACTCGATCGGCCGGCGCCCGAGGCGCCGGCTCTGGCGCGCCTGGTGAAGCAAGCCCAGGCGGCCGTCGGCGGCTCGCTGCCGGAGGACGACATCCCGCTCTATGCGCCGCGCCGGAAAATCTATCCGCAGCGCGTCTCCGGCTTCTTCCGCCGCATCAAATGGGCGGTGCTGATCGTCACGCTCGGCATCTATTATTTCCTGCCTTTCGTCCGCTGGGATCGCGGTCCCTTTGCGCCGAACCAGGCGGTGCTGATCGATTTCCCCAACCGCCGCTTCTATTTCTTCTTTATCGAGATCTGGCCGCAGGAAATCTATTATCTCACCGGCCTCCTGATCCTGGCCTCGGTGGCCTTGTTTCTGATGAACGCGGTCGCGGGCCGCATCTGGTGCGGTTACCTATGCCCGCAAACGGTGTGGACCGACCTGTTCTTCGCCATCGAACGCGTCATCGAAGGCGATCGCCGCGAGCATATGCGGCGCGACGCGCAGAAATGGACGGCTCGGACCTATGCCCGCAAGGCGGCCAAGCATTTCGCCTGGCTGATGGTGGCGTGGTGGACCGGCGGCGCCTGGGTGCTCTATTTCGCCGACGCGCCGACCCTGGTGAAGGATCTCGCGACCTTCCAGGCGCCTTTCGTGGCCTATGCCTGGATCGGCATTCTCACCTTCACCACCTATACGCTCGCCGGGCATATGCGCGAGCAGGTCTGCCTCTATATGTGCCCGTGGCCGCGCATCCAGGCGGCGCTCACCGACGAATACGCGCTCAACGTCACCTATCGCTATGACCGCGGCGAGCCGCGCTGCTCGGCCAAGAAGGCCGAACAATTGCGCGCGCGTGGGCAGCCCGCCGGCGACTGCGTCGATTGCCTGCAATGCGTGCATGTCTGCCCGACCGGCGTCGACATCCGCGACGGCGCCAATGTCGGCTGCATACAGTGCGGTCTGTGCATCGACGCTTGCGACTCGGTGATGGCGAAGCTCGGCCGTCCGGCCCGCCTCATCGCCTACGACACCGACATCAACATCAAGCGCCGCCAGGACGGCCTCGCGCCTTTCTACAAGCTGGTGCGCATGCGCACGGTGCTCTATGCCGCGATCATCGCGATTGCCGGCGGCATCATGATCTTCACTTTGGCGACGCGCGAGACCGAGGGCATCAGCGTCATCCACGACCGCAATCCGATGTATGTGCGGCTCTCGGACGGAGCCCTGCGCAACGGCTACACCATCCGCATCGTCAACAAACGGCTGAAAAAGCGCGAATTCATCGTCGGCATCGACGGCCTGCCGGCGACCCTGATCGATTTCGTCGGCATGCCGCCGCGTCCCGACGGCCGCCAACTGGTCGAGGTCGGCCCCGACCAGACGCGCGAGGTGCGCGTGACCGTGACCGATTACGCCAACAAGGCGCCAGCGCAATCCACGCCGATCGTGTTCAAGCTGATCGACGTGGATACCGGCGAGACCGCGGAAATGCGCGATCACTTCTTCGGGCCCTGAACGGAGGACCAAATGAACTTGTTCCACCGCAACAAAACGGGCGAACTGACCGGCCGCGCGGTGCTCTTGTGGCTGGTCGGCTTCTTCGGGCTGGTGTTCGTGGTCAACGCCATCATGGCCAAGGCCGCGATCTCGACCTTCGGCGGCGTCGAGACGCAAAGCTCCTACAAGGCCGGGCAGATGTTCGAAGGCGAAGTCGCCAAGGCCGAGCGGCAGGACGCGCGCCACTGGCAAGTCGCCGGCAAGCTTAATCGCGACCGTAGTGGCGAAGCTGTGCTCGATATCGCCGCGCGCGACGGGAAAGGTGCTGTGCTTACCGGCCTTAAGGCGATGGCGCGGCTCGCGCACCCGGCCGACGAACGGCTCGACCGCGTGTTCGAGCTGGCGCGCATCGGCGCCGGCGAGTTTCGCGGCCAGGTCGCGGCGTCGGCCGGCCAGTGGGAACTGCTGATCGATCTTTACCGCGGCGACGAGCGCGTGTTTCGCTCGCGCAATCGCGTGACATTGAAATAGGAGCGGATCGTGCGCGGAAGCGGCCCCGCATCCGCTCGTCCCCGCGCAAGCGGGGACCCAGCGCTGGATGCCCGCTTGCGCGGGCATGAGCGGGGCGGGGTGTCCGCTGCGGAAAACCTCGATCTCTCCCTCTACGCCAAGCCGGGCCCAGACGGCACCTGCGGCATGGAACTCGCGGTCGAAGGCATCGCTTGCGGTGCCTGCATCAACCGCATCGAAAGCGCGGTGAGGCGACTGCCCGGCGTCACCGAGGCGCGTCTCAATTTCACCAATCGCCGCCTGCGCGTCTCCTGGACCGACGGTGCGCTCGAGCCCGCGCGCATCCTCGCGGCGCTGGAAGACAACGGCTATCACGGCCACCCCTTCGTGCCCTTGCGCGCCGAACAGGAAGAAGCGGCCGAGCAGCGCCGGCTCACGCGCTGCATGGCGGTGGCGGGCTTCGCCGCCATGAACATCATGCTGATGTCGGTGTCGGTATGGTCGGGCAATGTCACCGATATCACGCCGGCGACGCGCGACTTCTTCCATTGGGCCTCGGCGCTGATCGCGCTGCCGGCGGCGGCCTATGCCGGCCGGCCGTTTTTCGGCAGCGCCTGGCGTGCGCTCAGGTCCGGCCACCTCAACATGGACGTGCCGATCTCGCTTGGCGTGATCCTCGCGCTCGGCATGTCGCTGGTCGAAACGGCCAACCACGCGCGCGAAGCCTATTTCGATTCCGCCATCATGCTGCTGTTCTTCCTGCTGGTGGGCCGCACGCTCGATCATGCGATGCGGCGCAAGACGCGCGCGGTCGCCGGCAATCTGGCGGCGCTCAGGGCCGACACCGCGCACCGATTCTCCGGCGACGAACTGGTGAGCGTGCCGGTGGCCGCCGTGGCGGCGGGCGACCGGCTCCTGGTCAAGCCGGGCGAGCGCGTGCCGGCGGACGGTGTCGTGCAATCCGGTCATTCCGAAATCGACGAGAGCCTGATCACCGGCGAGACCGCGCGCCGCAACGTCGCGGCCGGCGCGACGGTCTATGCCGGCAGCATGAACTATTCCGGCACGCTCACGCTCAAAGCCACGGCCGCCGGCGGCAGCGCCGTGATCGACGAGATCGAGCGGCTTCTGGAAAAGGCGGCGAGCGCCAAATCGCGCGCCATGCGGCTCGCCGACCGCGCCTCCCGCGTCTATGCGCCGGTGGTGCATGCGACTGCCGCGATGACCTTGCTCGGCTGGTGGCTGGCCGGCGCATCGCTGCACGATGCGGTGGTCACCGCGATCGCCGTGCTCATCATCACTTGTCCCTGCGCGCTCGCGCTGGCGATTCCGGCCGTGCAGGTGGTGGCGTCCGGCGCGCTGTTCCGCGCCAACATCATCCTCAATGCCGGCGACGCCATCGAACGGCTGGCGGAAGCCGACACGGTGATCTTCGACAAGACCGGCACGCTTACATTGCCGGAGCCGCGCGTGGTCAATGCCGCGGTCATCGATGCCGAGCTGTTGCAGAATGCGGCGCGGCTGGCGCTGTCGAGCCGGCATCCGCTGGCCATGGCGCTGTCGCGCGAGGCCGTGCAGCGCGTGCCTTACGACGGCGCCATCGAAGAACCGGGGCAGGGCGTGTGCGTTATGATCGATGGCGTTGAAGCGCGGCTCGGCAGCGCCGCGTTCTGCTCAGCGCTGCAACAATCTCCGCTCATTCCCGCGCAAGCGGGAATCCAGCGCTGGGTCCCCGCTTTCGCGGGGACGAGCGGTGAACAAGCGGGCATTTCATACATCTACTTCTCATATGGCACTCAAGGGGCAGTAATCGAAATCGCCCAGAAGCTGCGGCCGGATGCGGTAGAGACCGTGGCCGCATTGCGCGCGCATGGCCTTTCACCGATGATCTTGTCCGGCGACCGCAGCGAGGCGGTGGGGCCGGTCGCGCGCGCGCTCGGTATCGAGAACTGGCGCAGCGCATTGAAACCGGCCGACAAGATCGCGCTGATCGAGGACCTGAAGCGAAAAGGCCGGCGCGTGCTGATGGTCGGCGACGGTCTCAACGATGCGCCGGCGCTCGCCGTGGCGCATGTTTCGCTCTCGCCGATCTCGGCCGCCGATCTGACGCAGGCGCAGGCCGACGCGGTGTTTCTGGGCGAGCGGCTCGCCCCGGTCGCCGACGCCGTGGCGGTTGCGCGGCGGGCGCGGCGGCTGATGATGGAAAACCTGTGGCTGGCCGCGATCTATAATATGATCGCGGTGCCGGTCGCCATCGCGGGCGCGGTGACGCCTTTGATCGCGGCGCTGGCGATGTCGGGCTCTTCGCTGCTGGTGACGCTGAATGCCTTGCGGGCGAGGGGCGCATGATCCCGAAAAGTGGGAACCGGTTTTCGGACAAGATCATGCGCGTCGAAAGAAATCGCTAAGGAGCTGCGTCATGAACGTGCTCGTCTATCTGGTGCCGATGGCGCTCGGTCTTGGGCTCGCGGGCCTGTTCGGATTCCTGTGGGCGCTGAAAAGCGGTCAATACAGCGACGTCGACGGCGCCGCCCTGCGCGTGCTGTCGGACGACGACATCGAGCCGCGGGACCACACGTCCTGATCGCCGGGATTTCCGCTGTTGCGGCTCGGCCCGGATGACGGCCGAGATCCAGCTTCGCAAAAACCGAAGTCAGGGTTGCGCGCTCGCGCATTGCGCGCGCGCGGGGCATCGCGCATGTTCTGCGCGGCTCAACGACAAGGAGCGCCGTTCGCGTGGATTCGTTGCCGATGCTCGCGGTCGTCGCCGCCGTCTTCGTGCTCGCGGGATTCGTGAAGGGCATGATCGGCATGGGCCTGCCGACGGTGGCCATCGGCCTGCTCGGTCTCTTGATGACGCCGGCGCGGGCGGCGGCGATCTTGGTGGTGCCCTCGCTCGTCACCAATGTTTGGCAGGCGCTTGCCGGCGGCGGCGCGCTCACGCTCGTGCGGCGGCTCTGGCCGCTGCTGTTGGGCATCTGCATCGGCACATTCGTCGGCGCGCTGTGGTTGCCGAAAGGTAGTAGCCGGCAGGCGACGGTCTGGCTCGGCGTGGCGCTCGCGCTCTATGCCGGGCTCGGCCTCTTCAACATCCACTTCAAGGTGCCGCCCCGGCACGCGACCTGGCTCGGCCTCGTCATGGGCGGCCTCACCGGCGCGATAACGGTGGCGACCGGGGTTTTCGTGCTGCCGGGAGTCCCCTATATCCAGGCGCTCGAATTCGACCGCCACAGGCTGGTGCAGGCGCTGGGTCTGTCCTTCACAGTCTCGACCTTTACGCTCGCGCTCGCGCTGTTGCATGCGGGCGAATTGCGCCTGTCGCTCGCCGGGGCTTCGCTCACCGCGCTCGCCGCCGCGCTGTTTGGTATGGTGCTCGGGCAAATAGCGCGTGGCCGAGCGCAGCCGCAGACCTTTCGGCTGTGGTTCTTCCTCGGCCTTCTGGCGCTCGGCTTGCATCTGGCGTTGCGCGGGCTGTTGTGATCGACTGAACGCTCCCTTGGTCATCATCGAGGCCACGCGATGAAAATCGTCGATCTCTCCCATGTCATGAACGTGCACACGCCCGGCTGGGTCGGTTATGCCGGCAACAAGATGTATTACGCGCAGAATTTGCAGACCCAGATGATCGTGGCGCAGCGCATCGACACCGCGCTGCATGTCGGCACGCATTTCGACGGGGCCATGCACGCGACCGACAACCGGCACGGCGACATGGCGCACCTGCCGCTCGATTATCTGGTCAATCGCGGCGTCGTGGTCGACATCTCCAAGCACATGCACGACTGGGCGGTGATCACGCCCGAAATCATCGAGTCTTCCGGCGCGGACATCCGCGAGGGCGACATCCTCATCCTGCATACTGGCTGGCACCGGCATTATGAAGGCCAGCCGCAGCAGGATCTGGTGAAATATTTCTGCTACCACCCGGGACCGAATCTCGACACGCTGCATTGGATGCTGCAACGGAAGATCAAATGGTGGGGCATGGACGTAGGCTCCTGCGACCATGCCATGAACACGTCGATCCGCAACATGCGGCCCGATCTGGCGGCAGAGTTCACGCGCAAGCACGGCAAGACGCCGGCCGAGTTTTTCGGCACATTCGAATACACGCACAAGAAATCCGGCCGCCGGGTGCGCCAGGATATGTTCCCGTTCCATAGCTGGGCCTTTCAGGAAGGCCTGTTGCACGCGGAAAACCTCGGCGGCGACATCGAACTGGTGCTGGGAAAGCGCTGCCTGATCGGTGCCTTCCCCTGGCGCTACGAGGGGCTGGAGGGCTGCCCCTGCCGCATCGTGTGCTTCCTCGACACCGATATGTCGGTGGAGGCGGTGGGCGATGCGGCGAAGGCGATTTTGCCGCACTGAATGGCGTCGGCGCCGATGCTTCCCCGATGCCCCGGAAGCCCGGACTTTACTCCGCTTTCATTTGCGTGCAAATAATTGCAGATCGGTTCGACCGGAGCAGGATATGCCGCATATTGGCTCGCACGACGGCACTCGGCTCTATTACGAGGAGACGGGCGCGGGTACGGCCGTCGTGTTCGTGCACGAATATGCCGGCGACTGGCGGACCTGGGAGCCGCAGATGCGGCACTTCTCGCGCTCGCACCGCTGCATCACCTACAGCCAACGCGGCTATCCGCCTTCCGACGTGCCCGCCGATGGTGCGCGCTATGGGCAGGACATCGCCCGCGACGACGTCATCGCGCTGATGGATGCGCTCGCCGTCGACAAGGCGCACATCGTGGGCCATTCGATGGGTGCCTCGACCGCGCTGCATGTCGGCATCCGCTACCCCGAACGCTGCCTATCGGTCACCGCCGCCGGCTGCGGCTATGGGTCGAGCCCGGATCCGAAAGCGGTTGAGGCGATGCGCGCGCAATCGCGCGAAACCGGCCAGATGTTCGCGACCGAGGATTTCAAGACCGCCGCCGCGCGCTACGCCGACGGTGCCACGCGTCAGACCCAGAAGAACAAAGACCCGCGCGGCTATGCCGAATTTGCCCGGATGCTGAGCGAGCATTCCAAGGAAGGCCACGCGCTCACCATGCTGCATTTGCAGGCCAAGCGCCCGATGCTGTGGGAGATGGAAGCGGAGCTGAAGAAATTTTCGGTGCCGCTCCTCGTTATTGTCGGCGATGAAGACGACTGGTGCCTCGATCCCAGTGTGTTCCTGAAGCGCACGGTGCCGACCGCAGGGCTGCTCGTCATCCCGCGCTCGGGCCATACCATCACGAGCGAAGAGCCGGCTGCGTTCAACGCCGCGCTCGCCGAGCTGTTCGCCGCGGCGGAAGCCGGCCGTTGGATGGCGCACAAGCCGCCTGCAAAAATCGTCACCTGAAGCCCTCCCTCGAACGGAGTATCGCGATGGATCTCAAGCTCAAAGGCAAGACGGCGCTGGTCACCGGCGGCAGCGAAGGCATCGGCAAAGGTATCGCGCTCTGGCTGGCGAGGGAGGGCGTCGACGTCGCCATCTGCGCGCGGCGCGCAGGCCCGCTCGAGGCCACGGCGAGTGAGATCGCCAAGCAGACCGGACGCAAGATCGTCGCGATTCCGGCCGATCTCACCAAGGACGCCGACGCCAAGCGCTTCGTCGAGGAAGGCCACAAGGCGCTCGGCCGCGTCGACATCATGGTCAACAATGCCGGTTCGGCGCCCGGCGGCATTATCGAGCATCTCACCGAAGCCGATTGGGAAAGGGGCCTCCAACTCAAGTTCATGGGTTATGTGCGCTGCCTGCGCTACGTGCTGCCGATCATGGTCAAGCAGGGCGGCGGCCGCGTGGTGAACCTGATCGGCAATGACGGCGTGAAGCCGTCTTACTGGGAGATCGTGCCGGGCGCCGCCAATGCGGCGGGACAGAACCTCACGCTGTCGCTCGCCGGGCAATACGGCAAGCACGGCATCAGTTTCGTCGCGGTCAACCCCGGGCCGGTGCGCACCGAGCGCTGGGCCGGCCTGGTCGACGCTATGGCGCGCGACATGAAAATCCCGCGCGAACAGGCCGACAAACTGGCGCCCGCGTCGATCCCCATGGGCCGCATCGCCGAAGTGGACGAGGTCGCGGCGCTGGTTGTGATGCTGGCCTCGCCGATGATGGCGATGGTCAACGGCACCATGATCGAGATCGACGGCGGTCAGGATAAGCCGCTGATGGATCGCTTCCGGGACAGGCCGGGGGGCTGACAGCTCCTCCGCTCGCCCCCGCGAAAGCGGGGACTGAATGGAGTGTGGGGGCACACCCGTTGTCTCCTTGCGCCCACATCTGCGCACTAAGTGCCCGAAGGGTTCGCTTGACAAAGACGGGAGCGCGGCCAAAATATTTGCGTACAAACAAGTTCGCCGGCTGGAGGCGACCGAACATTCTAGACTCACAAAGCCGTCACACGCGCTATAAGCGCGGCTTGGCGCTATGCAGGGAGTTTCGGTCATGAAGACTACGCGTTTGTTGTTCTACTTCGCGCTCGCCGCGGCCGGTCTTAATACGCCGGTCCTGGCGCAAGGGACGATCAAGATCGGCGAGCTTAACAGCTATAAGGCGCAGCCCGCCTTCCTCGACCCCTACAAGAAGGGCATCGAACTGGCGGTCGAGGAAATCAACGCCAAAGGCGGCGTTCTCGGCAAGAAAATCGAGGTAATCTCGCGCGACGACGGCGCGAATCCGGGCGAAGCCGTGCGCGTGGCGGAGGAACTGATCACCCGCGAAGGCGTCGCCATGCTGACCGGCACATTCCTGTCCCATATCGGGCTTGCGGTGACCAATTTCGCCGGTCAGAAAAAGGTGTTCTTCCTGGCCGCCGAGCCGCTCACCGACAAGATCACCTGGGCCGACGGCAACAAATACACCTTCCGCCTGCGCGCCTCGACCTACATGCAGACGGCCATGCTGATGCCGGCCGCGGTCGCCGCCCATGCCAAGCGCTGGGCGCTGGTCTATCCGAATTTCGAATACGGTCAGGCCGCCGCCGCCGCCTTCAAGACACTGATGAAGAAGGCGCAGCCGGACGTGCAGTTTGTCACCGAGCAGGCGCCGCCGCTCGGCAAGATCGACGCCGGCGCAGTGGCGCAGGCGATCGACGACGCGAAGCCGGACGCCATTTTCAACGTCGAGTTCGGCGGCGACCTCGCCAAATTCGTGCGCGAGGGCAACACCCGCGGCATCTTCAAGAACCGCACGGTGGTGAGCCTGTTGTCGGGCGAACCGGAATACCTCGACCCGCTCAAGGACGAAGCCCCGGTCGGCTGGATCGTCACCGGCTATCCCTGGAACAAGATCGACACGCCGGCGCACAAGGCCTTCCTCGCGGCCTACCAGAAGAAGTTCAACGACTATCCGCGGCTCGGTTCCGTCGTGGGCTATGTCACGATCAAGTCGCTGGCTGCCGGTATTGCCAAGGCGGGCTCGACCGATACCGAAAAGCTCGTCGCCGCCTTCAAGGGGCTGAAGGTCGACAGCCCGTTCGGCCCGTTTAGCTATCGCGCGAGCGACCACCAGGCCACCATGGGCGCCTTCGTCGGCAAGATCGCGCTGGAGAACGGCAAGGGCACCATGGTCGATTTCAAATATGTCGACGGTGCCTCGGTGCTGCCGAGCGATGCCGAGGTGAAGAAGCTCCGGCCGGCCGGCGCGAATTGATCCCTTAATCCCTCCCCCGCTTGCGGGGGAGGGTGGCCGGCGAAGCCCGGAGGGCGAAGACGGGCGGGTGGGGGCCTGAACTTACATTACCCCACCCGTCTGCTCGCGGAGTTTACCATCGGGCCGCGCTTCGCGCGGACCCGTTGGCTCGCAGACACCCTCCCCTTTCAGGGGAGGGATTATAGAGGCTGCGGCACCGTCCCGATGACCCTCAACGCCTTCCTCTTCCAGGCGCTTAACGGACTCTCCAGCGCCTCCGGCCTGTTCCTCATCGCCGCCGGCCTGTCGCTGATTTTCGGCGTCACCCGCATCGTCAATATCGCGCACGGGTCCCTCTATATGTTGGGGACCTATATCGCCTATTCTTTCGCCACGAAGATCGGCGGCGGGCTCGGCTTCTGGGGCGGCATTATCGCCACCGCGATTGTCGTGGGCATGCTCGGTGCGCTGATCGAGTTCCTGCTGCTGCGCCGCATCTATCGCGCGCCCGAACTGTTCCAACTGCTCGCGACCTTCGCGCTGGTGCTCATCATCAACGACGCCGCGCTCTATATCTGGGGACCGGAGGATCTGCTCGGCCCGCGCGCGCCGGGTCTGCGCGGCGCGGTCGAAATCTTCGGCCGCCGGCTGCCGAGCTACGATCTGTTTCTGATCTTCGTCGGGCCGGCCGTGCTGCTCGCGCTCTATTTCGCGCTCGCGCGCACGCGCTTCGGCCGGCTGGTGCGCGCCGCGACGCAGGACCGCGAAATGGTCGGCGCGCTCGGCGTCAACCAGGCGATCCTGTTCACGTCCGTGTTCGCGCTCGGCGCCGCGCTCGCCGGCCTGGGCGGTGCGCTGCAGGTCGCGCGGGAGCCGGCCAACCTCGCCACCGATCTCATCGCCATCGGCGATGCCTTCGTGGTGGTGGTGGTCGGCGGCATGGGCTCGATTGCCGGTGCCTATCTCGCCGCCGTTATCATCGCCGAGGTGAAGGCGCTGTGTATCGGCATCGGCGTCGTCCACTTCGGAATGTTCAGTGTGAATTTTTCCAAATTCACGCTGGTGGCCGAATTCCTGGTCATGGCGGTGGTTCTGATCGCGCGGCCCTACGGCCTGCTCGGCCGTCCGCAGGCGGCGGTGCGCTCGGTGGCCGAGCCGGAGGACCCGATCCGCCCGGCAACGCCGCTGCTGAAAGCGCTCGCCGCCGTCGTGCTGGCGCTGCTGCTGTGCCTGCCGCTGCTGGCGCAGAATTCGCCCTATCTGCTCATCCTCGGCATCGACGTGCTGATCGCGGTGCTGTTCGCGACGAGCCTGCATTTCATCATGGGGCCGGGCGGCATGCATTCGTTCGGGCACTCCGCCTATTTCGGCCTGGGTGCCTATGGCGCGGCGTTGCTGGTGAAGTGGCTGGCCGCGCCGATGGGCGTCGCGCTCATCGCCGCGCCCATTGTCGCGCTCGGCGGGGCGTTGCTGTTCGGCTGGTTCGCCGTGCGACTGTCCGGCGTCTATCTCGCCATGCTGACATTGGCTTTTGCGCAGATCGTCTGGGCCGCCGTGTTCCAGTGGGAGGAACTGACCGGCGGCTCCAACGGCGTCATCGGCGTCTGGCCACCGCCGCCCTTCGACAAGGCGTCCGTCTATTTCCTGCTCGCGCTCGTTCTCACCGTGATCGGCGTGCTGCTGCTGCGGCGCTTCCTGTTCGCGCCCTTCGGCTACGCCATGCGGGCGGGGCGCGATTCGGCCCTGCGGGCGGAAGCGATCGGCATCGACGTGAAGCGCGTGCATTGGCTCGCTTTCGCCGTGGCCGGCTGCGTCTGCGGCGTCGCCGGCGGCTTGTTCGCCTTCGCCAAGGGCTCGATCTCGCCGGAGACGATCAGCGTCGGCCGCTCCATCGATGGGCTGGTAATGGTGCTGCTCGGCGGCATCCAGACGATCACCGGGCCTATCGTCGGCGCTTCGGTCTTCGCCACGCTGCAGGACATGGTGATGCGGCAGACCGAATACTGGCGCGCGCTGCTGGGCGCCATCATTCTCTTTCTCGTGCTCGCTTTCCCGCAGGGCATCGTGGGCGCCGTTGCGCAACTCTTCGGCAAGCGGCGCAAGGGACAGACGCCATGAGCGTCCTTGATCTCCGCTCGCTCTCTAAATCCTTCGGCGGCGTGCATGCCGTCAACGCGGTCAGCTTTGCCATTAGGCGCGGCGAATTTCTCGCCATGATCGGGCCGAACGGGGCGGGCAAATCCACCTGCTTCAACATGATCAACGGGCAACTTGCGCCGGATTCTGGCACGATCCTGCTCGAAGGCAAGAACATCGCCGGCCTCGCGCCGCGCGACATCTGGCGGCTCGGGGTCGGCCGCACCTTCCAGGTCGCCGCGACCTTCGGCTCGATGACGGTGGTCGAGAACGTGCAGATGGCGCTCATCTCGCATGCGGGCGAGATCTATCGGCTGTGGCGGCCGGCGGCATCGCTCTATCGCGCGCGCGCGCTCGATCTGCTGGCGCAAGTGGGTATGCGCGAGGCGGCCGACCGGCCGAGCCGCGCGCTCGCCTATGGCGACGTCAAACGCATCGAGCTGGCGATCGCGCTCGCCAACGAGCCGCGCCTGCTGCTGATGGACGAGCCGACCGCCGGCATGGGCGCGCGGGAACGTCATGAGCTGATCCAACTGGTCAAGAAACTGGTGGTGGAGCGCGGCATCTCCGTGCTGTTCACCGAGCATTCGATGGATGTGGTGTTCGCCTATGCCGACCGCATCGTGGTGCTGGCGCGCGGCCGGCTGATCGCCGACGGCGATGCCGCGGCGATCCGCGCGAACGCGCAGGTGCGGGAAGTCTATTTCGGCACCGGCAAGACCTTTGCGGGGGCCGTGTCGTGACCGGCGCGCCGATGCTATCCGTCGAGTCCTTGAGCGCCTGGTATGGCGCCGCGCGCATTCTGTTCGACTTGAATCTCGAAGTCGGGCGCGGCGAGGTGGTCGCGCTGATGGGCCGCAACGGCGCCGGCAAGTCCACCACGATGAAAGCGATCATGGGCCTCGTTGCCCGCCGCCAGGGCGTGCTGCGCTTCAATGGGGGCGATATTTCTCGCATGAAGCCCTATGAGATCGCGCGTCGCGGCGTTGGCTTCACGCCGGAAGATCGCCGCATCTTCGCCGACCTGACCGTGATGGAAAATCTCGACGTGGGCCGCCAGCCGCCGCGCCGTTTCGCCGACGGCGCGCCGGCGCCGGCCTGGACGCCGGGAAAACTGTTCGCGCTCTTTCCCAATCTCGCCGAAATGCCGAACCGTCCGGGCGGACGCATGAGCGGCGGCGAGCAGCAGATGCTCACGGTGGCGCGCACGCTCATGGGCAATCCGCTTCTGGTGCTGCTCGACGAGCCGTCGGAAGGCGTTGCGCCTTTGATCGTCGAGCAGATGGCCAACACCATCGTCGAACTGAAAAAGGAAGGTCTGTCCGTGCTGCTGTCGGAGCAGAACATCCATTTCGCCCGGCTCGTGTCGGACCGGGTGTATGTGCTGGAGAAGGGCGAAATTCATTGGCAGGGCACGATGGCCGCACTCGACGCCAATCCGGACGTGCAGACGACGTATCTGACCGTTTAGGTCGGGCGCGCGCACTGCCTACTATTTTCGCGGTACCTGAAGAAAACACTTTCGCGACCGGCGATTACCGGTCATGATTTCTCATGGGGCGATACGGCGGCCGGCATGGCCGGTAGCGGAAAGCGTTCGTTCGATGCGCGGGGATAAGCTCAAGGTTGTCGATGTTGCGGCCGATCCGCCGGAGCCTGCCCGCTATGTGCTCGATGCGCAGGCCGGTTTTCTTTTACGGGTCGCCATGCAGCGGCACACGTCGATTTTCACCGCGCATATGGTGGAGGGCCTGACGCAGACGCAGTTTGCCGCGCTCGCCAAGCTCTACGAGGTCGGCCCTTGCTCGCAGAACCATCTCGGGCGGCTGATTTATCTCGACGCCGCCACCATCAAGGGCGTGGTCGACCGCTTGAGCGTGCGCAGGTTCCTCACCGCGCTCAACGATCCGAACGATCGCCGCCGTCGCGCGCTCGACTTGACCGCGCGCGGACGTCAGGCGACCGAGGACGCGATGAAGGTCGCCGCCGAGATCACTGCCGCGACGCTCGCACCGCTCACCGCGGAAGAGCAGCGCACGGTGCTCCGGCTACT
>JAKAHJ010000179.1 GCA_021815055.1 Pseudomonadota bacterium | reverse complement strand
CGGAAGGCTTTGTAGGCTTCCGCCGGATCGCGCAGATTGCCGGCGCCGTAGATGAAGTCGCGCAGGCGCTGCGCGGTCGCGGGATCGAAGGCGTCGCCGGTTTCCGCGAAGGCCTCGAAGGCATCGGCGTCGAGCACCTCCGACCACATGTAGGAGTAATAGCCCGCCGCATAGCCGCCGCCGGAGAACAGATGCTGGAAATGCGGCAGCCGGTGCCGCATGACGATCCCGGCCGGCATGTGGATGCGCGCGAGCCCCTCGCGTTCGAACGCGGTGGCGTCGAGCGCCGCCGGCTCCGTCAGCCCGTGCAAGTCGAGATCGACCAGCGCGCAGGCGGTGTATTCGACGGTGGCAAAGCCCTGCCCGTAGGTGCGGGTCGCGAGCAGCCGGTCGAGCAGCGCTTTCGGCATCGGCGCATCCGTTTTGGCGTGGCGCGCGTATTTTTCCAGGATCTCCGGCACTTCCAGCCAGTGCTCGTAAAGCTGCGACGGCAGTTCGACGAAGTCGCTCGGCACCGCGGTGCCGGCCAGCAGGGGATAGGTCACGTTCGACAACAGCCCGTGCAGCGCGTGACCGAATTCGTGGAACAGCGTGCGCGCGTCGTCGAACGACAACAGCGCCGGCTCGCCAGCGGCCGGTTTGGCGAAATTGCAGACGTTGAGAATGACCGGGCGCACGTCGCCGGCGAGCTTCTCCTGATCGCGCAGCGAGGTCATCCAGGCGCCGGAGTGCTTCGAGGCGCGCGCGAAATAATCGCCGATGAACAGACCGACATGCGCCCCGCTCTTGTCTTTCACTTCCCAGCCGCGCGCGTCCGCATGATAGAGCGGCACATCGATCGGCGTGAAACTAAGCCCGAACAGGCGACCGGCGGCGTCGAAGGCTGCCGCCACGATTTGATCGAGCTGCAAATAGGGCTTGATTTCGGCCTCGTCGAGGTCGTAACGCGCCTTGCGCAGTTTCTCGGCATAGTAACGCCAGTCCCAGGGCTGGAGCGCGAAATTGCCACCTTCCGCCGCAATCATCTCCTCGAGCGCGTCACGCTCGGCCGCGGCCTTGGCGCGCGCGCGGCTCCAAACCTCGTCGAGCAGCTTGCGCGCATTGGTCGGAGTCTTCGCCATCTGGTCGTCGAGCCGGTAGTCGGCGAAGCTTTCAAAGCCCAACAGCTTCGCGCGCTCGCCGCGCAAACCGACCATTTCCGCGATCAGCGCGCGGTTGTCGGTTTCCCCGCCGTTCTCGCCGCGCCTGATCCAGGCCTGGAATATTTTTTCGCGCAGGTCGCGCCGCACGGAAAATTGCAGGAAGGGCTCGACCGAGGAGCGCGACAGTGTGATGACGTATTGGCCCGGATGCCGGCGCTCGTCCGCCGCCGCGCGCGCCGCCTGCCGCGCGAAGTCGGGCAGGCCGGCAAGATCGGCCTCGTCCAGCACCAGCGCATAGGATGTCTCGTCGGCCAGCACGTTCTGCCCGAACCGGGTGCCGAGACTCGCCAGCCGCTCGTTGATGGTTGCGAGCCGTTCTTGCGCGGCCTTGTCGAGCGCCGCGCCCGCGCGCACGAAACGGATGCGGTAGCGGTCGAGCGCGCGGGCCTGCTCGGCGTTCAATCCGAGTTTATCGCGGCGGGCGTAAAGATCGGCGATGCGGGCATAGAGCGTGCGGTTGAGATAAAGCGCATTGCTGTGCCGGGCGAGCAGCGGCGACACCTCGCGCTCGACCGCCTCGATGGCATCGGAGGTATCCGCGCCGGCCTTGACGAAGAACACGTTGGAGACGCGCTCGATCGCCCGGCCGCTTTTCTCCAGCGCCTCGATGGTATTCTCGAACGTGGGCGCTGCAGGATCCGCGGCGATGGCGTCGATCTCGGCGCGATGGCGCGCGAGCGCGGCGTCGAAGGCCGGGCGGAAATGGTCCGGCTTGACGGCGGCGAAGTCGGGCAGGCCGTAAGCGGCGGTCCATTCATGAAGGAGCGGATTTTCAGGGGACTGCTGCGGCTGGGTCATGCCCCTATCTACGGGCCGCGTATCACCCGCGCAATGCCCTGAGTGCATTGAAGATGACCGCGACGTCGATTGCTTCCTGCAGCAGCGCGCCCTCGACCGGCGCCAGATGGCCGAACGCGGCGGCGATCATGGCGGCGATCGACAGGCCCATGCCGGCGACGACGCTTTGCAGCGCGATGGCGCGCGAACGGCGCGCGATGCGGATCGCCGGCAGCACGCGGTCGAGCTGATCGACGAGCAGCACTACATCGGCGGCTTCGGCGGACGCCGCCGCGCCCTTGGCGCCCATGGCGACACCGAGATCGGCGGCGGCGAGCGCGGGGGCATCGTTGACGCCGTCGCCGATCATCATCACCGGGCCGTTCTTGCGCTCCGCCAGCACCACCAGGATTTTCTGGTCGGGGGTGAGCTCGGCGCGCACGGAATCGAGCGACAGGCCGGCACTGATGAAGCGAGCCACCTCGCGCCGATCGCCGGTCGCCAGCACGATGCGCTCGATGCAGCAGGCGCGCAGTTCGCGCAGCAGCTCCTCGGTGCCGGCGCGCAATTCGTCGGCGAGCACGAAAGTGCCGGCCAGCTTGCCGTCGACCGCCACCGTCACGGCCAGCGCGCCGGGCGGACGATCGTGCGGCAGCAAGGCAAGGCCGCCGTCGCCGATCCTGGCCGCAATGAAACGCGGGCCGCCGATCATAACATCCCGACCTTCGACCCGGCCGATGATGCCTTCCCCCGGCGTCTCCATCACCTCGGTCGGAACGGCAAGCGTCAGGCCTTTGGCGCGCGCCTCGGCAACCAGGGTCTCGGCCACGATATGTTTGGAAGCCTGGTCGAGCGAAGCGCCGAGCCGCAGCAGTTCGTCGGCCGTCTGCCCTTGCGCCGTGCGCGCCGAAACGATGCGGGCCTGGCCGACGGTCAGCGTGCCGGTCTTGTCGATGACCAGCGAGCGCACGCGCGCCATGGTCTCGATCGCCCTGCCGCCCTTGATGAGAATGCCGAGCTTGGCCGCGCGCGAGAGGCCCGAGACGAGGGCGACCGGCACTGCCAGGATCAGCGGGCACGGCGTGGCAACCACGAGCACGGCCACCGCGCGCACCGGATCGCCGGTCAGCCACCAGGCCGCGGCGGCAAGCGCCACCGTCACCGCCAGGAACAGCAACGAGTAGCGGTCGGCCAGCCGCGCCATCGGCGCACGCGAGCGCTGCGCCGCCTCCACCAGGCGGACGATGCCGGCATAGGTGCTCTCCTCGGCCCGGTGCGAGGCCAGGAGGTCGAAGGCCTCGCCGACATTGCTCGAGCCGCTGAGCACCTCGGCGCCGGCTTTGCGCTGGACCGGCAGTGCTTCGCCGGTGAGCGCCGACTGGTCGAGCACCGCCACGCCTTCGATCACCGTGCCGTCGACCGGCACGACGTCGCCCCGGCGCACCAAGAGCCGGTCGCCCGGCAGCACGCGCTCGAGCGCGACCTCCTCGAGCGCGCCATCGCGGTGGCGCATCGCGGTGCGCGGCACGCGCGACAGGAGCGCGGTCATCTCGCGGCGCGCCCGCCGCTCGGCAAAGGCTTCGAGATACTGGCCCCCGGCATACATCAGGGCGACGATAGCCGCCGCGAGGTTCTGCTCGACCGCCAGCGCCGCCGTCATCGACAGCGCGGCGACGATGTCGAGGCCGACCTCGCCGTGCCTGAGGCTGGTGACGATCTCGGCCGCGAGCGCGAGCAGCACCGGCACCGTCGCCGCAGCCCAGATCGCCTGCGCCCAGCCATCGAGCCCGACGAGCCGCGCGACGAGACCGGCCGCCAGCCCGCTCGCGGCGAGGCCGGCGAGCCAGGGCCGGGCGTGTCTGAGTGCGGTGGCTGTCGCAATCATGGCCGAATCGTCCGAGCTTGGCCTCGTTTGTGCCATGAGCAAGATCAAATCGGGGCCGACGGTGGCTTTTCCTGTGTCGTTCTCGCGCAAGCAGGGGACGACAACTCATGGGCTTGATCCTCAGGGCACGGAATCCAGGTTAACGGGAGATCTGCAGCACCTGCAGCAGGAAATCCGTGTTCCATCCGGCCCGTTTTCGGCGCGTCTTGATGCTGCCCTTGGCTTTGTGGTTGCGGACGAGGTCGAGG
>JAKAHJ010000178.1 GCA_021815055.1 Pseudomonadota bacterium | reverse complement strand
CACTTACCCGATTCCCAGCGCCTTGAGCTTGCGGTGAAGCGCCGAGCGCTCCATGCCGACGAACTCGGCGGTGCGCGAGATGTTGCCGCCGAAACGGCTGATCTGCGCCACCAGATATTCGCGCTCGAACACTTCGCGGGCGTCGCGCAACGGCAGGCCCATCAATTGCTCGCCGCCATTGCCATTCGGCATGCTCGGCACCATGGAGCCGACATCCGGCGGCAGCATGCGGGCACTGAGCACGGCGTCCGGATCGCCGCCCGCCAGGATCATCAACCGCTCGATATTGTTGCGGAGCTGGCGCACATTGCCGGGCCAGTTGTGCGATTGCAGCACGGCCATGGCGTCTTCGCCGATGCGCCGCTTCGGCAGGCCGGTCGCCTGCGAAATCTGGTCCATGAAATAGTCGACGAGGTCCGGGATATCCTCGCGCCGCTCCGCCAGCGGCGGCACGCGGATCGGCACCACCGCGAGCCGGTGAAAGAGGTCTTCGCGGAATTTGCCCTCCGCGATCAGCGCCTCCAGGTTGCGCGCGGTGGACGATACGATGCGCACGTCGACCGCGATCTTGTTCGCGCCGCCGACGCGCTGGAACGTTTGATCGACCAGCACACGCAGAATTTTGTTCTGCGTCTCGCGCGGCAGATCCGCCACGTCGTCGATGAACAGTGTGCCGCCATGCGCCTCTTCCAGCGCGCCCGCCTTGCGGCCGTCCACGCCGTTGGCATTGTCGACCCCGAACAGCTCGGTTTCCATGCGCTCGGGCGTGATGGCGGCGGCATTGATGACGATGAAGGGGCCGCTCGCGCGCGCGGAGAGCTGGTGCATCGTGCGCGCCGCCAGTTCCTTGCCCGCGCCGGAGGGACCGACGATCAGCACGCGACTGTTGGTGGGCGCCACGCGTTCGATCCCCTGACGCAATTGCGAAATGGCGGCCGAGCGTCCGACCAGCGTCGTGGGCAGAGGTGCAAGCTGCTTGAGCTGTTTGACCTCGCGCTTGAGCCGCGAGGTTTCGAGCGCACGGTCGGCGACCAGCACCAGCCGATCGGCCTTGAATGGCTTCTCGATGAAGTCATAAGCCCCGTGCTTGATCGCGGCGACCGCGGTTTCGATATTGCCGTGACCGGAGATCATCACCACCGGCAGTTCCGGGTGCTCCTGCTTGATCGCTTCCAGCAGTTGCAGGCCGTCGAGCTTGCTGCCCTGCAGCCAGATGTCGAGAAACACCAAGCTGGGCCGGCGCGATACGATCGCGCCGAGCGCGTCGTCGCTGTTGCGTGCGGTGCGCGTGGCGTAACCTTCGTCCTCCAGAATGCCGGCCACCAGTTCGCGGATATCGGCCTCGTCGTCGACGATCAGAATTTCGGCAGCCATGGCTCACTCGTTCGCAATCTTGTGATGTTCATTGTCATTGGTTTCGGCTTTGCCCGCGGCGGCAAATCGAACGCGCACCCAAGCGCCGCGCTGTCCGGCTATTTTCTCGGCCGCGTCGCGCAATTCGATGCTGCCGCCGTGTTCCTCGACGATGCGTCCGACGATGGCGAGACCGAGCCCCGTGCCCTTCTCGCGCGTCGTGACATAGGGCTCGAGCAACCGGCTGCGGTTTTCCTTGGGCAGGCCGATGCCGTTGTCGATCACGTCGATGACGATGTCGTCGCCTTCGCGTGCGGCGCTCACATGGATCATGCCCTTGCCGAGCGTTTCGGGCGGCACCGCCGCGATCGCTTCACTGGCGTTCTTGATGATGTTGGTGAGCGCCTGCGAAATAAGCCGCCGGTCGAACCGCGCCGGCATCGGCCCGTCGGCGATGTCGGCCTCGATGTCGATGTCGGCATGGCCGACGCGCATCAGGAACACCGCCTCGCGCACGGTGTCGGCGACGTCTTCGGTAGCGATCACCGGTTTGGGCATGCGTGCGAAACGGGAGAATTCGTCGACCATGCGCCGGATGTCGTCGACTTGGCGCACGATCGTGTCCGTGCACTGCTCGAACACGCCGCGGTCCTGGACGATCATCTTGCCGTATTTGCGGCGCAGCCGTTCCGCCGACAGTTGGATCGGGGTGAGCGGATTCTTGATCTCGTGCGCGATGCGGCGCGCGACATCCGCCCAGGCCGAGGTGCGCTGCGCGGCGACCAGCTCGGTGATGTCGTCGAGCGTCACCACATAGCCGTGGTCGGATTCGCTTGACTGTTCGCTGGTCACCCGCACCGACAGGTTGCGTTCGCGGCCCTGCCGGCTGATGGTGAGATGGTCCTGCGTGCGGGCACCCGATTTGGCGGCGGCGATGATGTCGGCGAGCTCGGGCAGCACCTCGGCGAGCGGCTTGCCCAAGGCATTGGCTTCGCTGCGGCCGATCAGCTTCTCCGCCGAACGGTTGAGAATGCTGACGCAGCCTTGGCTGTCGACGCCGATCACGCCGGCGCTGGCGCCTGCCAGCACCGCTTCGGTGAACCGGCGGCGGCTATCGATGACGTCGCGCGCGCGCACGATGTCGTCGCGCTGCGTGCGCAGTTCCTGCGTCATGCGGTTGAAGGTTTCGCCGAGATTGCCGAGATCGCCTTCGGAGCGGTGCACCGGCACGCGGACATAAAGATTGCCGGTGGAGATCGCATTGGCGGCGCCGATCAGACGGCGGATCGGCGCCACCAGCCGGTTGGCGAAATTCAAGCCGATCCACACCGCCGACAGGAGCACGATCAGCGCGATCACGGTGTACATCAGGGCGAAGGCCACCTGTACGCCGACGCGGCGCTGCTCGATCGCGGCATATTCGGTGACGCTCGCGCGCGTCGCCTGCAACTGCGGCACCACGCGCGGGTCGAGCAGCCGCGTGATGTAGAGGTAGCGGCCCTCGTATTTGTCGATCTTGACGACGGCGGCGACGTAATTGGTGTCGGGCAGCAGCACGACCTGCGGCTCGGTCGTGGTGATGTGGGGCAACGCATTGCGCGGCGGCAGCGCGAAGGTCTGGTTGATCTTGACATCGGCGCGCGCGACCACCTTGAGATCGCTGTCGAGCACGATGGCGGCCGCCAGCCCCCGCACCGAAGCCTGGAAGGTGAGGAATTGCTGGAGCTTTGCCGGATCCTGGTCGAACACCGGCTTGGTGCGCGCGATGTCGAAGGCCATCACCATGATGTCGGCGCGCACGATCTGCGCGTGGTCGCGCAGATAGGCCTCGGCGACGACGAGCGAATTTTCGATCGCCGCGCGTGTGCGCGTCGAGAACAACCGGTCGAGGCCGCGGTCGAGCGTGACGCTCGCTACGATTGCCACCAGGATGGCCGGCGCGGCCGCGATGATCGAGAACAGACCGACGATGCGGACATGCAGGCGGGCGGCGGCGCGTCCGGTGCGGCGGGCCTGCACCACCTGCCATACTTCGCGCGCGATGACCCCGAGCAGCAGCGCGACCGTCGCCGCATTCGCCAGCAGGAGCGAAACCACGACATTGTGGGTGGGCGAGACGGGTGTCAGGTCGGCAAGGACGACGAAGGTCACGAAAGCCGACAGGAGCGCCAGAGCGACCGCGAGCGGGCCCAGCACGCGGGCTTCCCCCCGCCGCGCCGCCGGAGCGGCAAGCCCTGTATCCGCACTGGCGGCTTGTTCGACGCTCATGGACCCCCGGCGAAAAAAGAGCACAGCGGCGTGCGCTCCTCGCTTGCATCGCCGGGTACGTCCAACCCATCCCGGCCCTGATGCTTTTATACAACAATGTTGCCGAATTGCGACAAATCCGCGGCGTGCAGCCACAGATTCCGGCGGGTAACCCTACCCGTGTCAGGCCAGCATATCCCGCACCAGCGGGATCACCCGCCGGCCGTACAGCTCGATGCAGGGCATGATCTTCTCGTGCGAGAGCGGGCCGGCGCTGTATTTCATGTCGAAGCGGGCGGCGCCCAACGCCTTGACGGTCGCGGCGATCTTGCGCGCCACCGTCTCGGGCGCGCCGCAATAGAGCGAGCCGTGCTCGATCTCGCGCTCGAAATCGGCGTGGGTCATCGGCGGCCAGCCGCGTTCGGCGCCGATCTTGTCGCGCATGCGCTTGTAGTCGGGCCACAGCAGGTCCCTCGCCGCTTGATCGGTTGCGCCGACGAAGCCGTGCGAATGCACGCCGACGGGC
>JAKAHJ010000177.1 GCA_021815055.1 Pseudomonadota bacterium | reverse complement strand
GGCGACTTCCAGCACCAGCTTGGTGCGCGTCGCCTCGATGAACTGCTCGCGCTCCCGGATCGGCACCACGAAGGCGCCCGGGCCGCCGATTACGCAATCCTCGTAATAGATGTCGAGCTTTTCGATATCGAGCGAGCCGGCATAGCCGCGCTTGAGCATGATCGGCAGGCCGTTGATGGTGATGCCTGAGGCCACCACCTCGTCGCGCGTCGGCGCCACCAGCGCGCCCGCATTGTTGGGGCCGTCGCCGGAGACGTCGATTACCCGGCGCAGGCCGCGATAACCGCTATTGCCGAACAAGGTCTTGGCGAATTGCAGCCCGCCGGAAATCGACGTGCGCGAGGCGCGCCTGAGAGGCGCCAGCGCGATCTCGGAGGCGACCGCGTCGGCCGATTCCGGCCCTTCGATCAGGCGCCAGGGCACGATGACCCTCTGATCGTGCTGGCCCGCCCATTCGACATAAGTGACGGCGATCTTGCCGTTCGCGCCTTCGCGCAGCGCCTGCATGAATTCGCGCGAGGTCAGCGCCTGTACATAGCCGTCGCGTTGCAGGGCCTGTTCGTCCGGGTCCATCGAATAGGAAACGTCGACCGCGAGCACCAGTTCGACGTCGACCGGAATTGCGTTTGCGCTTTTATCGGCGAGGCGGGGGAAGGAGGGAGCGGCCAGGGTTGCGACCCAGGCCGTGGCGCTCAAAGCCGCCGCAATGGACAGGCCGCCGGCAATCCGAGAAAAACCGTATCGCCCCATACGCTAAGGCTGGCACGGCGCGACGGCGAAATAAAGGCCGCGCTGTCAGCCGTCCAACGGGTCGGTCGCCAGGATCTCGATCCCGAAGCCGGACAGCCCGACATAGGTACGCTGGCTCGACGACAACAGCCGGATCGAGAAAATGCCGAGGTCCTTCAAGATCTGCGCGCCGAGCCCGATCTCGCGCCACTGCCGCGACCGCGCGGCCTCGGTGCCGGTGTCGCCCTCGTGCGGGATTTCGGCGAGCGGCACGCCGGCCGTGCCGTCGCGCAGGAACACGATGACGCCGCGCCCGGCCGCCTTGAAGCGCGCGAGCGCGGCATGAATGGGCTTGGCGCCGCCGAACACGTCGTTGATGACATCGGCGCGATGCAGACGCGCCAGCATGCCCCGGCCGTCGCCGACCTCGCCATAGACGAAGGCCATGTGGTGCACGCGGTCGAACGGCGTGACATAGGCATAGCCCTTGAGCGTGCCGATCTCGGAGGAAAGCTGGAACTCGCCGACCCGCTCCACCAGCTTGTCGCGCGACTGCCGGTAGGCGATCAATTCGGCGATCGAGACATAGGCGAGGTTATGCCTGGCGGCGAAGGCGACGACTTCCGGCCCGCGCATCACGGTGCCGTTGTCGTTCATGAGCTCGGACAAAACGCCGACCTCGGGGACGCCCGCGAGCCGGCAGAGATCGATGCAAGCCTCGGTATGGCCGGAGCGCATCAGCACGCCGCCCTCGCGCGCGATCAGCGGGAAAACATGGCCGGGGCGCACGAAGTCGGCCGGGCCGCTATTGTCGTTGGCGAGCGCGCGCACGGTGTTGGTGCGCTCCTCGGCCGAGATGCCGGTGGTGAGCCCATGGCGCACGTCGACAGTCACGGTGAAGGCGGTGCCGAGCGGCGCATCGTTCTCCGCCACCATCGGCTCGAGCCGCAAGCGGCGTGCGAGCTCGCCCGAGAGCGGCGCGCAGACGATGCCCGAGGTATTGCGGATGATGAAGGCCATCTTCTCCGGCGTGCAGAGCGAGGCGGCGACGAACAGGTCGCCCTCGTTCTCGCGGTCGTCGTCGTCGGTGACGACCACGATCTCGCCCTTGGCGAAGGCCTTGACGGCCGCTTCGACGCGATGGTGGCTACTCGACACTGGTGTCTCCATTCTCTCCGTCATTCCGGGACGCGAGCCAACGGGTCCGGCCTTTGGCCGGCCCGATGATAAACTCCGCGAGCGGACCCGGAATCCATACTCCGCAGCGATAGGGGTTATGGATTCCGGGCTCGCGGCCTGACGGCCGCGCCCCGGAATGACGGAGAAGGGTTCATCGTTTTTCGAACGGCCAGGCCGTCCCCTCGCCCACTTGCGCGCGGTGCATGAGATAGTGATCGGCCAACACGCACGCCACCATGGCCTCGCCGATCGGCACCGCGCGAATGCCGACGCATGGATCGTGGCGGCCCTTGGTGACGATCTCGGTATCGTTGCCGTAGCGGTCGACGGTCTTGCGCGGGGTCAGGATCGACGAGGTCGGCTTCACTGCGAAACGCGCGACGATCGGCTGGCCGGTCGAAATGCCGCCCAGAATGCCGCCGGCATGGTTAGACAGGAAAACGGGCTTGCCCTCGTTGCCCATGCGCATCTCGTCGGCATTGTCCTCGCCCGACAGTTCGGCGCTCGCAAAGCCGTCGCCGATCTCCACACCCTTTACGGCATTGATGCTCATGAGCGCGGCGGCGAGATCGGCGTCGAGCTTGCCGTAGACCGGGGCGCCGAGGCCGGGGGGCACCCCCTCCGCCACCACCTCGATCACCGCGCCGATCGAGGAGCCCGATTTGCGCACGCCGTCGAGATAGTCCTCGAAGAACTTGGCCTGCACCGGGTCCGGGCAGAAGAACGGATTGCGTTCGACCTCGTTCCAGTCCCAGCGCGAACGGTCGACCTGGTGCGGGCCCATCTGCACCAGCGCGCCGCGCACGGTCAGCCCCGGCACCACCTTGCGGGCCACGCTGCCCGCCGCCACCCGCACCGCGGTCTCGCGCGCCGAGGCTCTACCGCCGCCGCGATAATCGTGGATGCCGTATTTGACGTCATAGGTATAGCCGGCGTGGCCGGGGCGGTATTTGTCCTTGATCGCGGAATAGTCCTTCGAGCGCTGATCGATGTTCTCGATCATCAGCATGATCGGCGTGCCGGTCGTCACCTGCCGCCCCGTCGCCTCGTCGGCGAACACGCCGGAGAGGATCTTCACCGCGTCCGGCTCCTGGCGCTGGGTGGTGAAGCGCGACTGGCCGGGCCGGCGCTTGTCGAGATGGACCTGGATCTCCTCGGCCGTAAGCGGGATGCGTGGCGGGCAGCCGTCGACCACGCAGCCGATCGCCGCCCCGTGGCTTTCGCCGAAGCTGGTGAACCGGAAAAGGCGGCCGAAGGTGTTGAAGGACATGGGAGTTCCGCTGTTGCGGGAGTTCGTAGCCTGCACCCGGGCGGGCGTCAAATTGACGCCAATTTTATGCAGAGGATACATCGAATTGCAGCGGCGGCGCCTTGAAACCGGCGGCAAGTTCTATAGCGTGCCCCCATCGTTAGTTTATTAAAGGGGGAGACCCATGAAGCGCCTCGCTCTCGCCGCCCTTCTTGCTGCCTGCCTCGCTCCCACAGCGTCTTTCGCCCAGAAGATGAATGCCGACGATCTCAAATGGATCAATCAGTGCATCAGCGACAACAGGGGCGAGCCCGGCGCCACGCCGGCGATCGCGCGCGCCTATTGCATGTGCATGAACGAGAAAATGTCGGACAACGAAACACGCTCGATCACGCAATGGGAAAAGTCGCACCCGGCCGCCCGCAAAGCCTGCGAGAAAGTAGCCGGCTGGGAATGACGCGCGCTTAGCGTCACTCCTTGCCTACCGCGATGTCCGGCGCGGCGGGGTGCTTCATGCCGACGATGTGGTAACCCGCGTCGACGTGATGCACCTCGCCGGTCACGCCGCTCGACATGTCGGACAGGAAATAGACGCCGGCCTTGCCGACGTCTTCCAGGCTCACGTTACGGCGCAGCGGCGTGTTGTACTCGTTCCACTTCAGGATATAGCGGAAGTCGCCGATGCCCGAGGCGGCCAGCGTCTTCAGCGGACCGGCCGAGATGGCGTTGACGCGGATGTTCTTCTCGCCGAGGTCGGCGGCCATGTAGCGCACCGAGCATTCGAGCGCCGCCTTGGCGAGCCCCATCACGTTGTAATGCGGCATCCATTTCTCGGCGCCGTAATAGGTGAGCGTGAGCAGCGAGCCGCCGTTCGTCATCAGCTTTTCCGCGCGCTGTGCGATCGCCGTGAACGAGTAGCAGCTCACCAGCATGGTCTTGCTGAAATTATCCTCGGTGGTGTCGACATAGCGGCCGTCGAGCTGGTAGATCGG
>JAKAHJ010000041.1 GCA_021815055.1 Pseudomonadota bacterium | reverse complement strand
CGGCCTGATCATCTGCCACGACGGCATGTTTCCCGAAATGGCGCGCGAATGCGCCTACAAGGGCGCCGAGATCATGATCCGCACGGCCGGTTACACCGCGCCGATCCGGCATAGCTGGCGCATCACAAACCAGGCCAACGCCTTCCAGAATCTGATGCAGACGGCGAGCGTCTGCATGTGCGGTTCCGATGGCACCTTCGACTCCATGGGCGAGGCGATGTTCTGCGATTTCGACGGCACCGTGCTGGTGCAGGGCGGCGGCCGTCCCGACGAGATCGTCACCTGCGAACTGCGGCCGGACCTCGTGCGCGAAGCGCGCAAACATTGGTCGGTGGAGAACAACATCTATCAGCTCGGCCATCGCGGTTATGTCGCCGTTGCCGGCGGCGCGCGCGATTGCCCTTATACGTTCATGCAGGACATGGTGGCGGGGCAATACCGGCTGCCGTGGGAGGACAAGGTCGTCCACACCGACGGCACAAGCTGCGGCTTTGCAGTCCCCGACCGGCACTACAAGAAAGCGGCCACAAATGGCTGAGCGCTATGTCGACGCCGATCCCTATCCATGGCCTTATAACGGCGACCTGCGTCCCGACAATACGGCGCTGATCGTCATCGACATGCAGACCGACTTCTGCGGGCCCGGCGGCTATGTCGACGCCATGGGCTATGACCTCTCGCTCACCCGCGCGCCGATCGAGCCGATCAAGGCGGTGCTCGCTGTTCTGCGCGCCAAAGCCTATCACATCATCCACACCCGCGAGGGCCACCGGAGCGATCTCGCCGACCTGCCGGAGAACAAGCGCTGGCGGTCGCGCCGCATCGGCGCCGGCATCGGCGATCCCGGCCCGTGCGGGCGCATCCTGGTGCGCGGCGAGCCGGGCTGGGCAATCATCCCGGAGCTCGCGCCGATGACCGGCGAGCCGGTCATCGACAAGCCGGGCAAGGGCTCGTTCTGCGCCACCGATCTCGAACTGATCCTGCGCACGCGCGGCATCGTCAATCTGGTGCTGACCGGCATCACCACCGATGTCTGCGTGCACACCACGATGCGCGAAGCCAACGACCGCGGCTTCGAGTGCCTGCTGCTGGAGGATTGCTGCGGCGCGACCGACAAGGGCAACCACGACCACGCCATCAAGATGGTCAAGATGCAGGGCGGCGTGTTCGGTGCCGTCGGCCGATCGGACGACCTGATTCGGTGCATCGCATGAATGTCGTGAGCGCACCGCTCGCCGAAGGGCGGACCGCGCAGGGCGCGGTCAGCACCGAAACCGTCGGCATCGGCAAGCGGTTTGGCGATCTGGTCGCGCTCGACGACGTTTCCGTGCGCATCCGCGCCGGCAGCGTGCACGCGCTGCTGGGCGAGAATGGCGCCGGCAAGTCGACGCTGGTCAAATGCATCATGGGCTACTACTTGCCCGACCAGGGCAGTGTAATAGTGGCCGGCCGCGAGGTGGAGATCGGCAGCCCGCGCGCGGCGCACGCCTTAGGGCTCGGCATGGTCTATCAGCACTTCACTTTGGTGCCGCATATGACGGTGCTGGAGAACATGGTGATGGCGCGTGCCGACGTGCCGGCGGTGATCGACTGGCGCGCCGAGCGCGAGCGCTTCCGCGCCTTCCTCGCCACCATGCCGTTCGGCGTGCCGGTCGATACGCCGGTTGCCACGCTTGCCGCCGGCGAAAAGCAGAAAGCGGAGATCCTCAAGCAGCTTTATCTCGAAAGTCGTTTCCTGATCCTCGACGAGCCGACCTCGGTGCTTACCCCCAACGAGGCCGACGAAATCCTCGGCATGATCCGCGCCATGGCGCATGCCGGCCGCATCACCGTGCTGATCATCACCCACAAGTTTCGCGAGGTCATGGCGTTCGCCGACGAGGTCTCGATCCTGCGCCGTGGAAGGCTGGTCGGCGGCGGCCCGGTCGCCGAGCTTAGCGCCGACGACATGGCGCGCATGATGGTGGGCGATCACGAGATCCATGGGCTGGACGGCCGTGCCGCAACGCCCCCGGGCGCCGTCTGCCTCGAGATGCGCGGTCTTGCGGCCGACGACGACGAAGGCTACCCGGCCGTGAACGGCGTTTCGCTCGCGGTGCGCGCCGGCGAGATCGTCGGCATCGCCGGCGTCTCGGGTAACGGCCAGAGCGAGCTGGTGCAGGTGCTGGGCGGCCAGCGCGACTTGACCGCCGGCGAAATGCTGGTGCACGGCGAGGCCTATCGCGCGCGGCGGTCGGAGATGCTGCGCCACAAGGTGTCGATGCTGACGGAAGAACCGCTGCGCAATGCCTGCGTCCCGCGCATGAGCGTCGCCGAGAACATGGCGTTCCGCCGTTTCGATCGGGCGCCTTACGCCAGGGGACCGTGGCTCAACCGCTCGGCATTCCGCCGTGCGGCGGAGGATTTGATCGCGCGCTACCGGGTAAAGACCTCGTCGCCCGATGCGCCGATTGCGACCTTGTCGGGCGGCAATGTGCAGCGTGCCGTGCTGGCGCGCGAATTGTCGGGCGAGGTGGACGTGCTGGTGGCCGCCAATCCGGTTTTCGGCCTCGACTTCGCGGCGGTCGCCGACATTCACGCGCAGATCATGGCCGCGCGCAATCGCGGCGCCGCGGTGCTGCTGGTGAGCGAGGATCTTGACGAATTGCTGGAACTCGCCGACCGCATCGTGGTCATGTTCGACGGCAGGCTGGTCTACGAGGCGCCGGCGGCCAAGGCCGATCTCACCGAAATCGGCCGCCATATGGCAGGGCACTGATGTCGTCGCTCGACCAATTCATCGCATCTGCCGCAGCCGCGCTCGGCCTGCCCTTGGAAGAGGCCTGGAAGCCGGCGGTGAAGGCCAATCTCGACGTCACGCTCCGGCACGCCGCCACGGTGGCGGAATTCAACTTGCCGGACGATGCCGAGCCGGCGCCCGTGTTCAAGGCCTGACACGATGGCGGGCGACGGAGCATGGGCAAGCGCCGCCGAGATCGCAAAGGCGGTGGCCTCGGGACGCACGAGCGCCGCTACGGTGGTCGACGCGACGCTGGCGCGCATCGACGCGCGCAATCCCGCGCTCAACGCCTTCACCGCGGTGACCGCGGAGCGCGCCCGCGAAAGAGCGTGTGCCGTGGATGCGGCGCCGGATAAAGCGAAGCTGCCGCTCGCCGGCGTGCCGTTTGCGGTCAAGAACCTGTTCGATATTGCTGGGCTTGCCACCGCCGCCGGCTCGAAGATCAACCGCGCCCATCCGCCCGCCTCGCGTGACGCACCGCTCATCGAGCGCCTGGAGGCGGCCGGGGCGGTGCTGGTCGGCGCACTCAACATGGGCGAATACGCCTACGACTTCACCGGCGAGAACGTGCATGACGGCCCGTCGCGCAATCCGCACGATCTTTCCCGCATGACCGGCGGCTCGTCCGGAGGTTCCGGCGGCGCGGTGGCCGGCGGCCTGGTGCCGCTCGCACTTGGCTCCGACACCAACGGCTCGATCCGGGTGCCGTCGTCGTTTTGCGGCATTTTCGGCCTGAAGCCGACCTATGGCCGGCTGACACGGGCGCGCACCTTTCCGTTCGTGACGAGCCTCGATCATCTCGGCCCGTTCGCGCGCAACGCGCGCGACCTCGCGCTCGGCTACGACGCCATGCAAGGACCCGACCCCGACGATCCGGTTTGCGCGCAGAAAGCGGCCGAGCCGGTCGCCGGATTGCTCGGCCGCGGCCTCGACGGTCTTCGCATCGCCGTGGCCGGCGGCTATTTCCGCCAGGGCGCGTTTCCCGAAGCGCTCGAAGCAGTGCGCCGTGTCGCCAAGGCGCTCGATGCGCGCGACGAGGTCGAAATCCCCGAGGCGGCGCGCGCTCGCGCAGCGGCCTATGTCGTCACCGCCACCGAAGGCGCCGCGCTGCATCTCGAGCGTTTGCGCAAGCACGCGCATGATTTCGATCCGGCCGTGCGCGACCGCCTGATCGCCGGCGCGATGGTGCCGGCGGCGCTGGTCGCCAAGGCGCAAGTCTTCCGCCGCTGGTATCGCGCGCGGGTACTCGACCTGTTTGCGCGTTACGACGCCATCATTGCGCCGGCGACGCCCTGTACCGCACCGCGAATCGGCCAGCAGACCTTCCTGCTCGACGGCGTCGAAATGCCATTGCGTCCGAATGTCGGCATCTACACCCAGCCGATTTCCTTCATCGGCCTGCCGGTTGCGGCGGTGCCGGTGCCGCTCGAGCCGCTGCCGATCGGCGTGCAGATCGTCGCCGCGCCATGGCGCGAGGATATCGTTCTGCGCGTCGCGCACACCTTGGAGCAGATGAACGTGGCGGCGGCGCCGAGACCGTTATGAGCTTGTCATCGCCCGCAACCGGAGTGTCGAGCGGCTTTGCGCCCCGCCTCACGCGCGCCGAAAGCCTGCGGCTGCAGCTTGCCGACGATATCGTGCGTGGCCAGCTTGCGCCCGGCGCCGCGCTCGATGAGATCGAACTGGCGCGCCGCTTCAACGTTTCCCGCACGCCGGTGCGCGAAGCCATCCGCACGCTGGCGGCGAGCGGCCTGGTCGAGGTGCGCGCGCATCGCGGCGCGCTGGTGGCGCGGCCGGCCCACCACGACCTGATCGGCATGTTCGAGGTGATGGCGGAACTCGAGTCGCTCTGCGCCGGTTACGCCGCCGAGCGGATGAGCGCACTCGAGCGCTGCGCGCTGGAGGAGGTGCATGAAAAGCTGCGCCTGCTGATCAAGAACGGCGACCCGCAGCGCTATCACGAGGGGAACGAGGCGTTCCACGCCACCATTTATGGCGGTGCGCACAACGCCTACCTCGCCGAACTGACGCTGGCGACGCGCGTGCGCGTGCAGCCGTTCCGCCGCGCCCAGTTCCGCAACCTCGGGCGGCTGACCAAGTCGCATGTCGAGCACGACCGCGTGGTGCAGGCTATTCTGCGCGGCGAGCGTACGCTGGCCGCGCAGACCATGTATGCGCACATCATCAAAGTGCGCGACGAATACGAGCACTACAGCGAGATGCTGTGACTTACGCCGGGGCCTCGGCCGGCTGCGCGAGTTTCAGCGCACCGAGCGGCAGCCCGGTGTCGGCGTGGAATGCGCGGCCGATTGTCGCGAGCGCCGCGTCCGTGCCGCCGGGCGCCAGCAGCGTGATGCCGAAGGGAATGCCCGACGGCGTGAACGCCGCCGGCAGCGCCAGGCCGCACAGGTCGAGCAAATTGACGAAATTGGTATAGGTGCCGAGCCGGCTGTTGAGCTGGATCGGGTCCGCGAGCACCTGCGCCACCGTGTAGGCCGTCGGCGCGGTCGGCAGCGCCAGCGCATCGATGCTGCCGAAGGTGCGTTCGGCGCTGCGGCGCAATTCCTCCAGCCGGTAGAAGGCGGCGAAGGCGTCCATGGCCGTCGGCTTCAGGCCGCTGACGACGATCTCGCGCGTCACCGGATGCAGCGCGTCGGGATCGGAATCGAGCACCGGCTTCGCAGTGATGGTGCGCTCGGCCACCCATGGGCCCTCGTAGAGCAGGCGCGCGGTTTCGTAGAACGGCTCCATGTCGATTGGCGCGATGACGCAGCCGAGCCGCGCAAGCCGCTCGAGCGCGGCATCATAGGCCGCCGCGAATTGCTGGTCACCGAAGAACAGACGCTGGCCGTCGAGCGGCACGCCGAGCGTGACCTGCGGCGGCATCGCGCCGGGCCGCCCGAGCGGTCGTTGGCGCGAATAGGGGTCATGCGTGTCCGGTCCGGCGATCGCCGCGAGCGCGGCGAAGGCGTCGTCGACTGTGAGTGCAAAGACCGAGACGCAATCGAGCGTGCGGCAGGCCGGCACCACGCCAGAGGTCGAGACTAGGCCGAGGCTCGGCTTGAGGCCGACGATATTGTTGAGCCCGGCCGGCACGCGGCCGGAGCCGGCCGTATCGGTGCCGAGCGCAAGCGGGACGATGCCGGCCGCCACCGCCGCCGCCGAGCCGGCGCTCGAGCCGCCCGGCACCAGCTCCGGCTTGATGGCATTGCGCGGGATTCCATAAGGCGAACGCACGCCGACGAGACCGGTGGCGAACTGGTCGAGATTGGTCTTGCCGATGACGATGGCGCCGGCGGCGCGCAGCCGCGCAACGACACTCGCGTCGCGATGCGGCGTATAGGCGAAGGCCGGGCAGGCGGCGGTGGTCGGCAGGCCCGCCACGTCGATATTGTCCTTCACCGCGACCGGTACGCCATAAAGCGGCAGGCTCGCCGCGTGTTTGCTCAGCGCTTGCGCTTCGGCCAGGCTGTCGGCCTCGTCGCGCAGCGTAATGAACAGGGCGGGATCGTTGTGGGCGCGCAGCCGCGCGTAACAGCGCGCCACCGTTTGTTTGGGCGACAGCGTCCCCGCACGATGGGCGGCGGCGATCTCGGCGGCGGTCTCGGCCAAGCGGGCCTCCTTGCACATTAGGCGCGGGCGCGCGACAGCACGGCGAGCGCGCTGGCCGAATCCGATACCCAGCCGAATATGCCGCCCTGCGCCTTGATCATCTTTAGGCCCATTTCGTGGAATTCGGGAAAATAAGAGGCGCAGCAGTCGCCGAGCACGATGCAGCGATAGCCGCGATCGTTGGCCTCGCGCACGGTGGTATTGACGCAGACCTCGGTAGTGACGCCGGTGACGATCAGGTTCTCGATGCCGCGATGACGCAGCATCGATTCGAGGTCGGTCTGGTAGAACGCGCCCTTGCCGGGCTTGTCGATCACCGGCTCGCCGTCGATGGGATAGAGCGCCGGCACGATGTCGTGGCCGGGCTCGCCGCGAATCAGGATGCGGCCCATCGGACCGGGATCGCCGATGCGCGCCGACGGCGCGCCGCGTTCGACCTTCGCGGGCGGAGCGTCGGAGAGATCGGGGCGGTGACCCTCGCGAGTGTGGATCACCATGAGGCCGGCCGCGCGCGCGGCTGCGAGCACGGCCTTGAGCGGCTCGACCGCGGCTTGCAGACGCTTAACGTCATTGCCGAGCGCCTCGCCGAAGCCGCCGGGCTCCAGGAAATCGCGCTGCATGTCGATGATGATGAGCGCGGTCCGATCGAGCTCGACCGCGATCGGCTCCGGTTCGGCCTCCATCAATGTTTTCACAAGGGCCTCACAATGGCGGATGCGGAATGGCCGCCAGCAATTCGCGCGTATAGTCGGTCGCCGGCGACACCATGATACGCTTGCTCGGTCCCTGTTCGACGATTTTGCCGGCCTGCATGACGATGACGCGGTCGCACAAGAGCCGCACCACATTGAGGTCGTGCGATACGAACAGATAGCTCATGCCGAGCGAATCTTTGAGATCCTGCAACAGATTGAGCACGACCGCCTGCACCGAGACGTCGAGCGCGGCGGTCGGCTCGTCGAGGATGACGAGGTCGGGTTTGAGCGCAATCGCGCGTGCAATGCCGACGCGGGCCTTTTGTCCGCCGGAAAGTTGGTGCGGGAAGCGGTCGAGCAGGTCGAGGGGCAGCCCGACCTGCCCGGCCAGTTCCTCGCAGCGGGCGCGAACGGCGTCGCGCCCGGAGAGGTTGCCGAGGCGAAGGATAGGATCGGCGATGGCGCGGGCGGCCGTGTAACGCGGATTCAGGCTGTCGGTCGCGTCCTGAAACACCATTTGGATGCGTCTGCGCAGCGGCATCTTGGCGAAACGCCGGGCCGGAATGTCACCGATGTTCTCGCCGTCGAAGACGATGCTGCCGGACGTCTGGTCGATCAGGCGCATCAACAGGCTCGAAGTGGTGGACTTTCCGCAACCCGATTCGCCGACCAGGCCGACGCTTTCGCCGCGCCCGATGGAGAAACTGATGCCGTCGACCGCGCGGAAACTATCGCTCTCGGGTACCGGTTCGGAACGCCACAGCTTCGACAACGCGCCGCGCGCGCCCTGGCGCGGATAGTCCTTGACCAGATTCTCCACGGTTAGCAGCGGTTGCCGGTCGACGTCCGGCGCCGATGCGGGCGCCGGGCGCGGTTCGCCAGAGCCTTCCGGCAACAGCGCGCGCAGCGTGACACCGGGCCGTGGCGTCGCATGCATCAGCTTGCGGGTGTAGGGATGCTCCGGATGCCGGAAGATCGTTTCCGAGCCGGCGCTTTCGACCACCTCGCCTTTTTCCATCACCACGACACGGTCGCAATAGGCTGCCGCGAGGCCGAGATCATGGGTGATCAGGATGGTCGACATGCCGCGCTCGCGCGTGAGTTCGACCAGGAGGTCCATCACGGCCTTCTGCGTGGTCACATCGAGGCCGGTGGTCGGCTCGTCGGCGATCAGGAGTTGGGGGCGGCAGGCCAAAGCGAGGGCGATCACCACGCGCTGACACATGCCGCCGGACAACTCGAAAGGATAGGCGTGATAGCGCTCGCGCGGCCGCGCGATGCGCACCTGCTCGAGCATCGCAACCGCTTTGCCGGCCGCGGCGGCCCTGTCGACCTGCGCATGCTGGAGCAGCGCGTCCTCGATCTGTTTGCCGATCTTGCGGATCGGGTTGAGCGCGGCGCGCGGATTCTGGAAGATCATCGATATCTCGCGGCCGCGCAGGTCGCGCATCGTGGCTTCCGGCGCGGCGCGCAGGTCAAGTCCCGAGAAGCTGACGGCGCCTTCGGCAATGCGGCCGGCGCGGTCGAGGATGCGCATCGCGGCATAGGACGTGACCGACTTGCCCGAGCCGGATTCGCCCACAATCGCCAGTGTTTCGCCTTTGGCGAGCGAAAAATTCACGTGTCGCACGGCGCGCACGGTGCCGCGGCGGGTGGCGAATTCCACGGTGAGATCGCGGATGTCGAGCAGCGGCAGCGCGTGTCCCGCGTCCTGCTCCGGTATTGGTGTCGGCGCGCGCACGCTCAGGTCCTCCGCCGCGGATCGACCAGGTCGCGCAACCCGTCCCCGAGCAGATTGAAGCAGAACACCGCCAGCATCAGCGTGGCGCCCGGAAAGAGCGCGATCCACCATTCGCCGGATATGATGTTGCCGGCCCCCTCCGCGACCATGATGCCCCATTCCGGCGTCGGCGGGCGCACCCCGAGGCCGATGAAGGACAGGCCGGCGGCGTTGAGGATCGCATATCCCATGGTGAGCGAGATCTGCACCATCATGATCGGCATCACGTTCGGAAGGATATGCGTCAGCACGATGCGGAACTCGCCATTGCCGGAGAGCCGCGCCGCCTGCACGAAACCGCAATCGCGCAGGACATTGGCCTCGGCGCGGGCGACGCGCACATAGAGCGGGTAGTTGATGATGGCGGTGGCGATGACGATGTTGGTGACGGTATTGCCGAGCGCCGCGACGATGCCCATGGCGAGCACGAATAATGGAAAGGCCATGATCGTATCGGAAATGCGCCCGACGATGCGGTCGGTCCAGCCGCCGAAATAGCCGGCGGCCACGCCGGAGAGCCCGCCCATCGCGAAAACCAGCGCCACCGACGACAGCGCGATCGCGAAATCGAGACGGGTGGCGACGACGACGCGGCTGAAGATGTCGCGGCCGAGCTGATCGGTGCCGAACCAATGGGCGAGCGATGGCGGCTTTAGCGCCGCCGCGGTATCGCTGGCGAGCGGGTCGTGCGGCACCAGATAGGGGCCGATGAGCGCGCAGAGCGCGATCAGGAGGAACAGCGCGAATGCAAGCCCGGTGACCGGATTCTCCGACACGACATAGCGGGCATGGCGCAGCAGCGCGACGGCGGGCGAGCCGTTTTGTGCGGCGGGGGCGGAGAGGACGCTATCGCTCATCCGTCCACCCTCACGCGCGGATCGATCACGCCGTAGAGCACGTCGATCGCCAGATTGAGCGCGACGTAGAGGATCGCCATCGCCAGCACGAAGCCCTGCACCGGCGCGAAATCGGAGGCGATCAGCGCTTCGACCGCGTAGGAGCCGATCCCCGGCCAGGCGAAGACCTTCTCCACCAGTACATTGGCGCCGAGCAGGAACGAGAACACCATGCCGAGCGTGGTGATGACCGGCAGCATGGCGTTGCGAAACGCATAGGTGACGATGACAGTGCGGGTGGCGAGGCCGCTGGCGCGCGCGGTGCGCACGAAGTCGGAGGACAGCACGGCGAGCATCGAGGCGCGCGTCATGCGCGCGATCGGCGCCAGCGAAAACACGGCCAGCGTCACCGCCGGCAGGATGAGCTGCGACAGCGCGGCGCGGAAGCTCTCGAAGTCGCGCGCGAGCAGGCTGTCGAACAAATAGAAGCCGGTGATCGACGGCGGCGCCGTGGCGAAGGCGTCGAGCCGGCCGACGGGCGACGGCGCCCAGCCGAGCACGAAATAGAAAATGTAGACGAGGAGCAGGCCGGTGAAGAATACCGGCAGGGAGACGCCGGCGGTGGCGACGATGCGGCAGATATGATCGATCCACGATCCCTGGCGCACGGCGGCCAACACGCCGAGCGGCACCGCGATCACGAGCGAGAGCAAGAGCCCCGACAGCGTCAGTTCCGCGGATGCCGGCAGCCGGCTGCGTAATTCCTTGACCACCGGCTGTCCCGTGGACAGCGAATTGCCGAGATCGCCGTGCGCGAGATCGCCGACATAGCGCAGGAATTGTTCGGGCAGCGGCCGGTCGAGGCCGAGGCTCTTGCGCACCTCGGCAATCGACTGCGGCGTCGCCGCCGGTCCGGCGAAATAGACGGCTGGATCGCCCGGCAGCACCCGGGTCAGCAGGAACGTCACGATCACCACGCCGATCAGCGTGGGGATCGCGGTCGCCAAGCGCTTGCCGAGGGTCGCGAGCATCGTATTGCTCCGCTTCGTGTCCCGGGCGCAGCGCAGCACGCAGTGATGCGCTACATATCCGGGACCCCGGTTAAAAAGCTGGGCCTTACCCTTTCACGATCGAGCGGTAATCGACCTGCCGGTGGAACCAGTAGCTGTAGCCGGAGATGTTTTTCTGCATGGCGACGTTGAGATAGGGCTGGAACAGCGGCACGCGCGGCACCTCGTGCCAGGCCTTGGAGATGAAGCCTTCGACGTCCTTGGCGTATTTGGCCTTGTCGCCGGCCGCGGCGGCGGCGCGCGCGCCGTCGATGAACGCATCCATGTCCTTGTTGACGTAGCTCGGCGTATTGAAGATCGCGTTCTGGCCGGAATAGCACCAGAAGAAGAAATACTCGGGATAGTCGAGCCAGCCGGAGAAGAAGTTGATCATCATCGGCATCATCTTCTTCGTCATCTCGCTGCGCCAGTTCGAACCCGGCACTTTGTTGATGGTCGTCTTGATGCCGATCTGGGCCAGGCTTTCCTGGATCAGTATCGCGATCGGCTCGGAATTCACCGCGTCGCCGAGATCGAACGAGATCGTGGTGTCGATCGGTCCGGCGCCGGACTGCTTCATCAGCGCTTTGGCCTTGGCGATGTCGGTCGAATAGCCCGAGGGCTGCGGCCAATCGGCGGTGGTGACGTCGTTCGATGGACCGCCGAACAGCGGCCGCGCAATGCCGAACATCGCGGCGGCGACGATCTTCTGGTAGGGAATCGCATAGGCGACGGCCTGCCGCACCTTTTCGTTGTTGAACGGCGGCTTGGCGACGTTCAGTTCGAGGCTGTACATGCCGTTGCCGATCGGATTGGAGACGAGCTTGAGCTTGCCCTCCTTCTTCATCTCGGAGAAATCCTTGGCCGGCAGGTCGAAGGAGATGTCGGCGTCGCCGCGCTCCATCAGCGCGCGCCGGTTGCCGGAGGAGGGGATTGTGCGCCAGATGATTTTCTTGAGCGCCGGCAGTTTGCCGCCGGCCCAGGCGTCGTTGCGCTCATAGACGGTCTCGACGCCGGGCTTCCAGCTCGTGACCCGGTAGGCGCCGCTCCCGGCCGTGTTGCTCTTGGTGTAGTCGAGCGCCCAGGGGTCTTTCTCGGTGGCATGCTTCTTGAGCAGCGCGGCGTTGTAGATCCCGGGTACGATCACCGCGAGGTCGGGAATCGTCAGGCGGTCTTTCTTGATGAAGTCGACGCGGAAGGTCGAATCGTCGACCGCGACGAACTGCTCTTTTTTGATGAGTGTGCCGGCCTTCATCTGCACGGTGGGAAAGCCGCCGACGCTGATCGCACGCTCGAACGACCACTTCACGTCGTTTGCCGTGACCGGCGTGCCGTCCTGGAATTTCGCGTTCTTCTTCAGCTTGAAGGTGGCGGACATGTCGCCGATGTTCATGTCCTCGGCGAGCTCCATTTCGTATTTGTCGCGGTCGTAGGAGGTCGAGCCGTCGGGAAGCGTCTTCTTGGCGTTGCGGATCAAGCGGTCGTAGCAGTTCCACGACGCTTCATAGCCGGGCCGGTTGGTCCCGACCCCGTGGATGTCGAGATTGTTGGGACCGTTCTCAGTGATCAGCAGCAGCGTCTCCCTGCGCGACTGTGCCTGCGCCGACCAGACGGCCGGCGTGCCGATTGCGGCCCCGGCCGCGACGGCGGAAACGGATTTCAGGAATTCCCGGCGTGGAATGCGACGCGATGCCATTGCAAGCTCCCCGATTGTGACGCGGTGTTCGGGAAAGCCCTCCGCAAGCCTCGTGCCAGAATCGCCTTTGCCGGGGCGTTTTCGTGTAGGCTTCTGAGCGAACAAGGGAAATCGAGCGTGCTGGGTTTCGATTTCGTCCGGCGGGCCAGGAACTCTATTGCATACAATGTGAAAAGAGCGCCCAAATATTGGGCAAGTCCAACGCGCAATGTGCTGCGTTGTCTCGCTCTGAAATTTGCGCTGACTGTCTGTCGATAACCCGGCGTTCAACCGCTTTTTGTTGCATCCGCTCGCAGCGCCCATCGCGGCAAACTAACGTGGATTCCGCGGTGGATATTGACGACCTGGGTCACCGTCAGATCGGCAGCCACGCTGCACAGCGTGTAGGCGTCGTCGCGCGTCAAGCCGGTCAAGCGGCCGATGAGCTCGACCATGTCGCGCAAAGCCGTCGTCATCGCCTGATCGAGATCGGGGTCGAACGCCATCGTCATGATATGGGTCGGTGTCTCGGCGCGGGGCCGCCGCAACGCCGCGTTTTTCTCGAGGCCGATGCGGAAGGTCCCGCGCAGCGCCGTTTCGATTGCGGTGAGATTGACCTCGCCATGGCCTTGCGCAGCGTGACCGTCGCCGACCGAGAACAGCCCGCCGGGTTCGAGCACCGGCAGATAAAGCGTCGCGCCTGCGGTCAGTTCTCTGTTGTCGATATTGCCGCCGAAAGCGCGCGGGATCACCGAAGTTTGCCGCTCCCAGGCGGCAGGGGGCGCCGTGCCCATGCAGCCGAAGAAGGGCGCGGCCGGCACGGCAAGCCCCCAAGGCATGCGGGCGAGATTACGTGCGGGATCGATCGCAATATGGATGTGCCGTCCGACCGGGAAATCGTCGGCCAGCGCGCCGGCGAGCGGACGCATCATGTTGAAACCCCAGTCCTGCCGCAGGGCGACGTCGAGAATCTCGATCTTCAATGCGTCGCCCGGCTGCGCCCCGGCGACCGCGATCGGCCCGGTCAGGATATGCGGGCCCGGCCCCCGCGGCACTTCCGCCAAAATCGGGCGATGCTCCGGCAGGACGGTAAAGCCCGTGTCGGGTGGCGGCAGCATTTCCAGGCCGCCGGATATCGTGTCGACGGTGACCGTGTCGCCGGGCTCGATCGTCAGCACCGGGGCCTGCGCGGCGTCGAAAAAACCCCAATGCACGGTGCTTGGGGCGCATTCCAGCCTGTGGTGCCGGCTCATGGAATTCAGCCTCTTATGTCCAATCGACTGCGTCGCGGTCCACTATAACCGCAACAGGCCCGTCGCCGTCAGGTCCTTGATGCTCGGCGGCGCGTGCGACAGCGGCGATCCGAGTGGTACGATCGGCACAATGGAAACTGGGCAATAGACCATGACGCTCGATCTCGTCGTCCGTCACGCGCGCATCGCCGGCCGCGGCGCCGATACCTTCGACATCGGCATCGCCGGCGGCAAGATCGCCGATATCGCGCCGTCGATCGCAACCGAAGCACCAGAAGAGGAGGCCGGCGGGCGCTTGGTGACGCCGGGGTTCGTCGAGACCCATATCCATCTCGACAAGTCCTGCATTCTCGATCGCTGCCGTTTGGAACAGGGCAGCTTGCAGGAGGCGATCGCGCAGGTCGCTGCAGCCAAGCGCGGCTTTACCGAAGATGACGTTTATCGGCGCGGCCGGCGCACCTTGGAGAACGCCATCGTCCACGGCACCACGCGGATGCGTACCCACGTCGAAGTCGATCCCCGGATCGGGCTGAAGAGCTTTGACGCCGTACGCCGTCTCAAGCGCGACTACGCCTGGGCGATCGATTTGGAGATCTGCGTATTCCCGCAGGAGGGGCTGCTCAACGATCCCGGCGCCGAGGAACTGCTGATCGAAGCCTGCAAGAAAGGTGCGGACCTGATCGGCGGATGTCCTTATACCGATAGCGATCCGCATGGACAGATCGCGCGCATTTTCGAGATCGCGCGCCGCTTCGACTGCGACATCGACTTTCATCTCGACTTCGACATCGACGCCTCACGGATGAACCTCGACGAAGTGTGCCGGCAGACGGAAGCGCATCGCTTCGGCGGCCGTGTCGCGGTCGGGCATGTCACCAAGCTCTCGGCGGTGCCGCCGGAGCAGCTCGCTGCCATCGCCCGCCGGCTCGCCGGGGCCGGCGTCGCAGTGACGGTCTTGCCGGCAACCGATCTGTTTCTGATGGGGCGCGAGCATGATCACAATGTCCCGCGCGGCGTCGCGCCGGTGCATAAATTGGCCGCGCACGGCGTGACCTGCTCGCTCGCGACCAACAATGTGTTGAATCCGTTCACGCCCTTCGGCGATTGCTCGCTTGTGCGCATGGCAAATCTTTACGCCAATGTCGCGCAGGCCGGTACGCCGGACGACCTTTCGGTCTGTTTCGATCTGATTACGTCGCAGCCGGCCAGGCTGATGAATCTGCGCGACTACGGCATCGCGGTGGGCAATCCGGCGGATTTGATTGTTCTCGATTGCGGCGATGCGGCCATGGCGGTGGCCGAAGTGTCGCCGCCGCTTCTTGGCATCAAGCGCGGACGCCGCAGCTTTGCCCGTGAAGCGCCGCGCCTCTTTCGCCCGGCGCGTGAAAAATGATCCGGCATCGCGGATTTGCCGGGTTAATCCGGTCAATGGCCCGCCCCGGCTAAGGCCCGCGCCCGCCGGGCGTCGTTCGACGGTGTGGCCCGCCTGACGAAGACCATCAATTCGTTGAACAGCACGTCGATGAGCTTGCGCTTGCGCGAGTCGGCCGGTTCGACAATTCCAAGCGTACGGTAAAACGGCGTCGCGCCGAGCGGAATGCGTTTCACCGCAAACAGGGCGCCACCCTCGAACCGTCGTTCCGGCACGATGGAAATGCCGTGGCCATGGTGCACCATGGCCTCGATCGCCTCGAGCCAGTCGAGCCGCATCGCCTCATGGACCTCCAATTTCGCCTGCTTGATGGCGGCCTCGATGACCCGGCCCACGGGCGCATTGGGACTGTAGCGGATGAAGGGATAACGCTGCGCCAGCCGCTTCTGGCTGTCCTCGCGCGCATCGGGCGGCGCAATGATGACGAGCCGCTCGCGCAGGAACGGCCGCCAGCGGATGTCGCGCAGCGAGGCGTCGTGGTCCGAGATGATGGCGGCGTCGAGCGAGCGGCTGCTCACCTGCCGCAACAAGTCGCCGGAAAAGCCCGATACGATCTCGATATGCAGGTTCGGATAGCGGCGGCGGATGACGGTCAGCACTGCGGGCATGAGCCCCGTGAGCGTGCTGCCGACGGCGCCGAGGCGGATGCGCCCCTCCACCGAGTCGCCCGATTGGAGCTCGTTGCGCAAATCGGCATAGGCCGCGATCAGGTCGCGCGCTTTGGCGATGACCGACTTGCCGGCCTCGTTGAGCGCCGGCGGTTGCTTGCTGCGATCGAACAACTCGGCCTTCAACTCGGCTTCGAGCGTTCTGATCTGCGTGCTCACCGCCGACTGGCTGAGATTGAGCGCGCGGGCGGCGGCGGCGAAGGAACCGTATTCGGCGATCGCGACCAAAGTGCGCAGGGCGTTGATGCTCATGGCGACAGCCTATTACAACTTCAAAAATTATGCAGCAAATCTTCGTATTTCTTCGCTTTTTTCGCAGCTTGATCCGGCCTAGGATGGCGCCGGCCGGCCGGTCCTGCGGCGGCCATTGCCGAGGCAAGGACGGACGATGGATGACGTGATCACCGTTTCGATCTGGCGCGGGCGGAGCGAAGGCCGCTACGTGACCTACGAGGTCCCACGCCTCGACAGCCAGACCGTGCTCGACGTGGTCACCTATGTGCAGCGTCAGGTCGACCCGACGCTGTCCTATCGTTTCGCCTGCCGGGTCGGCGTATGCGGATCCTGCGCCATGACCGTGAATGGGCGGCCGCGCTGGACCTGCCGCACCCATGTCTCCAAGGTCGCGGCCGATAACCGGCTCGAGATCGGGCCGCTCGCCAACCTTCCGGTGGTGAAGGATCTGGCGACCGATATGACGGAGTTTTTCGAGAAGTGGCAGCGTGCGAAGGGCGTCTTCTCGCCCACGGCGACGCGAAACGACACCGTCGCCCAGATTCGTCCCGATGCCGCGGCCCGCGTCGCCGTCGACAAGGCGATCGAATGCATCAATTGCGGCGTCTGCTATGCGGCCTGCGATTCCGTGCGCTGGAATCCGGACTATCTCGGGCCGGCCGCGCTCAACCGCGCCTGGACGCTGGTGAACGACGAGCGCGACGCCAACAATGGCGAGCGGCTGGCGGCGGTCGCCGCCAATGGCGGTTGCCACTCCTGCCACACGCATCAATCCTGCGAGCAGCATTGCCCGCAGGCGATCAACCCGACGGCGTCGATCGCCGGCCTGAAACGGCGCACCATCGGCGCCTTCTTGCGGGGAGAGATGAAGTGACGCTCCGGCTTTACCTGCTGCAACGCGTGACAGCGGCGCTCATGGTGCCGCTGATCGCGGCGCATCTGGCGGTCATCATCTATGCAAGCCATAGCGGTTTGTCGGCCGCCGAAATTCTCGGCCGCACCCGCGGCTCGGTCGGCTGGGCGGCGTTCTACGGCCTGTTCGTGCTGCTCGTTTCGGTGCATGGGGCGATCGGCGTGCGCTCCGTCGCCGCCGACTGGACGCCCCTGCGCGGCCGCGCGCTCGGCGCGTTGATGTGGGTGTTTGGTTTGTTGTTGTTCCTGCTGGGGGCGCGTGCCGTTCACGCGGTGATCGGATGAGCAGTCTCGCGCAGAACCAGCACAATGCCGCCTATCGGGGCGATCTGTTCTGGATCGCCGCCATGATCCATCGGATTTCCGGTCTGCTGCTCGCCTGCTTTTTGCCGCTGCATTTCCTGGCGCTCGGGCTGGCGATCGAAGGGGAGGCGACGTTCGACGGCTTCCTCAAATGGACGCAGCAGCCCCTGGTGAAGCTCGCCGAGACCGGGTTGGTTTTCCTGCTGGCCGTGCATCTTTTCGGGGGCATCCGCGTTCTGGTGATTGAGAACCTTGCCTGGCGTCCGGGCCAGAAGCGCATGGCCAGCCTCGCCGTCGGCACCGCCGCAGTGATCGCCGCCATCTTCATCCTGCGCCTGCTGTAAGGACGGGCACCGATGATCGAACAACTCGAAACCGATATCCTGATCCTGGGAGCGGGCGGCGCCGGTCTCTTCGCGGCGCTGCATGCGCATCAGGCCAATGCCGGGCTCGATATTACGGTGGCCGCGAAAGGTCTGCTCGGCAAATCCGGCTGCACGCGCATGGTGCAGGGCGGCTATAACGTCGCGCTGCACAAGGGCGACTCGGTCGAGCGTCATTTCATGGACACGATCGAGGGCGGCAAATGGCTGCCGCACCAGCAGCTTGCCTGGACCTTGGTGACCAAGGCCGTCGAGCGCGTGCAGGAGCTCGAGAATGAGGTCGGCTGCTTCTTCGACCGCAATCCCGACGGCTCGCTGCACGGCAAGGCCTTCGCCGGGCAGACCTTCGACCGCACGGTGCACAAGGGCGACCTGACCGGCATCGAAATCATCAACCGGCTGATGGAGCAGGTCTGGGCGCGGCCGATCCGCCGTCTCGAGGAATACCGGGCGCTGGCGCTCATTCCCGATACATCGGGCAAGGCCGTTGCCGGCGTTCTCTTCCTCGACGTGCGGCGAGGGACCTATAGCTACGTCGCGGCCAAAGCGGTGCTGCTCGCGACTGGCGGCGGGCCGACCATGTACCGCTATCACACGCCGTCCGGCGACAAGAGCATGGATGGGCTGGCCATGGCGCTGCGCTTCGGCCTGCCGCTGCGCGACATGGAGATGGTGCAATTCCATCCGACCGGCGTGCTGGCAGGCCGCCACACGCGCATGACCGGAACGATCATCGAGGAGGGCTTGCGCGGGTCCGGCGGCTATCTGCTCAACAATGCCAAAGAGCGCTTCATGTTCGCCTATGACAAGCGCGGCGAGCGGGCCACGCGCGACATCGTTTCGCGTTCGATGTTCTCCGAGATGCGCGCCGGGCGGACGACGCCGGAAGGCGGCCTCTATATCTCGATGGGCCATCTCGGGCCGGAGAATGTGCGCCGGCAGTTCAAGGGCATGGTCGAGCGCTGCGCCGATTGCGGATTCGATCTGGCCGGCGGCCTGGTCGAGGTCGTGCCCACGGCGCATTACATGATGGGCGGCGTGGTCTGCGAGGTCGATACTTCGACCGAGGTCGAGGGACTTTATGTCGCCGGCGAGGATGCCGGCGGAGTCCACGGCGCGAACCGCCTGGGCGGCAACGGCGTCGCCAATTCGACCGTGTTCGGCGGCATCGCCGGCGAAACCATGGCCGCCGCGATCGCCAAGGGACTGGACCGGCGTGCGATGGACCGAAGCGTTCTCGACGCCGAGATTGCCCGCGCCGAGACGCCGTTCCAGCGCAAGGGCGGCGATCTCAACCGCCTGCGCGAAACGCTGCTCGACATGATGTGGGACGATGTCGGCATCATCCGCGAGCCGGTCGGCCTTCGCCGCGGACTGGCGGCGCTCGGCGATATCGAAAGCGAGTTACTGGCGTCGGGTGTCGCGGATGACGACCGCGCCTTCAATCTGACTTGGTCGGATTGGCTGAACCTGCGGTCGCAGGTCGAAATTTCGAAGGTGATTACGGAAGCCGCATTGAAGCGGGAGAATTCGCGCGGCGCCCACTTCCGCAGCGATTTCCCCGAACCGGGTGATCTCGAGACGTCCCGCTTCACCGTCGTGCGGGAACGCGACGGGCGGCTCGACGTATCGGATGCGCCGGTCGCGTTCACCATCGTCAAACCGGGCGAAACTTTGCTCAAGGACCAAGAGGCGGCGGAGTGACCCCCATGATCCCGCTCTCAGATCGGA
>JAKAHJ010000040.1 GCA_021815055.1 Pseudomonadota bacterium | reverse complement strand
CCGTCCTGCGCAACGAGACCGGAAGCGAGGCGCTCAACCCGGACAACCTGGTCTGCCGCGCCATCCGCGCCATCAAGAAGGAAGCGCCCGAACTCGGCGTCTTGTGCGACGTGGCGCTCGATCCTTTCACCAGCCACGGCCATGACGGGCTGTTGCGCGACGGCGTGATCCTTAATGACGAGACCGTGGCGGTGCTGGTGCGCCAGGCGCTGGTGCAGGCTGACGCCGGCTGCGACATCATCGCGCCCTCCGACATGATGGACGGGCGCGTCGGCGCCATCCGCAAGGCGCTCGACGCCCACAAATTCACCGACGTGTCGATCATGGCCTATGCCGCAAAATACGCTTCGGCTTTCTATGGGCCGTTCCGCGATGCGGTCGGCTCGGCCAAGACGCTCACCGGCGACAAGCGCACCTATCAGATGGACCCGGCCAATACCGACGAGGCGTTGCGCGAGGTCGCGCTCGACATCGAGGAAGGGGCCGACATGATCATGGTCAAGCCGGGCATGCCCTATCTCGACATCGCGCGCCGGGTGAAGGACGCCTTCGCCATGCCGACCTTCGCCTATCAGGTGTCGGGCGAATACGCGATGATCATGGCGGCGGCGCAGAACGGCTGGCTCGACGGCGAACGCGCGATGCTCGAGAGCCTGATCGGCTTCAAGCGCGCCGGCTGCGACGGCGTGCTCACGTATTTCGCGCCGCGCGTGGCGGAGATTCTGAAGGCTATGAAATAAAGTCTCACCTCACTCCGTCACCCAGAGGCGCTCGGCCGAAGGCCGAGCCTCGAAGGGCGACGGCCCGGACCTGTCATCCTTCGAGGCCGGCCTTCGGCCGGCGCCTCAGGATGACGGAAGCAGGCCCGGGTTCTTCCCCATAAGCAGCAAGGCAAGAATCCATGGGTGAATTCGCCATCGGTCAAGGCGTATCGCGTTTCGAGGATCCGCGGCTCGTGCGCGGCGGCGGGCATTACGTCGACGACCTCAAGCTGCCCGGCATGGTCCATGGCGTCGTGCTGCGCGCACAGCACGCGCATGCGCGCATCAAGTCGATCGACACCGCGGCGGCGAAAGCCGCGCCCGGCGTGCTCGCGGTACTCACCGCGGCGGACGTGAAGGCCAACGGCTATGGCGAAATCCCGGTGCCGGGCGGCCTCAAGCGCCGCGACGGCTCGCCCATGTTCAAGCCGCGCTATCCGGTGCTGGCCGACAGCCATGTGCGCTGGGTGGGCGACTATGTCGCCTTCGTCGTGGCGGAAACCATCGCGCAGGCGATGGACGCAGCCGAGCTGATCGCGGTCGACTACGAGGAACTGCCGGCGGTGGTTTCGACCGCCGAAGCGCCGAAACCGGGCGCGCCGCGCGTGTGGGAGGACTGCCCCGACAATATCTCGTTCGTCGAACTGATCGGCGACAAAGCGGCGACCGACGCGGCCTTCGCCAAGGCCGCGCATGTGGTGAAAGGCTCTTTCGTCATCAACCGCGTCACCGCCGCCAGCATGGAGCCGCGCGGCGCGGTCGGCGATTACGATGCCGCCGCCGGCCGCTACACGCTCTACAACGCGATGCAGCGCCCGCATCCGACGCGCGCAGATCTCGCCAAACTGATCGGCGTGCCCGAAAGCGCGCTGCGCATCGTCACCGGCGACACCGGCGGCAGCTTCGGCATGAAGTCGCCGATCTTCCCCGAGGCGGTGCTGGTGCTGCTCGCCTCCAAGGTCAGCGGGCGGCCGGTGAAGTGGATGAGCACGCGCACGGAGGCCTTTCTCTCGGACGCGCAGGCGCGCGACAATGTCACCGAAGCCGAATTGGCGCTCGACAAGGACGGCAACTTTCTTGCGTTGCGCGTAAAGACCATCGCTGCCATCGGCGCTTATCTGCAGAGCGCGATGCCCGCCTTCGTGCTCAATGCCGGCACGCTCGCCGGCGTCTATCGCACGCCCTCGATCCATGTCGACATCACCGCGGTGTTCACGAACACCAATCCGATGCGGCCCTATCGCGGCAACGGGCGCCCGGAAGCGGCCTTCGTGATCGAGCGCATGGTCGATCTCGCCGCGCGCGAACTCGACATCGATCCGATCGAACTGCGGCGGCGCAATTACATTCCGCCTTCCGCCATGCCGTTCAAGACCGGGCTCACCTTCACCTACGACAGCGGCGAGTTCGAGAAGAACATGGATCTCGCGCTCGAGCTGGCGGACGCCAAGGGATTTGCCGCGCGCAAGACGGAGGCGCGCAAGCGCGGAAAGCTGCGCGGCTTCGGCCTTTCCAACACGATCGAGCGCGCCGGCGCGCCGTCGACGGAGGGCGCCGAAGTGCGCTTCGACCGCTCCGGCGCGGCCACCATCTTCTCCGGCTCGAACAACCAAGGCCAGGGCCACGAGACCGTGTTCAAGCAGCTCGTCTGCGACCGGCTCGGGCTTCACCCCGACAACGTGCACTATGTGCAGGGCGACACCGACGCGGTGTTCTATGGCGAAGGCACCGGCGGCTCGCGCTCGATGACCATGGCCGGCTCCGCCTTCCACATGGCGAACGAAAAAATCATCGCCAAGGCGCGCACGCTCGCCGCACATATACTCAAGGTCGAGGAAGCCGATCTCAAATTCGACGAGGGCGTGTTTTCGACCAACAAGACCAACCGCACGCTCTCCATCAAGGAAATCGCGGTGGCCGCGCATGACCCGAAGAACCTGCCGAAAGGCATGGAGCCAGGCCTCGCGGGCACCGGAGTCTATATCTCGCCGGTGAGCAACTACCCGAACGGCTGCCATGTCTGCGAGGTCGAGATCGACCGCGAGACCGGCAAGGTCGACATCGTGCGCTATAACGTCGTGGACGACGTCGGCACGGTGATGAACCCGATGCTGCTGCACGGACAAATTCAGGGCGGCATCGCGCAGGGCGCGGGGCAGGCGCTGATGGAGGACATCCATTTCGACGGTTCCGGCCAGCTCGTGACGGCCTCGTTCCAGGATTACGCCATGCCGCACGCGCACGACTTCCCCGAGATGGAAGTCGAGAGCAATCCGGTGCCGACCAAGACCAATCCGCTCGGGGTCAAGGGCGCGGGCGAAGCCGGCTGCGTAGGCGCCCTTCCCGCCGTCACCAACGCAGTCGTCGATGCGCTGGCCGAATTCGGCGTGACCCATATCGCGATGCCGGCGACGGCCGAGCGGATTTGGCGCGCGATGCGGGGTCGGGCGTGACCGCCCGGCCACGGCAGCCGAACAGGGTACAGCGCGCCGCCAAATACCTTTAAGCTCGTCCCCGGCCCGCGATTCGATTCGCGGCGCCCTGCCTTTTGTCCAGTTGCGTCCCAACCGTTGCGTTCCCAGCCTTGCACCGCGGCGCCCGCCCGCTTTGCCCGAGGAGAAGCCCATGCGCAATGTCGGACGCAAGCTCGCGTTCGTTCTCGCGTCGTCCAACCATGGGACGATGATCGTCAACCGGCTCGACTATCGCATGGTCGGAGCCGGCCAGGGCTATGGCGTCGGCCACCAGATTTTCGAAGCCGGCAGTTTCGATCCGCTCGAGGTCGAGCTTGCGCTGCAACTCCTGGAGACCCGCCGCAAATCCTACGGCGACGGCGCGGTGGCGATCGACTGCGGCGCCAATATCGGCGTGCACACGATCGAATGGGCCGCCGCCATGACTGGCTGGGGCTCGGTGATCGCCATCGAGGCGCAGGAGCGCATCTACTACGCGCTGGCCGGCAACATCGCGATCAACAACTGCTTCAACGCTATTGCCATGAACGCCGCGGTGTCGTCGGAGAACGGCATCATGAAGATTCCGGTGCCCGACTATCTGGCGCCCGCGAGCTTCGGCAGCCTGGAACTGCGGCCGCGTCCCGATACCGAATTCATCGGCCAGGCGATCGATTATTCCGACGAGGCCTCGGTTCCGGTGCAGAAGCTCGCGCTCGACACGCTGCAACTGCCGCGTGTCGACCTTATCAAGATCGATATCGAGGGCATGGAGATGGAAGCGCTGCAAGGCGCCGGCGAGACCATCGCGCGCTGCCGGCCGATCCTGCTCATCGAGCAGATCAAGAGCGATCGTGAACCCATGCGGGCATGGCTAGCCGAACGCGGCTACGAAATGGCCGACGCCGGGCTGAACCTGCTGGCAATCCACACCAGCGATCCGACGCTGAACGAGTTGCACACCAGCCTGCGCCGGCCAGCTCAATCGTCGGCGGCGTGAGAATCGACCGGGATTGAGAGCGCGTCACTCCATCGCCGAAGCCGCTTCGATGCGCACCGGATGATAGCCGTCGCGCGCGAGCGCGGTCATGATCTCGTCGGCTTGCGCGGCGTCGCGCGTCTCGAAGGTGACGTCGAGCTTGGCGCCCTTGGCCGGCACGTCGAGGAACAACCGGCGGTGGTCCACCTCCAGAATATTGGCGCCGAGCTCGCCCAGCCGGGTCGCAATGATCCCGAGCACGCCGGGCCGGTCCGGAATCGTGAGCCTGAACGAAACGATGCGCGTCTCGCGTTCCAGTTCGCGCACCATTATGGACGCCAGGATGCGCGGATCGATATTGCCGCCGCACAGAATGAGCCCGACGCGGCGCCCACGGAAGCGCTCGGGCTCCGCCAGCATGACGGCGAGACCGGCGGCGCCCGCGCCTTCCGCCATGGTCTTCTGCAAGGTCAGATAGGCGTTGACCGCGCGCTCCAACTGCGATTCGTCCACCAGCACGACATCGGCGACCAGGTCGCGAATAACCGGCAGCGTCAATTTGCCGACATTCTTGACCGCGATGCCTTCGGCCAGCGTTGGCCCGCCGATCGGCTTGTGGCTGCCGTGAAGCGCGTTCCAGACCGACGGATAGAGCGCGGCTTCCGCGCCGATGATCTCGATGCCGGGCCTCGCCGCCTTGGCCGCGATGGCATTGCCGGCGATCAGGCCGCCGCCGCCGATCGGAATGACCAAGGTGTCGAGCTCGGGGACCTCCTCCAACATTTCCAGCGCGATGGTGCCCTGCCCCGCGATGATGCGCGGGTCGTCATAGGGGTGCACCAGGGTCAACCCGCGCTCGGCCTGAAGCTTTTCGCAGCGCGCCTGCGCTTCCGAAATGGTCTCGCCGTCGAGCACGACCTCGGCGCCGTGCGAACGCGTGGCGTGGACTTTCACAAAGGGCGTAGTCACCGGCATCACGATGGTGGCGGGAATGCCGAGCCGGGCGGCGTGATAGGCGACCGCTTGGGCATGATTGCCGGCCGACATGGCGATGACGCCGCGCCGGCGCTCGGCCTCGCCGAGGGAGCCGAGCTTGACCAGTGCGCCGCGCTCCTTGAACGAATTGGTAACCTGCAAATTCTCGTATTTGACGAAAACCTGCGCGCCGGTGAGCGCCGACAGTTTCGGCGCCGGCAGCATGGGCGTGTGCAGGACCGTCCCCGCGATGACGCGGCGGGCCCGTTCGATATCGGCGATGGTAACGCTCAACGGACTGTCTCCTCGGCCAACCGCCGCACCTTGCCGCAATGCCGCGCCTCCCGCCAGCCGGACCGACCCCGGGGCTGACCCCGGGGCTGGCGGGCGCACTTGCGTTTGCCTTATGCTTTATCCATCTGCATTGGAACGGCGAAGCGGCCTTAAGCCGCCGCCCGGCTCAGCAGGGGCTAGGCTTTCATGTCGATCGACATCAAACCGCACGCCTACGATCCGGCCGTCAACCCGGAACTGTTCGAAGGCGTGCTGTCGCGGCGGGTGATCGCGTTTCTCATCGATTTCGTCGTCATCGCCGTTCCGGTGGTGCTGGCGGCGATGTTCATCTTCGTTTTCGGCATCGTGACGCTGGGGCTCGGTTTCGCGCTCTACTGGCTGCTGCCAGCCGGTAGCGTCATCTGGGCCATCGTCTATTTCGGCGCCACGCTCGGGGGACCGAGCTCCGCCACCATCGGCATGCGCGTGATGGATCTGGAAATGCGTACTTGGTACGGCGCGCCCGCCTATTTCGTACTCGGCGCGGTGCACGCCATCGTGTTCTGGGTCTCGATCTCGGCGCTGACACCGTTCGTCCTGCTGGTCGCCTTCTTCAACGAGCGCCGGCGGCTCTTGCACGACATCGTCTTGGGCACGGTGATCGTCAACAATGCCCGGCGGGCGGCCGGTCTGCGCGCCGAAATGACCCGCGCCAGTCCCCATAATCGGCTTTGACGGAACGCGTCAGGCGCGCGATGCTACCCGAATTCTTGGGAAGCCTTGAAATAGCGGTTCGTTCGTGACCCAGCACTCCCGCGATACCCCGCAGTTCTACCTGACCGCGCCGTCGCCATGCCCCTATTTGCGCGGCCAGGAAGAACGCAAGGTATTCACCCATCTGGTCGGCGAGCGGGCGGGCGAACTCAATGACCTGCTCACCCATGGCGGCTTCCGCCGCAGCCAGTCGATCGCCTACCGGCCGGCCTGCGAGACCTGCCGGGCCTGCGTCTCCGTGCGGGTGGTGGTGTCCGACTTCCGGCCCTCGCGCAGCATGCGGCGCATCGGCGAACGCAATGGCGACATCGTGGGCGACATGCGGACGGCGACGCCGACCTCGGAGCAGTATTCAGTATTCCGCGCCTATCTCGACGCGCGCCACCGCGACGGCGGCATGGCCGACATGACCGTGCTCGATTACGCCATGATGATCGAGGACAGCCACGTCGACACGCGGCTGATCGAATACCGGCGGCGCGGTCCCGACAGCGCGATCGACGGCCGCGGCAAAGGCGACCTCATGGCGGTCGCGCTCAGCGACGTGCTCGGCGACGGGCTGTCGATGGTCTATTCGTTCTTCGATCCGGACGAGGGCGACCGCTCGCTCGGCACCTTCATGATTCTCGAACACATCGCGCGCGCGCGGCACTTGGGGCTACCTTACGTCTATCTCGGCTACTGGGTGCCTGGCTCGCGCAAGATGGACTACAAGGGCCGCTTCCTGCCGCAGGAACGGCTGATGCCGACCGGCTGGACGCGGGTGGAGCGGTAGCTGTCGCTGTGCTCAACAAAGGCGACTGCTGCCCGCACTCAGCCGCCCCCGAACGTATCCATCAACAGCTTCACGTTCAGCGCGACGATGATCGCCGCGACAGCCCAGGCCAGCACTGCGGTCGGCCACGAAATCGCGAAAGGCCCCATCTTCTTGCGGTCGGAGACGAACTGCACCAGCGGAATGACTGCGAAGGGCAGTTGCATCGACAGGATGACCTGCGAGAGGATCAGGAGTTGTCCGGTGCCGCGCTCGCCATAGAGGATCGTCACGATAACCACCGGCACGATGGCGATGGCCCGCGTGATGAGGCGGCGGGCCCAGTGCGGCAGGCGGATGTGGAGAAAACCCTCCATCACGATCTGCCCGGCGAGCGTCGCCGTCACGGTCGAATTGAGGCCGGAGGCAAGCAGCGCCACGCCGAACAGCACCGAGGCGATGCCGACGCCCAGGAGCGGTGAGAGCAGTGCATAGGCGTCTTCGATCGATTCCACGTCCTTGCCATGGCTATGGAAAACAGCGGCCGCGACAATCAGGATCGCGGCGTTGATGAACAGAGCCAGCATCAGCGCGATGGTGGAATCGGTCACCGCCCAGCGGATGGCGTGGCGGCGGCCGGCTTCGCTCTGCTCAAAATTGCGGGTCTGCACGATCGAGGAATGCAGATAGAGATTGTGCGGCATCACCGTCGCGCCGAGAATCCCGATGGCGATGTACAGCATCTCCGGATTGATCACGATCTCGCGCGAGGGCACGAAGCCGCCGAGCACCGCGGCGACCGGCGGGGCCGCCAGCGCAATCTGGATCCCGAAGCAGACCGCGATCACGATCAGCAGCGCAACGATGAAGGCTTCCAGGAAGCGGAAGCCTCTGTTCATCAGCATGAGCAGGAGGAACGCGTCGAGCGCGGTGATCAGCGCGCCGGCGACGAGCGGAATGCCGAACAGGAGCTTGAGCGCAATGGCGGTGCCGATGACCTCGGCAAGGTCGCAGGCTACGATCGCCAGTTCGCAGGCGAACCACAGCACATAACCGACGGGTCGCGGATAAGCGGCACGGCAGGCCTGCGCCAAATCGCGGCCGCTGGCGATCCCAAGCCGCGCCGCCAGCGCCTGCAACAGGATGGCCATCAGGTTAGACAGCATGATGACCGCAAGCAGCGTGTAGCCGAACTTTGAGCCACCGGCGAGGTCGGTCGCCCAGTTGCCCGGGTCCATGTAGCCGACCGAGACCATGTAGCCCGGGCCGGAAAAGGCGAGCAACCGGCGCAGCCAGGAGCCGCCGACCGGGACCGGAATGGACGCGTAGACTTCGGAAAGGCTTTTCCGCAATTCGCCCGAATGGCCGGAGCGCCAGCCTGAATTCGTGTCGCCCGACATGATGGCGTATGATTTCCCGGTAGTTTCGCTTTGGACCGTCATGACAGAGCCTTGCCCGAACCGCTAGCGGTCGTGGTTGCAATTGCAAATCAGTCGCAAATATTTGTCAGAGTACGGGGCCTCAGTCAAGTTTTTGCGAGTAATTCGCAATCGCAGGACTCGGTTCCTCCGCCTGGAACCAAGCCCGGAACTGGGGCAACCCCATGGTGTTGTCGCAGGCTTAACGGCCAGCTCGTGAGCGCATGACGTCCGTGCGCCCGGCTCCGATGAAAACGACAGCCGCTGCCCGTCCGAAGAGGCAACGCGTGCCATGAGCCACAGTCGGGTCCGATCGTCACGGCTTTACTGGGCGGCAGCGCTGGCGCTCATCGCCGCCCCTGCGCTTGCCGCCGACACGGCCGGAAAAGGCCCTTCGGAGGCAGTGTTCGTCGCACAGATCGTCGTCCTGATGATCGTCGGCCGCCTTCTGGGCGAAGCCATGCTGCGCATCGGCCAGCCGGCCGTGGTGGGGCAACTGGTCGCAGGACTGCTTCTCGGCCCATCCCTGTTCGGCTGGCTCATGCCCGACCTCCAACACGCGCTGTTTCCGGCCGCCCACGATCAGAAAGCGATGCTCGACGCGATCGCGCAATTCGGCATCCTGCTGCTGCTGCTGCTCACCGGCATGGAGACCGACCTCAAGCTCGTGCGTCAGAGCGGGCGGGCGGCGGCCTATGCCTCGCTGATGGGTGTCGTCGTGCCGTTTGTCTGCGGCGTGGCGCTCGGCGAAATGCTGCCAGATTCCATGCTGCCGGACCCGCAACAGCGGCTGATCACCGCGCTGTTTCTAGGCACGGCGCTGTCGATCGCCTCGCTTAAAATCGCGGCCACGGTCGTGCGCGAGATGAATTTCACGCGTCGAATCGTCGGTCAGGTCATTGTCAGCGCCGCCATCATCGACGACGCGCTCGGATGGATCGCCGTTTCGATCATTTTCAGCCTCGCGCTCTATGGTGCAGTCGACGCCTGGACCCTGACCCGCGGCATAATCGGCACGATCCTGTTCCTGGCCGCGAGCCTGACGGTTGGGCGCCGCCTGGTGTTCTTCGTCATCCGCTGGGTCAACGACAATTTCGCCAGCGAATTCGCCGTAATCACCGCGATCCTGGTGATCATGGGAAGCATGGCGCTGATCACCGACGCCATCGGCGTGCACAGCGTGCTCGGGGCCTTCGTAGCCGGCGTACTGGTCGGGGAATCGCCGATCCTGACCCGGCACATCGGCGAGCAGTTGCGCGGCCTCATCACGGCGTTTTTTGCGCCGGTCTTCTTCGGCGTGGCGGGGCTCTCCGCCGATCTGACGGTTCTCGCCAATCCCGAAATCGCGCTGCTGACGGTCGCGCTGGTCGCCATCGCCAGTCTGGGCAAGTTCGGCGGCGCATTCATCGGCGCTGGGCTCGGCGGCTTGACCCGGCAGGAAGGCCTTGCGCTGGCCTGCGGCATGAACGCGCGCGGTTCGACCGAAGTGATCATCGCGACCGTCGGCCTGTCGCTCGGAACGCTCAACCAGAACCTCTTCACCATGATCGTCGCCATGGCCGTGATCACGACCATGGCCATGCCGCCGACGCTGCGCTGGGCGCTGGCGCGCGTACCCATCCGTGCGGAAGAAAAGAAGCGGCTCGATCGCGAGGAGATGGACGCCAAAGGCTTCGTGCCCAATCTCGAGCGGCTTCTGATCGCCGTGGACGACAGCGCGAACGGCAAATTCGCGTCACGCCTCGCCGGCGTGCTGGCCGGCACGCGCAGCATGCCCACCACCGTGCTGCACATCGCCGAGCCGGCCAAAATCGACCCGTCGGTGCCCGAGGACTTCAAGCCGGCCCAGGCCGGCGCGTCCGATGGGCGCGCGACGCAGAAGCGGCCTCAGAAAAAGGAAGACGCAAAAAACCCCGAGTCCCAAAAAAGCACGAAGGCCGCTGCCTCCGCAGAGGCGATGAGGACAACCGAAAGCCAAGAGAAAAAAGCAAAACGGGCCAGCGCCGCCGTCAAGGCTGCGGCTGCCGAGATCAAGCGCCAGCAGGACGAGGCGGAGAAGATCGACACGCCCATCGACGTGACCACCATCGTGCACGAGGCGCCGAGCCCGGAGTTCATCGCGCAGGAAGCCAGAAAAGGTTACGACCTGCTTGTCATCGGACTAAAGACCACCGGCCGCGGCAACGACTTCGACGAGAGCGTCATGGGCATCGCACGCGGATTCGAAGGGCCGCTGGCGATTACGGATGTGCGCGGCGAATTGAAAGACAAGCCAGACGCGCGGCTAAACCTTCTCGTCCCCGTCAACGGCACCGAAGCGGCACGGTGCGGTGCCGAAGTGGCGATTACGCTCGCACGCGCGACGCAGGCCGCTATCACGGTGCTCTATGTCGCGCCTCGGTCGGCCGCCAAGCATGGCGCGCGGCGCGGTCTGCCGTCCCATCGTCACGAAGAAGCAATCCTGAAGGACATTGTCGCGATCGCCGACGGCTACAATATGAGCATCCGCACCACGGTCGTCACCGAGGATTCGGCCGACGAAGCGATCCTTGGCGTGGCCGAGCAACGCAAGAACAATCTGATCGTGATCGGCGTCGGCCGGCGGCCGGGCGAGAGACTTTTCTTGGGCGACACCGCCGCGTCGTTGTTGGAGTCCGCCGAATGCTCGCTGCTGTTTGTCGCGAGTTGATCGCTGCCGTTATCCTGAGGCGCGAGCGAAGCGAGCCTCGAAGGATGACGGCTTTGCACAGGCCCTTCGAGGGCCGCGCTCGCGCGCGGCCACCTCAGGGCAACGGCGGCCCCTAATCCCCCTTGCCGGCCGGCGGCGCGCCGAACTTGTTGTTGGTGAGGAAGCGGTCGGGACGAATGCGGCCGGCGGCGGCGCGATCGCCGCGCCATTCCTTCAGTTCCTTCAGCGACAGCGCAAAGCTGCGCCCGGCCGTGTCGACCCAGGTGAGCCCCTTTTCCACCTCGAAGGTCGCGACATCCGAAAGGCCCTTTTCGAGATAGCGCTGCAGGCGCACGCCGCGGCCCTTGCTCATTTCCGGCACCTGGTCGAGGCCGAAGATCAGGAGCTTGCGGTTCTCGCCGATAGTGGCGACGAGTTCGCCGGTGACAACCGTCATGGCGGCGGCCCGATCGGGCGCCTTCAGGTTGAGCACCTGCTTGCCCTTGCGCGTGGTGCCGAGCACCTCGTCCTCCGGCACGATAAATCCGTTGCCCTGATAGCTCGCCACCAGGAATTTGCGGCCGCCCCGATAGGCGAAGGCCGCCACCACCTCGGCGTCCTGCTCGAGATCGATGAACAGGCGCAGCGGCTCGCCGTGGCCGCGCCCGCCCGGCAGCTTGGCGACATCGAGCGTGTAGAAGCGGCCATTGCTGCCGAAGATCAGCATCTTGGCCGTGGTCTCGGTCGGGAAAGCGAATTTCAGCGCGTCATCGGTCTTGAAGGCGACGCCGGAGAGATCGGCGACATGGCCGCGCAATGTGCGGATCCAGCCCTTCTCCGACACCACCACGGTGACCGGCTCGCGCACCACCATGGCTTCCTCGATCGCCGCCACGTCGTGCGCCGGTGCCTCGCCGAAGCCGGTGCGGCGGCGGCCGAGCGCGGTCTTCGGGCCGAACTGTTCTTTCAATTCCTTGATCTGGCCGGCGATGGTCTTCCATTGCTGGTCTTCCGAGTCGATCAGGGCTTTCAGCTTCCTCTGTTCCTCGTGCAGCGCCTTGTCCTCGCCGCGGATCTCCATCTCCTCCAGCTTGCGCAAATTGCGCAGCCGCATATTGAGGATGGCGTCGGCCTGCACCTCGGTGAGCTTGAAGGTCTTGATCAGGAGGGGCTTGGGCTCGTCCTCGCTGCGGATGATCTTGATCACCTTGTCGAGGTTCAAATACGCGACGAGATAGCCGCCGAGCACTTCGAGCCGGTGCGCGATCCCCGCGAGCCGATGCCTGGAGCGGCGCAGCAGCACCTCGCGCCGGTGGTCGAGCCATTCGCGCAAGACTTCGGCAAGGCCGAGCACCTGCGGGATACGGCCCTTCACCAGCACGTTCATGTTGAGCGGAATGCGGCTTTCGAGTTCGGTGAGCTTGAACAGCGATTCCATCATCAGCTCGGCATCGACCGTTCGCGCGCGCGGCTCGATCACGAGGCGGACGTCCTCGGCCGACTCGTCGCGCACATCGGCGACCAGCGGCAGCTTCTTCTCGTTGATCAAATCGGCGAGCTTTTCCACCAGCCGCGACTTCTGTACCAGCCAGGGAATTTCCGTGATCACCACCACATAGGTGCCGCGACCGGTCTCTTCCGTCTTCCAGCGCGCACGCACGCGGAACGAGCCGCGCCCGGTAACATAGGCTTCCGCGATCGCCTCGGGGCTATCGACGATGATGCCGCCGGTCGGGAAGTCGGGACCTTTGACGTATTTAAGCAGCGTCTTGCCGCGCGCATTCCGATTGTCGATGAGATGGAGCGCGGCGTCGCACAGTTCGGCCGCGTTATGCGGCGGAATCGAGGTCGCCATGCCGACCGCGATGCCCTGTGAGCCGTTGGCGAGCAGATTGGGAAACGCGCCCGGCAGCACCACCGGCTCGTCGCCGGTGCCGTCATAGGTCGGACGGAAATCGACCGCGTCCTCGTCGATGCCGTCGATCAAAAGACGCGCGACTTCGGTGAGGCGCGCCTCGGTGTAGCGCATGGCCGCCGGGTTATCGCCGTCGATATTGCCGAAATTGCCCTGCCCATCGATCAGCGGATAGCGCTGCGCGAAATCCTGCGACAGCCGCACCAGCGCGTCGTAGATCGCCTGGTCGCCGTGCGGATGGAAATTGCCCATCACGTCGCCGACCACCTTGGCCGACTTCTTGAACGCCGCGCCGGGATCGAGGCGCAGCAAGCGCATGCCGTAGAGGATGCGGCGATGCACGGGCTTGAGCCCGTCGCGCGCATCGGGGAGCGCGCGGTTCATGATGGTGGAAAGCGCGTAAGCGAGATAGCGCTCCTCGAGCGCTTCGCGCAAAGCGACGTCTTCGACCGTGCCCTTTTCGGGGGGAATCAATCGGGTGCCCATGGCGGATTAACTAATGCTTCGGCACGCCATGAACAAGCGATGAACGTCTTGGCCAGCAATCCTTCCGAATCGCGCGGCTATGATCGGCGAACCTGAAATGTTCGTCGGCGTTATCCAATGTGCGACGGACTTGTTGTAATCGGCACTTTTCCGATGGAGGGAGCCATGCGCCGAATGATCCTTGCCATGGCGGCAACATTGTCGATGCTCGCCGCCTCTTCACTCGTCCCCGACCGCGCCGAGGCCATAACGGTCACCGCGCCGGCCGGTATCCGAACCACCGTCAACCACAGCGACCTCGCGCGCGGCGTGGTCCAAAACATCGCCTATGTCTGCCGCCGGGTGTGGCGCTGCGGCCCCTACGGTTGCGGCTGGCGCCAGCGCTGCGGGCGGGTGCGGCCGGGCTATTATGCCTACGGCTGGTATGGCCGGCCTTATTGGTATGGCAGGCCGTATTGGCGGCACCGCCACTGGCACCGGCGCTGGTGGTAATAGGACGTCCGCTCAGGCGGCGCCGTCGAGCACGCGGGCGAGCGCGACGATGAAATGGGCGCGCTCGTCGGCGAGCATCACTCCGCGCGGTTCCAGCACGTAACGCGTCAGGAAAAATCCGGTGAGCGCGAAACCGTCGGCCAGATCGCGCACGCTCGCCGGTGCCGCATCATCGCGCAGAAAGGCCGGCAGCGCCAGCATCCGCTCGGCGTAAGGCGCGCCGGCCGCGCGCGAGACCGCGCGGCCCGATTTGGGCGAGACATAGATGAGATCGGCGCGCGCTCCGGTCGCCGCGCATTGCGTCAGATCGAGCCCGAAACCGAGCTCGGACAGAAGCTGCAATTCGAAGCGCGCTACCTGAGGCGCGACCGCCGCGGGGTCGCCGAGCCGCTCCAGGAGCCTTTCGAACTCGGCATAGAGCGCCGCATGCGGATCGCGCTCGGGCAGAAGCCGCATCAGCGCGGCGAGATGGGTGAGGCCATAGATCGCGTGCGAGGCCGAGAAATAACCCGACGCGCGCAGGCGCAGACCCTCCACCGCGAAATTCCCCAGATGCTCGTCGAGCCGCGCGCGCCAAGTGGCGCTCACGCTGTTGCCGATCTGCAGGATGGGCTTCATGCGGGCGCCGAAGGCGCCGCGCACCATGCCGAGATGGCGGCCATGCGCGCGCGTCATCAGTTCGAGGATGCCGCTCGCCTCCCCGTGCCGTTTCACGCCGAGCACGATACCTTCATCGGTCCAGTGCATTGACTGCTCTGTCATTCCGGGGCGTCCGCCGAAGCGCCGCAAGGCGCGAGGCGGACGAGCCCGGAATCCATAACCCCAGAATCGGTGAAAATCACGGCGTCTGCGGAGCATGGGTTCCGGGCTCGCGCCTTCGGCGCGCCCCGGAACGACAGGCCCTACTCCTTCGGAAACTCCAGGCCCATCGCACGGTAACGCTCCGGCTCGTCGCCCCAGCCCTCGCGCACTTTCACGAACAGGAACAGGTGCACCTTGGCGTCCGCGATCTCGGCGATCTCGCGGCGCGCCGCTTCGCCGATCGCCTTGATCGCCTGCCCGCCCTTGCCGAGCACGATCTTGCGCTGGCTTTCGCGCTCCACATAGATGGTCTGCTCGATACGGATGGCGCCGCCGCGCAATTCCTTCCAGACCTCGGTCTCCACCGTCGCCTGATACGGCAATTCCTGGTGCAGCCGCTCGAACAATTTCTCGCGCGTAATCTCCGCCGCGAGCTGCCGCAAAGGCGCATCCGACATCTGGTCGGCCGGGTAATGCCACGGGCCTGGCGGCACGCGTTCGGCGAGCCAGCGCTTGAGATCGGCCACGCCGTCGCCGGTCAGCGCCGAAACCATGAAGGTCGCCTCGAACCTGGCCTTGCCGTTGGCGGCTTGCGTCAGCGCGAGCAGCGCGGCCTTCGCTGTCACGTCGACCTTGTTGAGAATCAGGAATTTCGGCACCCGCAGCTCGGCGAGCCGGCCGAGGATCGCTTCCGATTCCTCTTCCAGGCCTTTGCGCGCATCGATCAGCACGCCGACGAGATCGGCGTCGTGCGCGCCGCTCCAGGCGCTCGTCACCATGGCGCGATCGAGCCGCCGCTTGGGCGCGAAGATGCCTGGCGTGTCGACGAAAATGAGCTGCGACGCGCCTTCCGCAGCGATGCCGCGGATCAGCGTGCGCGTCGTCTGCACCTTGTGCGAGACGATGGTGACCTTGGAGCCGACCAGCGCGTTGAGCAGGGTTGACTTGCCGGCATTGGGCGCACCGATCAGCGCGACGAAGCCGCAGCGCGTGCCGGCTTCGCGCTCGTCGTTTTGGTCGCTGGATTCGTCAACCATCGAGCTTATCCGCGGCAATGCCGGCGCGGTCGAGCATGGCCGCGGCGGCGGCCTGTTCGGCCGCGCGCTTGGAACTTCCGCGGCCCTCCGCCGGTTCCCGCTCCGGCAGCGTCACCGCGACGCGGAACACCGGATCGTGGTGCGGTCCGGTGCGGCCGATCTCCTTATAGGCCGGCGGCGGCAGGCCGCGCGCTTGCGCCCATTCCTGCAGCATGGTCTTGGCATCGCGCAAAGGCCGCGACGGTTTGAGCATGCGTTCCTTCCAGAAACGCTCAACCAGCGTTGCCGCCGCCGGATAGCCGCTGTCAAGATAGACCGCTCCCACCAGCGCCTCGCAGGCATCGGCCAGGATCGTCGGGCGCAACCGGCCCCCGGCATGCGATTCGGAGCTGCCGAGCTTGAGCTCGGGGCCGAGGTCCATCGCACGCCCGACTTCGGCACAGGTCTCCTTGCGCACGAGGTCGGCGAGCCGTCGCGACAACTCGCCTTCGTTCGCCTTCGGGAAGGCGCGATAGAGCATGTCGGAAATCACCAGTCCGAGCACATGGTCGCCGAGGAATTCGAGCCGTTGATAGCTGTTGACGCGGGTGACCCCGCCCGAGAGCGCCGAAATATGCGTGAGCGCGCGTTCGAGCAGATCCTTGTCCGCGAAATGATAGCCTAGCCGCTCCTCGAGCGCGGTCCTGTCCTTGGACTTGCGGCTCATCTGACGATCGTGAACAGCCGGTTCCAGCGCACCGAGAAGGGCCAGCGCCAGAACTGCCAGGCATGCTCGCCGTCATAGACCGAGAAGAAGATGATCTGCGCCTTGCCGACGATGTTTTCGAACGGCACGAAGCCGACCTGGCTGAAACGGCTGTCGGTCGAGTTGTCGCGGTTGTCGCCCATCATGAAGTAATCGCCGGGCGGCACCGTGTAGACTTGTGTGTTATCGGCGAAGCCGTTGTCCACGAGGTCAAGCGTGTAATAGCTCACGCCATTCGGCAGTGTTTCCTTCCAGCGTTTGACCGGCGCCTCGCGCACGCCTTCCTCGGTCTCGATGAAGTCGGGCGCGCGCTCGCGTTTGACCGCGACGCCGTTGATGTGGACGACGCCGTCGATCACCTGGATCTTGTCGCCGGGCAAACCGATCACGCGCTTGATGTAATCGACCGAGGTGTCTTTCGGCAGACGGAACACGACCACGTCGCCGCGCTGCGGCGTCAACCCGCCGGGGATGCGGCCCGAAAACAGAGGTGGCGACAGCGGCAGCGAGAACTTGCTGTAGCCGTAGGAATATTTCGACACGAAAAGGTAATCGCCGACCAGCAGCGTCGCCTTCATCGAGCCGGAAGGAATGTTGAACGGCTGGAACAGGAAGGTACGGATCACCAGCGCAATCACCAGCGCATGGAAAACCACGCGCACGGTTTCGCCTACACCGCCTTCTTTCCGCTTGGTACCGGATGTCACGCTCATCGGCCTTTCGTCCCGCCTGTCGGCTCGAGCCGCTCCCGGCGTTCTTGTAGCGGCTGCCCCATTTAGGCGCAATGAATAACGCCCGAGTCCTAGTACAAGCCGTTGGTGCGATTGGATTTCCCGCCTCTAACCGGGCGGCGGCGCGCGTCCCTGGGCGACCGCCTGGATGATGACGATGGCCTGGGCCAAGGGACCCTCGTCGGTGAGCGACACGTCGATCACCGCGTCGTGGCCGGCCGGGGTGATCGCCTTGAGGCGGGCGAGCGCGCCGCCGGAGAGCTTCATGGTCGGACGCCCGGAGGGCAGGTTGACCACGCCCATGTCGCGCCAGAACACGCCCGCCCGGAAGCCGGTACCGAGCGCCTTGGCACAGGCCTCCTTGGCGGCAAAGCGCTTGGCATAGGTTTCAGCGCGGTTCTTGCGCCGCTCGGCCTTGGCGCGTTCGGCCGGGGTAAAGACGCGATCGAGGAACCGGTCGCCATGGCGCGCGAGCACCTCTTCGATGCGGCGCACGTCGCAGAGATCGGAGCCGATGCCGATAATCAAGCGCGCCCCCTGCCCCGGTCCATGGCGGCGCGCATGAAACGGACCGTTTCGGCCAGACCTTCGAACACCGCCTCGCCGATCAGGAAATGGCCGATATTGAGCTCGACCACCTGCGGCAACGCCGCGATCGTCTCGGCGCTCGCATAGTCGAGCCCGTGACCGGCATGCACTTCGAGCCCGAAACTCTGGGCGAGTACGGCGCCCGCATGCAGCAATTCCCATTCCGCATTGGCCTCGGCCGCACGTTCAGTCATGAGCGCGTCGCACCAGGAGCCGGTGTGCAGCTCGACCACCGGCGCGCCGAGTTCGGCCGCCGCCTCGATCTGGGCCGGCTGAGCGCCGATGAACAGCGATACGCGGATGCCGGCATGCTTGAGCGCATACACAACCGGTTTGAGCTCCGCCTTGTGCTTGACCGCGTCGAGGCCTCCCTCGGTGGTGCGCTCGGTGCGCTTTTCCGGCACCAGGCAGACCGCATGCGGCCGCGTCGCGATGGCGATGCGCAGCATCTCCTCGGTCGCGGCCATTTCCATGTTGAGCGGCTTGTCGATCTCCGCCTTCAGCCGCGCAATGTCGTCGTCGCGGATGTGGCGGCGGTCTTCGCGCAAATGCGCGGTAATGCCGTCGCAGCCGGCGGCGACGGCGAGCTTGGCGGCGCGCACCGGATCGGGATGCCGACCGCCGCGCGCATTACGGATGGTGGCAACGTGATCGATGTTGACGCCGAGGCGGAGCCGGGGGACGGGTGTGGGCATGGCGATAGGGCCGGTGTGTCCTGATGAGCGGGCTATCCGATCCAGTTCTCGATTTTAAGACCGGAGACGCGTCTGAACTCCCGCTCGTTGTTTGTAACCAGTATCAAGCCTAAAGACATGGCATGCGCCGCAATCCAAAGATCGTTGCTGCCAATGACCTCTCCTTTGAGGGCCAAAACCGCGCGGATATGGCCATACACTTCCGCCGCCTGCGCGGGGATCGTTGCGACTTCTATCAAGCTCGCTAGTTCTTGCAGGTCACGCAGAGGATCGGGGCCAACACGTTTTTTATAGATGCCGTACAGTAATTCGCCGTGGCTGATAATTGACATGATCGCCTCCCCGGGCTGGAGGCTCTCAAACCGCTGGCGGGCGGTCTCTGGCCGCCCGCGCCGTATGAAGACGAAGGTATCCGTATCAAGCAAATATTTCGGAGCGGTCACAGACCTTCTGGCTCCTTCGGCGGTTCGTCTCGCTCATCTGCGAGATCTTCGATCGGAAGATTCGCGATGATATCAAAAGCCCGCGCCAGGCCCTTCTGCTTCTCGCGCAGCACCAGTTCTTCGCCGCGACGGAAAATTTCGACCTCTTTGCCGCGCAAGCGAAATTCCTTCGGCAGGCGCACCGCCTGACTATTGCCGGATTTGAAAACGCGCGCGGTGGCCATGGCGCCGATGCCTCTTCGGAAATCGTATATACAACATAGTATATACGTCTCCAGTCTTCAAGACGTTTGGCGTGCCGACTGACGTTTGGCATGCCCGGGTCCGCCCGCGGCGCGTGGCCGCTACGGCCTACCCATTCACCCGATCCGCCTTTGCCACCACCGGCTTGGCGCGCAACTGCGCCAGGATCGCGGTCAAGTGCTTGAGATCGTAGACCTCGAGGTCGATCTGCACATCGGTGAAGTCGGGTGCCCGGCGGGTCATGCGGATATTGTCGATATTGCCGTCGTGCTCGGCGATCAGGATCGGAA
>JAKAHJ010000176.1 GCA_021815055.1 Pseudomonadota bacterium | reverse complement strand
AGGGTCGCGCTGGCGAGCCTTGGCGACCGAGCTACTGGATGGATTCATGACAGCAAAAGAAGCTGGAGATGGATTTCCAGGAGCTTGAGGACGGCGCATCGCGATTTGCCGCCTATTGTCGAGGAACTTGTGAGGGTGATTGGCACAAGGACGGGAGCGGCCGCTTTGCGACCACCATACGGACAGGCTATTGTACGGGTACTAGCTTTCGCGGCGTTCCTCCTCTATAAGCCCGCCCAAACCGACATTTTCGCTTTTTTCTAGGAGTTCCTTCCCATGGCTGTGCCGAAGAAAAAAACCTCGCCGTCGCGCCGCGGCATGCGCCGCTCGGCCGATGCGCTCAAGCGCCCGGCCTATGTCGAGGACAAGGATTCCGGCGAGCTGCGCCGCCCGCACCATATCGACCTGAAGACCGGCATGTACAAAGGTCGTCAGGTGCTCAAGGTGAAGACCGAGGCGTAAGCCAAACGCGGGGGGAGACGCTTCCATGTTCGCCTTTGGCTTTCCCCTGCTTCTGGTTCCGTTCGCGATCTACAACATCATCGCCTTCCTGATGCCGGGTGTGAGCTGGACTGCCACGCTCACCAGCGTGCACATGGTATCCGGCGCCGACTGGACCATGTCGGCGGGCGACATGTTGATCGTGTTGGCCGTCATCTTGCTGTTCGGCGAGATGCTGAAGTCGACCCGCGTCGGTATGCGCACGGTGGTCGATCACGCCCTCTCGCTGATCCTCTTCCTCGGCATGCTCGTCGAGTTCATCTTGGTGAAGCAGACGGCGACCGCGACCTTCTTCCTGCTTCTCGTCGTGAGCTTCGTCGATGTGATCGGCGGGTTCGCGGTGACCCTGCGCTCGGCGCAGCGCGATCTCACGGTCCAGGGCGTCGAGCACACCGTTTCCTGACGCGATCAATCATCCGGACATCCAATGAGAGACTTCCAGCTTCCCGGCCGCTCGCCGGTGATCGCCTGCGACGGCATGGCGGCAACCTCGCACCCGCTCGCAACATTGGCCGCGGTCGATGCGCTGCGCGCGGGCGGCACTGCGGCGGATGCCGCGGTGGCCGCCGTCGCGACGCTCTGCGTGGTCGAGCCGCACATGACCGGCATCGGCGGCGACTGTTATTCGCTGGTTTCGGTACCCGGCCGCCCGGTCTGGGGCTACAACGGGTCCGGCCGTTCGGGCGCCAAGGCGTCCTATGAGGCGCTGCGCGCCCAGGGCCTGCGCGAGATCGGCAGTTCGATCCATTGCGTGACCGTGCCGGGCGCGATCGACGCTTGGGAACAGATCCTCAAAGCGCATGGCCGCTTCGGCCTCGACCGCGCGCTCGCGCGCGCCATCCATTACGCCGAGAACGGCTTCCCGGTCGCGCCGCGCGTTGCTTGGGATTGGCAGCGCCATGTCGGCAAGCTTTCTGCCGATCCGGGCGCGGCGAAGCATTATCTGTTCGACGGCAAGGCGCCGCGCGAGGGCGACGTCATTCGTCTTCCGGCGCTCGCCGCGACGCTGAAAACCATCGCCGCCAAGGGCGCGGCCGGCTTCTACCAGGGCGAGGTCGGCGCCGACATGGCCGCGACCGTAGCCGCGCGCGGCTCATTCCTCACCGCGGAGGATTTCGCGCGCCATCACGGCGATGCGGTCGCGCCGATCGCGACCAATTATCGCGGGCTCGATCTCGTCGAAATCCCGCCCAACGGGCAGGGTTTCACCGCGCTGGTGATGCTCAACATCCTCGAGCAGTTCGATTTGAAGTCGCTCGATCCGGTGGGGCCCGAACGCTTTCACCTGGTGCTGGAGGCCGCGCGCATCGCCTATGCCGTGCGCGACACCCATCTCGCCGACGCCGACCACATGCGCACGCCGATTGCCGAACTCATCGACAAGGGCTGGGGCAAGCAGCTCGCTTCGCTGATTGACATGAACAAGCGGGCGAAGCTGCCGCCGCATCCGGCGCCCGGCAGCAACACGATCTATCTCAGCGTGGTCGACCGCGACCGCATGGCGGTGTCGTTCATCAATTCGTTGTTCTCGAGCTTCGGCTCCGGTATCTGCACCGAGAAGTCGGGTATCCTGCTCACCAACCGCGGCGCCTGCTTCACGCTCGAGCCCGATCATCCGAACACGTTCGGCCCGGACAAGCGGCCGATGCACACCATCATTCCGGCCATGGCGATGAAGAACGGCCGCTGCGACATGAGCTTCGGCGTCATGGGCGCGCATTATCAGCCGATGGGCCACGTGCAGATCATGCTCAACATGCTCGACTACGGCATGGACGTGCAGCAGGCGATCGACTGCCCGCGCTTCTTCTTCGAGGGCGAGAAGACCGTGGTGGAAACCGGCACGCCGCAGGCGACGATCGACGGGCTGAAGGCGCGCGGCCATGACGTCGCGATCGCGGACCAGCCCTGGGGCGGCGCGCAGACCATCAAGATCGATTGGGAGCGCGGCGTGCTGATCGCCGGCTCCGAGCCGCGCAAGGACGGCTGCGCGCTGGGGTATTGAGGGCTTTTGCCCCGGATGCTGCGCTGCTGATCCGGAGCCGTACCGAATTCGGCATTTGTGACGGTCCCGGGTCTGCAGCGCATCACTGCGTGCTGCGCTACGCCCGGGACAAGAGGTCTATCGCCCCACCATCCTCGCCGTCGCGGCATAAGCCCTGAGCGCTTCGCCCGGCTCGGCGCGGCGGCGTATGCGGGTCTGCGGATGCTGCTCGCGCGTGGCGATCAGATGCGCGAGGAAGGCGCTGTGCCGTTGCGGCGCAGGCCGCTCGCGCACGGACGCGGCCTCGATCACGACCAGCGCGCGGCATTCGGCATGAGGGTTAACGCGTGCTTGTCCGTCCGGCCGCTCGGCAGCCTGTCCCGCGATGTCCCCTTTTGCGCCGCTCTGCATAATATAACTAAAGCTGTCTCGGTTCGGGACGATGCGTCCCTGCTGGCATTGAACTCGCAAGAGCCATGCCGCGTTCCAAATCATGGTAACGGATTCGAAACGCGGTATTTTTTCGAATTGTTTAGGGATGGAACCTAGCTTGAGCGGCGAACCCATGACATCGGCAACGCCCCCGCGGGCGTCTTAGTCCCAGAAAGGGGCAACAGTGATCCCGGTCGAAACAGCGGGCGAGGGCCCCGATACGCGCGAGATTCTCCGGTCTATCGGGGAAGCCGTCTATGAATGGCGGCTCGATAGCGATGCGCTGTCCTGGAGCGCCAATGCGGCATCGATCCTGGGGATCGACGCGGCCGAAATCGCCAGCGGCCGTGCCTTCGCCGACCATGTCGACGCCGAAGGCGGACAGAGCCGCGCCGACGCTGTGCGCGCGCCGGCCGCGAGCGATCCGGGAGAGGGCGTAGGCTACCAGGTGCAATACGCGTTCAAGAACGGCGATAGGTCGCTTTGGCTGGAAGACACTGGCCGTTGGTTCGCCGGACCGGACGGCAAGCCGCAGCGTGCACATGGTGTCGTGCGGCGCATCGACGAGCGGCACGAAAGCGAACGCCGGCTGATGCAACTCGCCAAGTTCGATCCGCTGACCGGCGAGCTCAATCGCGCGACCTTGACCGAGGCGCTCGCGAACACCCTCGATGAGGTCATCCGATTCCGTGGCTCATGCGGTTTCGTGCTGATTGCGATCGACCATCTCGGCCGTCTCAACGAGTCTTATGGCTTCGAGATCACCGAGGAGGTCATCGCCCACATCGCCAAGCGCATTCGCGCACGGCTGCGCGGCAAGGACCATCTCGGCCGCTTTTCCGGCAACAAGTTCGGCGTGGTCCTCACCCAGTGCACACCCGACGAGATGGCCGTCGCGGCCGAGCGGCTGCTCGCCGGTGTGCGCGACGAGCCGGTGACGACGGCCGCCGGCCCCGTCGCGGTGACGGTGACGATCGGCGGGGTGAGCGTCCCGCGCCATGCCCGCAATGTGCACGAAGTATTCACCCGCACCATGGACGCGCTGCATGTCGCGCGCGAAAAGCGCAACGGCTCTTTCGCGGCCTATCTGCCGAACGCGGAACGCGAAGCGCTGCGCAAGAAGAGCATGCGCGCGAGCGACGAGATCGTGGCCGCGCTCAACGAGCGGCGCATCGCACTTGCCTTCGAGCCGGTGGTCGATGCACGGCACCGCCACGTCGGCTTCTACGAATGCCTGATGCGGGTCAACCGCAGCGACGGCAGTATCGCGCATGCCAATGAAATCATTCCGGTGGCGGAACGCATCGGCAGATC
>JAKAHJ010000039.1 GCA_021815055.1 Pseudomonadota bacterium | reverse complement strand
CCGTGTCGACAAAACCTGCATCGTCGAAGGCAAGCGCGGGCGTGCCGGCACTGGCCGCAAAGGGGCTCGCGGGCACCATGGGCCCGCGCAACGCGAGCGTGTTGGTTTTCGTGCGCGCGGTCTCGATACCTGCGACGGCGCCGGGCGCGCTGCGCGGATTCTCCACCGGACCGGCGGGGATCGGCGCCGGCATTCCGTCGCGCGTGCGCTTCGCCGCCACCAGGCCGATTTCGCCGAAGCTCGCGACGTCGATCAGGGCGGCCGCGCCGGGCCGGGGCGCGCCGGATGCCATCCGCTCCGGCGCGCGCCAGAGCGCAGCGACCACATCCGCAGTGCCGAGCGCACCGGTTTCCGCGATCGGCGCCAGTGCCGGCGCCGGAAGAACCACCATGCCGCCGCCCAGCGCGCCGCATTGGGCGGCGAAGGTCGCAAAGTCGAAGCCGTGATGGAGATGAAGCGCGCCCGCACTCAAGAGCCACGGCAGCAGAGTGAGCGACAATCCGGCAAACGAACCGAGCGGGATCGTGGAGAGGATCGGCGCGCCGGCTGTCAGGCCGCTTTCCAGAAAGACGCTCAAGCCGCCGGCGGTCATTTCGAGATGGTTGCGTGCGACCGGGAACAGGCCGTCGTTGCCTCGATCGTAAGTGACGATCGCGACATGAGCGGCCGCGTTGCCGGGCTTGCCGCCGCGCGGCGACGTTTTCGTTTGCGTGGCGGCAAAAATATCGTCGAGCGGTACGACGCCGTCGTCGAGATCGTCGCCGAAGCCGCAGACGTAACGGATGGGGAACAGTTCGGCCGCCACCTGCATCGCATTTTCGGTATGACGGCAATCGCCGATGCGCGGCGTCGTGACGATCGCCCGCGCACCGACCTGGCCGAGCGCGTCGATCATGTCCTTCTGCCTCCACAAGAGCGGAATGGGCGCGGCGATCATGCCGGCGCGCAGCACGCCGAGCAGCGCGATCACGCTTTCCACGGTGTTCGGAAGCTGGATCGCAACGACGGTGTCGCTGTAAAGGCCGAAGTCGTTGAGGCGCGCGGCGAAGGCGGAAATCGCGCGGTCCGCTTCCGCGAAAGTGAGTGCGCGCGGCGCGCCGCCGGTGAAAGCGGCGCGGTTGGGCGGATCGACGAGCGCGAGCGCGTCGGGATCGCGCACGCCGGCGCGGCGGAACAGGTCGTCGAGCGTCGCCCCGCCGGCGGTCGCGTGCGCACGGCCGTCGCCGCCGAGGATCATCGGGTGCTCCTCATGGCGCAGCGTCCTTGGCCCACCAGGTTTCCGGCAGGTAACCGTAGAGCGAGGTGCGCTGCGGGTGCGCGATTCTGGTCCAGCGCGCGACCCACTGCACGGGCGGGTAATAGAGCGGGATCACGTAGAAACCCGACAGCAGCACGCGGTCGAGCGCGCGCGTGGCGGCGACGAAGTCGGCGCGCGCGGTCGCGCTCAGCAGGCCGGCGATCATGGCGTCGACCGCCTTCGATTTCACGCCCATATAGTTGCGGGTGCCCTGCTGATCGGCCGCCGCCGAGCCCCAATAGAAAAGCTGCTCGTTTCCGGGCGACAGCGACTGCTCCCAGCGGTACTGCATCATGTCGAAATCGAACGCGATGCGGCGGCGTTCGAATTGCGTGGCGTCGATGCTGCGCACGCTGGCGTCGATGCCGGCGCGCTTCAGGCTGCGCGCGAAGGCGAGCGCGAGCCGTTCCTGGTCGCGCGTGGTGGTCATGATTTCAAACGACAGCGGCCGGCCGCTCGCGAGATGGGTGAGCTTGGTGCCTTTGAGCTCGTAGCCGGCCTCTTTGAACAGCGCGAAGGCGCGGCGCAGGCCCTTGCGGTCGCGGCCGGAGCCATCGGTCTTGGGCGGCGCCCAACGGCCTTCCATGATGTCGGGGCGAACCGCGCCCGGAAACGGCGCGAGCAGTTCGCGCTCGCGCGCATCGGCCGGCACGCCGTGGGCGGACAGATCGCAGCCGTCGAAATAGCTCGCCGTGCGCCGGTAGAGATCGAAGAAATAGGTGTGGTTGATCCACTCGAAGTCGAACAGATGGAGCAGCGCCTCGCGCACGCGAATGTCGGCAAACATCGGACGGCGCGTGTTGAAGACCAGCCCTTCCATGCCTTTGGGCAGTCCGTAGGGAAACTCCTCCTTCACGACCTTGCGCTCGCGCAGCGCCGGGAAATTATAGGCCATCTGCCAGCGGCCGGGATCGGTCTCCAGGCGCAGATCGTAGAGGCCCTTCTTGAAAGCCTCGAAATGTGTATTGCCGTCGCGATAATAGTCGAAGCGAATGGCGTCGAAATTCCACAGGCCGCGGTTGATGGCTAGATCGCGTCCCCAGTAATTCGCATCGCGTTTGAAGGTGACGCTTTCGCCCGGGCGGACTGCGACGATGGTATAGGGGCCGCTGGCGACGAGCGGCTCGAATGTCGTGTCTTCGAAGGTCGCGGTGTCGATTGCATGCCGGGCGAGCACCGGCATGAGGCCGACGATCAGCGGCAATTCCCGGTCGCCCGCGCCGGTGAGGTCGAAGCGCACGCGGCGCACATCGAGCGCTTCCGCCTTGACGACCTTGGCATAGTAGATGCGGTAGTTCGGCCGGCCGCGATCGCGCAAAAGCTCCCAGGAAAAAATCACGTCGGCGGGCGTCACCGGCTTGCCGTCGGAAAAGCGCGCGGCCTTGTTGAGCGTGAAGGTCACGAAGCTGCGCGCCGGGTCGGTTTCGACGCTTTCCGCCAGCAGCCCGTAGAGCGTGAACGGTTCGTCGTAGCCGCGCGCGAGCAGGCTTTCCACCACATAGCCGCGGATATTGGCGGCCGGCAGGCCTTTGACGATGAAGGGGTTCAGACTGTCGAAGGTGCCGAGCACGCCTTGCACCAGTTGCCCGCCTTTGGGCGCGTCCGGATTGGCGTAGCTCGGCGCCCGGAAATCGGGCGGCCAGGCCGGCGCTCCATGCATCGCAATGGCGTGCGGGGCGACGCTGCCGGCGGCGCGCGCTTCCATGCGGCCCAGTCCAGCGGCAGCCGCGAGCGCGCCGAGCAACACGGCACGCCGCGACGGCAAAAAACCGGCCGGCAAAGCGGTAGCCGAGCATGGCGTGTCCAAGTGTGACGCGTCCAGATATGGCTTGTCCAAGTGCAGCAAAGGCCTGATGCGATTCGTTTCCGGTTCTCCTGTAAATTTACCACAGCGGCGGGGATCGCGGTTGTCCCCGCATTTTCGGCCTATTCGTGGCTTTATTGCAGGCGCGAATTCGGCTATCAGGCATCGGGGTCGAATGTCACGCTCCCGCCGTATTTGAAACGGAGAGAGCCACGAAGAGGCGACCGTTCGGGCCGGCGATGGGCGGCGGGGACGGTTAGTACAAGGGAAAAATCGCAATGGATCATAGGATCGCAACGGCCCGGCCGCTGGGTCGCGTGCTGGCCGCCACCGTCGCCGCGGCGAGCCTATTCATTGGGGCGACCGCCCTCACCGCAACCTCGGCGCGCGCGCAGCAAAAACCGCCGGCCAAACCGGCTGCGCCGAAGCCGCAGGCGCCCGCCGCTCAGCCGCAGCAGCCGCCGCAGGCGGCCGCGGGCCAGCCGCAGCTCATGTATTCGCCGTGGATGAAGGTTTGCGGCAAGGGCCAGGACACCAACAACAAGCAGGTCTGCGTCATCACCAAGGATGGACGGCTGGAGAACGGTATGCCGGTCGCGATCGTGCAACTGTTCGAGCCCGAAGGCGAGGCGAAGGTGCTGCGCGTGACGGTCCCGCTCGGCATGCAGCTCGCGCACGGCACCCGCGTCATCATCGACCAGGGCCAGCCGATGCAGTCGCCCTACAAGATCTGTTTCCCGGTCGGCTGCATGTCGGATTACGCGGTGACCGACGACATGGTCGACAAGATGAAGAAGGGCCAGACCATCACGGTGCAGGCGATCAATATGCAGGGCACGCCGATCAGCCTGCCGCTGCCGCTCAACGATTTCGCCAAGGCCTTCGACGGCCCGCCGACCGATCCGAAGGCGTTCGAGGAACAGCAGCGCAAGCTGCAGGAAGAGCTTCAGAAGAAGGCCGAGGAAGCGCGCAAGAAGCTGGAGAGCCAGCAGGCGCCGGCGCAGAAGAAATAATCGCGCACACCAGCGCGCAGACGACGAAGTGCGCGGGGCTGACCGGCGCCTTTTGCTTTGTGCGCCCGTTCGCGTGTTCGTCGGCGGCGATAGCCCGCGGGTGAGCCTTGCGTCTCAAAGCGACCCGAATCGGTAGTTGACGCCGATGCGGACGACACTGGCTGACATGCGCACACTCTCCGGCACGGTCACGCCGATAAAGACATCGTCGAACACCGTCGGGTTGCCGAGATCGACATAAAGATATTCGATTTTCGCGCTCCAGTTCGGCGCCAAGACAGCCTCGAGGCCGGCGCCGACGGTCCAGCCGGCCGCCCAGGCCGAACCCGAGCCGCCGGTCCCCGGCACGCCTTCCGAACCGTTCAGCTTGCCGTAAGCAAGTCCGCCGGTGACATAGGGCAACAGGTTCTTCCAGGCATAGCCGATGCGGCCACGCACCGTTCCGAGCGCGGCGATGGCCGAGTCGCACCGCGGCGGCGTGACCGGGACATTGCAGTGACCGGAGGCCGGATCGGTGCCGGCGGTCGAGCCGGCGATGTTGGCGTAGGACAGATCGGTTTCGAGGCCGAAAACCACGAGGCCGGATTGCCAGTTATAGCCGACCGTGCCGCCGATCACGCCGCCCGTGGTGCCGTAGGCGCCGCTCGAGAAGGGCGTCGTATCGGTCTGTTCGGCGCGACCCCAGCCATAGCCGCCGGCGATGCCGACATAGAGGCCGGCCCAGTTTGGCGCGGCAATTGCTGCGGGGGGAGCGGCCGGTGGTACCTTGACCGGCATATCGGCGGCCGAGGCGGCATGAACGAACAAGGCCGCACCGAGGGCAACAAAAAAACCTGCAAAACGCTGCATGACTATCCCCAAATGACTACGCGACAGGTCGCCAACTTGCGGGCACGGCTCCGGTATCCCATGCCCTCCGGTCAAGGTGGCCGCGAACCTCCCCGGTCAACAAGTGGCAGAATTTGGATCACCGGCGACCCCGTATCGGGCCTGAGTGACCGCATCTGCGAGCAGGAGCAGCACCGCCGCGATGAAACTGGCGACGCCGGCACGCAATTTCGGCGCCATCCGGTAGGCATTGCCGCCGTCCGAATCCATGGTCAGAAGGCCGGCCTCGACGCCGCCGCGCAACAAATCCCGCACCTGGGCGCGCGCGACCGCAGTGTGCCGCGCCAGCTCCTGGACCGAAACCGACATCGGCCCCGAAGGCGGAAGCGGATCGTTGGGCTCGGCCGACAGCATCAACGCCATGAGTATCAGGAGCCCGCCCTTGCGCTCGGCGAAGAATGCCAGACCGGGGGCATGGTCGACCAGGCGCTCGCGTGCGAGGTATTGCTCACCGACGCAGCGCAGCAGGCACTTGAAGAAGACCGGGTCGTCCAACCGGGCGAGCCCGATCGCACCTTCGGGGCGAAAGCGCGCCAGCGCCGTCAGCGCGAACTCCAAGCGCGCACGCAGCGGCGCGATCAGTTTTTCGGTCGGCACCAAGCGTAGCGGCAGGCCGCGCCTCGCGCGCATCGCCGGTTCGAGATAGCCGGCAAAGCGCATGAGCCCGAGGGTTGCCGCGCCGCGGCCGGGACTGGATAGACCGGCGCGCAGGCAGAGCGCCTTGTAGCGGTTGACGGTCAGGCCGGAGAGCGGGTCGTGCGGGTCGTAGCTCGCGTCAAGGAAGAGCGTCATCCAGCCCATCATCATGCGGGCGCGATCGCTCATGAGGATGTTAACGAGGCGGTTGCCGTGGTTGAGGTCGCGGATGCTGGTGAAAAGGCCGCGCAACGCCTCCGGCATGGCGGGATGTTGCGTCATCCGCACGATGGCGTCCGCCCGTCCAGCGTGACTCAATGTCGCTCGCTGTGACCGCGAACTTGCGGCGATTGCGCTCTCGGAAGTCCCCATATTGCCCCCCCCCAAAGCAATGTGACGACGGCTAGTGAACCAAGTTCTGCCACTTACGATTTTGGCGCGCTCTCCCTACGGTCGGAGCGCTTCGATACGAATTCACGCACTCGGTCGCGCGCAAAGAAACTGTTGCTGCTTGTGCAGCTTGGCCGGCGTTTGATCACGCCGGATGGCCGGGCACGCCAAGAAATTCACCCGGCAACTTTGGGGGAGCCTAGCATGGATCGTCGGGAGTTTCTCAAGAATGCATCGGCGGGCAGCCTCGGGCTGGCACTCGCGGGACCGTTGGACACCTCCGAGGGCCAAGCCTCGACGAAGCCGAACATTCTTTTCATCATGGTCGACCAAATGCGCTTTCCCTCGGCGTTCCCGGCGGGGGTACGCAACGTCAATCAATTCCTGGCCAAATTCATGCCGCAGACCCACAAGCTGTGGAAACGGGGCGTAAAATTCGGCCAGCACTTCGGCGCCTCCACGGCATGCACGCCCGCGCGCGGCACGATCATCTCGGGCCTTTACAGTCAGCAGAGCTGGCTAGTGCAGACCATCACCAGCCCGCCGGGCGTGAAAGTGTCGATCTCCCCAATTCTGTCGCCGGTCTATCCGACCTACGGCAAATTGCTGCGGGAGGCGGGCTACCAGACGCCGTATTTCGGCAAATGGCACGTGTCATTGGGCCAGCTCGAAAATTATCTCGAGCCGTATGGGTTCACCGGCATGACGCAGCCGGACCCTACCGGCAATAATCTGCAGGGCACGGTAGGCGATCCGAACGACGGCTATTTAAGCGACACTTACGTTGCCAACCAGGCGGCCGCGTGGCTCAGTCAACGCCGGGGCGGCGATCAGCCCTGGTGCGCCAGCGTGTGCTTCGTGAACCCGCACGATCATGAATTCTTCTGGGGTGGCACCGAATTTCTGACCTACAATACCCTGTTCAACAACCAGTCGACTTACAAGCCATTCACTTTTTACTCGACCAACAAGGGCACGAACTATCCTCCTGTGGTGTCGTGGGCCGACGATATTGCGAAATCTCCGCCGTCCTATGGCTATCCGGCGGTGCCGCCGAATTGGGAAACCTCGGCGCATCTGAAGAATAACAAGCCGAAGGCGCACGACTTCGTGCGTACTTTCGCTCAATTCGTATGGGGCGGGATCGACGAGGATTCGAGCCAGACCAAGTTCGCGATCATGCCCTATCCGGGTTCGGGGGCGCCGGGATATGGCATCGGCCTTGCGCCTTACAGCTATTGGCGGCGCAACCTCGACAGCTACACACAAATGATGACCGTGGTCGATACCCACATCGGCACCGTAGTGGAAGCGCTGCCCCCGCGCGTCGCCGCCAATACGATCATCGTGTTCACCTCCGACCATGGCGACTATGTCGGCGCGCATGGCATACCGATCAGCAAGATGGCGACCGCTTACGATGAATGCTTCCACATGCCGCTGGTCGTGGTCGATCCGTCGCAGAGGTTCACCGGCGAAATCGACACCGCTCGTGAAAATCTCACATCGCACGTCGACATGCTTAATCTGCTTGTCAGCCTCGGCCATAACGGCAGTCAGAAATGGCTGACGGGCGCGTATCGCGACATTTATGGCGGCCGGCACAATATGATTCCGATGCTGAAATCGGCCAGCGCGGCGGGACGCGACTACGTTCTCTTCGCTACGGACGAGATGGCCGCCCCGCAATACGTTTATAATGACGCGTCGATGCATGTTGCCGCCATGCGAACGAAGACGGAAAAGATCGCGACCTATTCGAAATGGTTGCCCTATACGACTGCGATCAAACCGGGTACGACCGAGTTCGAATTTTACGATTACAGTCTCGCCAGCGGCCGCGCCGAGACGAACAGCATGCCCAAGGATTCGCGGGTGCCGGGGCTGGTCAAGGATCTCCACGACCTCGTCGCGACCGAAATGCGCAAGCCGCTGCCGGGCAAATACGGACTGGCGCAAAAGGTCGCGCGCGAGCGCTATATCGCCTTCGTCCAATTTATGAATACCGGCAAAATCCTCCCTGGAAAGCTTAAGCAATATCTCGGCTTCGGGCAGGATTTCTAGGACTCCGAGCGCGTCAAGGCGAAATATGAAAGGCGCGGGGGCGACCGGCGCCTTTTGCGATTCCGCTACGCGGACAACGCCCTCAATGCACCTGGTTGTTGCGCGGCCGGTAGTTGCCGCTGTCGTCGCGTTCGAACACGTCGGCGACATCGGGGTGACGGACCGGCTTGCCCGACGTGTCCGGCAACAGGTTCTGTTCGGAGACGTAGGCGATGTATTCGCTTTCCTCGTTCTCCGCGAACAGATGATAGAACGGCTGGTCCTTGCTCGGGCGGATCTCGGCCGGGATCGACTGCCACCATTCCTCGGTGTTGTTGAACTCCGGGTCGATGTCGAAAATCACCCCGCGGAACGAGAACAGCCGGTGCTTCACCACCTGACCGATCTGGAATTTGGCCGTGCGCATCTTGTTCATGATCTGATCAGATAATTCCGGAAGCCGCTTTGCGCCAGAGCGCTCGTCAGAGCCCATAGCGCGCGCCCATTTGAGGGTCCTTCGCCGCCACCAGGCGGGCGAGATCGATCAGCACCTTGGCCTGTTTCCAGGTGGCGTCGTCCTGCATCTTGCCGTCGATCATCACAGCCCCGGCGCCGTCCGGCATGGCGGCAAGGATTTTCTTGGCGAAAGCTACTTCGGCGGGGTCGGGCGAGAATACGGTCTTGGCGATGGCGATCTGCGAGGGGTGCAGCGACCAGGCGCCCAGGCAGCCCATCAGGAAGGCGTTGCGGAACTGCGCCTCGCAGGCGGCCGCATCGGAGAAATCCCCGAACGGGCCGTAGAACGGTTTGATGCCGGCGGCGGCGCAGGCATCGACCATCTTACCGATCGTGTAGTGCCAGAGGTCCTGCTGGAAGGCCGCGCGCGGCTGCTCGCCGTACCGATCGGCCAGCACCTTGTAGTCGGGATGGCCGCCGCCGACCCGCGTGGTCTTCATGGCGCGCGAGGCGGCGAGATCGGCCGGACCTAAGCTCATGCCGTGCATACGCGGGGAGGCCGCGGCGATCGCCTCGACATTATTGACGCCCTGCGCCGTTTCCAGGATGGCATGGATCAGGATCGGCCTGGCAATCTTGTGCCGCGCCTCGAGCTGGGCGAGCAACTGGTCGAGGTAATGGATGTCCCAGGGTCCGTCGACCTTGGGCAGCATGATGACGTCGAGCTTGTGGCCGACCGCGCCCACGATCTCGATCACGTCGTCGAGCGCCCAAGGCGAATTGAGCGCATTGATGCGCGTCCACAGGCCAGTGGCGCCGAAATCGACCGCCTTCGCCATCTCGATGAAGCCGGCGCGGGCGGCGCTCTTGGCCTCGACCGGAATGGCGTCCTCCAGATTGCCCAGCACCACGTCCACCTGGCGCACCAGGTCCGGCACCTTGGCCCGCATCTTCTCCACGTGTGGCGGCACGAAATGGATCATGCGCTCGAGCCGCACGGGTAATTCACGCATCGGGGCGGGGGCCCCGATGGCGAGAGGGGTGAAAAATTGGCGGGGCAGCTTCACGGGGTCGGGTCCTTCCAAAAGGCCAAGCCGCCCTTTAGAGCAATGCAAAGGCCGCGCCAAGTGGCAGCGCCGATCGGCGTTCCCGCAGGCGTAGGCCGGCTCGCCGGAACCCGCGATTCATGCTCGAAGTCCTCAATCTCGCGCTGCCGTTTTTCGGCCTGATTTTCATCGGTTTTGCCAGCGGCAGGATCAAGCAGATTCCGGACACGGCGCTCGCCTGGATGAACTTCTTCATCGTCTATGTGTCGCTGCCGGCGCTGTTCTACCGCATCCTGGCGCAGACCCCGCTCGAACAGCTCGCGCGGGTCGATTTCATCTTCGCCACCACGCTCGCGACCTTCTGGGCCTTCTGCATAGCCTTCGCGATCGGCATGGCGGTGCGCAAGGGCAATATCGGTGAATCGGCGATCGCGGGGCTAGCCGGCGGCTACGGCAATATCGGCTATATGGGTCCGGGGCTGGCGCTGGCGACCTTGGGCGCGCAGGCGGCGGTGCCGGTCGCGCTGATCTTCTGCTTCGACAACATCATTTTGTTCACGCTGGTCCCTTTCATGATGGCGCTGGCGCGGCCGAAGCCGATGGGCGTCGCCGGAATCGCGCTCGAAGTCTTCAAACGGGTGGCCGGCCATCCGCTTATCATCGCGAGCGCGCTCGGCGTGGCGTCGGCCGCATTGCATGTTCAGCCGCCGGTCGCGCTCGACCGGCTGATGCAGTTCCTGCAGAACGCCTCGGCGCCCTGTGCGCTGTTCGCGCTCGGCGTGACAGTGGCGCTGCGGCCGCTCAAGAGGATTCCGTGGGAAATCCCCCCGCTGGTCGGCGTGAAACTTCTGATTCACCCGATAGTGGTGTTCATGCTCTTGTCGCTGTTCGGGCCGTTCGAGCCGATCTGGGTCTATACCGCCGTGCTGATGGCGGCGCTGCCGCCGGCGCTCAACGTGTTCGTATTCGCGCGCCAATACGACACCTGGGTCGAGCAGGCATCGAGCGCGGTGCTGATCGGCACGCTGGTCTCGGTGTTCACGCTCACCAGCGTCATGTGGCTGGTGAAGACGCATTCGCTGCCGGTCCTGCTTTTTCACTGACGCACAGGGATGGGGATGGCCACTACCCGTAAGCGCGCGCATTGCCATCGAGCGGTCCGCGCGGCAGAATTTGTTGCTGATAACGGGCCGCAGGCGATGCGCGCCGGCGAATGGGAGCGATCCATATGATCGGATTGGCGCACGCGGGCGACGTGCTGGCGCTGCATGCACGCTTGTATCCGGACAAGATCGGCGCGCGCGATCTCGAGCGGCAGATGAGCTTCCGCCTCTGGTATGGCCGCTCTTGCCGGCTGGCCAACGCGCTTTTGGGCATTGGATTGTCGAAGGGCGACCGGGTCTGCGTTCTCGCCTATAATTGCCTGGAATGGATGGAGATCTATGCCGCGACCGCGCTTGCGGGGCTGGTCGCGGTCCCGATCAATTTCCGGCTCGGCGGCGCGGAGATCCAGTACATCGTCGACAATTGCGAGGCCAAGGCGGTTATCGTCCAGGACGAGCTGATTGAGCCGGTCGAATCCGTGCGCGCCGCGCTCACCGTGCCGGCGCAGAATTTCATCGCCATCGGCAAGCGCCCGCCCGGCTATCGCTGTTATGAGGATCTGGTCGCGCAGGCGGGCGACAGCCGGCCCGACGTTGCGGTCGGCGCGTGCGATCCCTGGACCCTGATGTACACGTCCGGCACCACCGGCCGGCCGAAGGGCGCCGTGCGCAGCCACCGGGGCGGCGCCATGCTGTCGCTGGCGACCGAGGTGGAACTCGGCTTGAGCCGGCACGATTCGGCGCTGCTGGTCATGCCGATGTGCCACGCCAATTCGCTCTATTTCTTCGGCGCCTTCAGCTATTGCGGCGCCGCCTGCACCGTCTACAGCCGCAAGAGCTTCGATCCGGAACATCTCCTGCACACGCTCGCCGCCGGCGGCGCGACTTTCACCTCGCTGGTGCCGACCCATTACATCATGATGCTCGGCCTGCCGGCGTCGGTGCGCGCGCGCTACAATGTGGACGCGGTCACCAAGCTGATGATCTCGTCGGCGCCGGCGCGCCGCGACACCAAAAGCGCGATCATGGAGTATTTCAGGAACAGCGGGTTGTTCGAGCTCTACGGCTCGACCGAGGCGGGCTGGGTCACCATGCTGCACCCGGATGAGCAGTTTACCAAGCTGGGCTCGGTCGGGCGCGAATGCGTCGGCTCGCTGCCGATCCGGTTGCTGGATGCGGCCGGCAATGAGGTGCCGGACGGCGCGGCGGGCGAGCTGTATTCCTGCAACTCCTACACCTTCGACGGCTATTGGAAGCTGCCGGACAAGACCAGGGAAGCTTTCCGTGGCGATTATTGCACGGTCGGCGATCTCGCCCGCCGCGACGAGGAGGGCTACATTTTCCTGGTCGACCGCAAGAGCAACATGATCATTTCGGGCGGCGAGAACGTCTATCCGTCCGAAGTGGAGAGCCTGCTCGGCGCCCATCCCAAGGTGAAAGACGTTGCGGTCATCGGCGTCGCCGACGAGAAATGGGGCGAGCGCGTCCATGCGGTCATCATTGCGCGCGAGGGCGAGCCGCCGCATGAAGACGAGATCCTCGCATGGTGCAAGAGCCGTATCGCGGGCTACAAGCGCCCGCGGTCGGTGACATTCATCCGCGAGGACGAGATGCCGCGCACGGCGACGGGCAAGATTCTGCACCGCGTCCTGCGCGACCGGCTTAAATCCGTGCCGGGCTGACCGGCGCTGCGACAAGACGCGTGAATTTTGGAGGGAGCCGATGACACAGGATCTGAATGCCGACCCGCAGTCCTGCGCGGCCTGGATCGCGCGCTTTCTCAAGGCGCGCGGCATCGACCGCATATTCGGCTTGCAAGGCGGCCATATCCAGCCGATCTGGGACCATGTCGCGCGCCAGGGCATCCGCATCGTCGATGTGCGCGACGAGGGCGCGGCCGTGCATATGGCGCACGCCCATGCCGAGCTTACCGGCGGTTTCGGCGTCGCCATGGTCACCGCCGGTCCGGGCGTGACCAATACGATTACCGCGATGGCAAACGCTTCGCTGGCGCGCGCTCCGGTGCTGCTGATCGGCGGCTGCACCTCGCGCCCGCAGGCCAATATGGGGCCGCTGCAGGACATTCCGCATGTCGACCTGCTGCGGCCGGTGACGCGGGCCGCGCGCACCTTGCGCGTGCCGGACCAGGTGGTGCGCGAGCTCGACGAGGCGGTCGCGCGCGCCATGGGCGATTCCGGCGAGCCGGGTCCGGTCTATGTCGAGATCCCGACCGATGTGTTGCGGACCACGGTGCCGCCGCAACTCGTGCTCGACGAATGGCTGCAAGCCAAGCCGCCGCGGCTGCTGTCGCCCGATCCGGCGGCAATCGCCGAGGCGGTCGACGTGTTCTGGAGTGCGAAACGCCCGCTGGTGTTCACCGGCCGCGGCGCGCGTGGGGCCGAAGCGGCGCTGGTGCGCCTGCTCGACGCCACCGGCGCGCTTTATCTCGACACGCAGGAGAGCAGGGGCCTGGTGCCGAACGACCATGCCGCGAACGTCGCCGCGATGCGCGCGGCCGCCATGAACGACGCCGATGTGGTGCTGCTGATCGGCCGCAAGCTCGACTATCAGGCCGCCTACGGCTCGCCCGCGGTGTTTCCCAACGCGCGCTTCATCCGCCTTGCCGACAATGCCGGCGAACTGATCGACAACCGGCGCGGCCGGCCCGAATTGCTGGCGACGCCGCGGCTGGCGCTCGAGGCCATGGTCGAACATGCCGGCAACCGGGAGTCCGCCTCCGACAATGCCTGGGCCGACGGCTTGCGCCGCCGTCACCGAGAACGCATGGCGAAGGCAGCCGCCGATCCGGGCCCTTCGACCGGCGCGGACGGCAAGATCCACCCGCGCGCCATCTTCACGGCGCTCGCCGAGATCGCCGATCCCGATTACATCGCCATCGCCGACGGCGGCGACCTGTTGAGCTTTGCCCGCACCGGACTTCAGGCAAAGACCTATATGGATGCGGGCGCCTTCGGCTGCCTCGGCGTCGGCGTGCCGTTCGCGGTCGCGGCCGCGCTGGCGCTGCCCGGGCGGCAGGTGATCTCGGTCAATGGCGACGGCGCCTTCGGCATCAATGCGATGGAGATCGACACCGCGGTGCGGCACGGCGCCAAGGCCGTGTTCATCGTCTCCAACAATGCGGCCTGGAATATCGAACGGCTCGACCAGGAAATGAACTACGGCGGCCGCGTGGTCGGCACCACCTTGCGCCATTCCGATTATGCCGCCATGGCGCGCGCGCTCGGTTTGCACGGCGAGCGGGTCGAAAAGCCGGAAGACCTGCGCGGCGCGCTGGAACGGGCGGTGAAGAACGCGCCGGCGCTGGTCGACGTGGTGACCTCGCAGACCGTCATATCGTCCGATGCGCAGAAAGGCCTCGGCTTCGTGCCCGACTATCAGGCTTTGACCGCCTGGGACGAAGCCGAACAGGCGCGGCGCAAGCCGCGCTGACATAAGGTGTCCATGGGGTGTCGCGCTACAACATCTCCCCGCGCATCAACCGCGGTTGCGAAAGACGCGGCGCGATGCCTTCGCGCATGACCGCGCGGCGCAGCGGACCGATGCTGTCGAGCATGTAGAGTCCCAGCCCTCGCAGCGCCTGTGCGGGGAGAAACTCGGTGAGCAGCGTGCGGTTCATGAGGTCGATGGCCATGGTGCGGCTGCCGATATCGGCGCGCCGCATGCGGTCGTAGCGCGCCAGCACGTCGCCGCCGCCGATGTCGTGCCCGGCGCGATGCGCATGGACCGCCAGTTCGCCGATGCTAGCTGCATCGCGCAGGCCGAGATTAAGCCCCTGCGCGCCGATCGGCGGCACCACATGGGCGGCCTCGCCGATCAGCGCGATGCGGCTGGCCGCAAAGCGGCGCGCGGTGACGACCGAGAGCGGAAAAAGGCCGCGGCCGGGCTCGATCTCGATCTTGCCCAGGATCGAGTGCGAGGCGGCCTCGATCTCGTCCGACAAGTCGGCATCGTCGAGCGCGGCGATCATGTCGGCGTCGGCGGGGTCGAGAACCCAGACCAGGCTGGAGCGCTGGCCGGGCAAAGGGACCAGCGTGAAGGGGCCGCTCGTGGTGTGGAATTCTGTTGAAGTATCCTGGTGTTGGTACGAATGTTTGAAGCAAGTCGTGAGCGCGACTTGCGGGTATTTGCGTTCCTCTACGGTAATCCCGGCCGCCTCCCGGCAGAGCGAGCGGCGGCCGTCGGCGCCGACGACGAGTGGCGCGCGCCAGAGTTCCCCGCTGGCCAGCGCGACCGCGGCGCCACCGGCGTCCGGGGCGACCTCGCGCACCTCGTCCTCGATCAGCCGCAGGCCGGGCAGGGCGCGGGCGCGGCGCTCCAGCGCCTCGACCAAATGGCGGTTCTCGATGTTGTAGCCGAAGGCGTCGAGCCCGATCTCGCCGGAGTCGAACTTGACTTCGGGCGCGCGCCAGAGCCGCCCGGTATCGTCGACAATGCGCAGATATCTGAGGGGGGCGGCCTGTTCCGCACAGAGTTTCCATACGCCGAGGGTTTCCAGCGCGGTGACGGAACCGCCGAGCAGGGCGGTGGTGCGGTTGTCGGGCTTGGCCGGGCGCTTGCCAACCAGGACGGTGGCGATGCCGCCCTCGGCCAGCGTGATCGCCGCGGTCAGGCCGGCGGGCCCGCTGCCGACCACCACTGCCTTGCAGGCGTTCTCGACTTTGTCCGGCATCAAATCGCCTCGCTTCCTTTGCCGGTAAACGCACTAGCACGCCGGAAAGGCGGCCGGAAACCATGAGACCGAAGCCCGGATACCGCCCGCCCGACCGATGCGCTAAAGGAGCCCCATGACCGATTCCGCCGACCGCCGCCTGACCCATTTGCCTGCCGCCGCGACCCGCCTCGGGGCGGTGCTGGCGCGGCCGAAGGTCGTGGCCGTCGCCTGCATCGTCGTTGTTACCGTTCTTGGGTGGCTCTATCTCGGCTTCATAATCGGCACGATGGGCGGCCCGTCTGCAGAGCTCGGCCCCGGCATGGGCGCGCTCGATTTCTTGCCGCGCGCCGTCAACGCAATTTGCAGCCCGACATTCGGCCTCGGCATGCCGCACGGCGCCTGGGGCGTAGCCGGCTTCGCGCTGGTCGCCCTGATGTGGGGCGCGATGACGCTCGCGATGATGCTGCCGACGGCGGGCCCGATGATCTTCACCTATGCCGAGATCGCCGACACCGCGGCCAGGAAGGGGGAGGGCATCGTGTCGCCCTTCGCGCTGGCGGCCGGCTATGCGGCGATCTGGCTCGGCTTTGCGGCGCTCGCCACGCTGGCGCAGTTCGCCTTGACGCGGCTCGCGCTGATCGACGAGAGCATGGCCTCGGCGAGCGGGCTGTTTTCCGGCGCGATCTTCATCGGCGCCGGGCTCTACCAATTCTCCGCACTCAAGCATGCCTGCCTTACCCAATGCAGACAGCCGTTCCCGTTCTTCTTCTCGAATTGGGCGACCACGCCGCGCGGCGTGTTTCGCCTGGGCGTCAAGCAGGGCGTCTTCTGTCTCGGCTGCTGCTGGGCGATGATGCTGGTGATGTTCGCCGTCGGCGTCATGAACGTGATCTGGATGGCCGGGCTCGGCATCGTCATGACGATCGAGAAGATCGGCAGCGGCAAGCGCTTCACGCATGGCGTGGGCGTTTTTCTGATCCTGGCCGGTGTCGCCTTTATCGTTTCGTCGCTGGCCGCGCATTGGCCGGTGCGCTAATTCGAATACGAAAAGTGTCGGGAGCAAAACATTGACCGAAGCGTGGACGTTGAAAGGCGAGATGACGCTGTCGTGCAATTGCACGGTATTCTGCCCCTGCGTGCTGTCGCTCGGCGAGCATCCGCCGACCGAAGGCCGCTGCCAGACCTGGGCCGGCATCCGCATCGACGACGGGCATTTCGACACGGTCGATTTTTCCGGCATCAATATCGGGCTGATGATGGACCTGCCCGGCATCATGGCGCGCGGCAACTGGACCGCCGCGCTGTTCGTCGACGACAAGGCCCCGATCCAGGCGGTGAAAGGCCTCACCCGCATCTTCACCGGCCGCGTCGGCGGCACCACGCATCTGTTGTCGATCCTGGTCGGCCAGTTCCTCGGCGTGCACCAGGTGCCGATCTCCTACGAGACCGACGGCGAGACCCGCCGCATCCGTATCGAGAAATATGTCGAAGGCGCCATCACTCCGGTGCGCGGCAAGGAGAACGGTGGGAATGTCGTGATCCGCAACAGCCAGTACTGGATTGGGCCCGACGTCATCGTGGCCAAGTCCGACAAGTCGCGCTTCCAGGGCTTCGGGCGCAACTGGAATTTGACCGGCCGCTCGGCCGAGATCGTCAAGCTCGACTGGGGCAACGAGCGCTGACGGCCGGCGTTCGGCTAAGATCGCACGGACAAACGTCATGAATCCTTTGCTGCGCATACGCGCTTTTGCCATTCATGCGCTGACCGCGAGCGGGGCGGCCTTCGCGCTGCTCGCGTTGATCTTCGCCACCGGCGGGCATTGGGAGGCGATGTTCGTTTGCCTCGGCTTCGCGCTGATCGTCGACGGCGTCGACGGCCCGCTGGCGCGCGAATTCGAGGTGGCCGAGCTGCTGCCGCGCTGGTCGGGGGAGACGCTCGACCTGGTGGTCGATTTCGTGACTTACGTGTTCGTGCCGGCCTATGCGATCGCGGCCAGCGGGCTGCTGCCGCCGGCGCTGGCGATACCGTCGGGCGTGCTGATCGTGGTCGTCGGCGCGATCTATTTCGCCGACCGCAACATGAAGACGGCGGAGAACTATTTCCGCGGCTTTCCGGCGCTGTGGAATCTCGCGGCCTTTTATCTCTATGTGCTCGCGCCGCCGTCGTGGTTCGCCGCGCTGACGATCGTCGTGCTGGCGATCCTGAGCTTTGCGCCGATCAAATTCGTGCATCCGTTACGAGTACGATATTTGCGTCCGCTCAACATCGCGCTCCTGGTGTTGTGGGCCGTGCTCGCTCTTGCGGCGGTGATCCTGCGGCTCGCGCCCGGGCCTTACGTCACTTGGCCGCTGGTGCTGATCGCGGTTTACTTCTTCGCCGCCGGCCTGTTGCGCCGCCCCGCCTGATCTGCTCGTTTCTTTCTAAAGCCACCACAGTCAAGGGAGTGAATCATGCCGCGACCCGTTCTTCTCATCGCCGGCGGAGGCCGCGGCATCGGGGCCGCCACCGCGCGGTTTGCCGGCGCACGCGGCTACGACGTGGCGGTGAATTATGTGAGCAACGCCAATGCGGCGGCCGGCGTCGTCGATGCGGTCAAGGCCGCCGGCGGCATGGCCTGCGCCATCCAGGGCGATATGGGCAAGGAAGTCGACATCGTGCGCGTTTTCGACGAGGCTACCCGCGCGCTCGGACCGGTCACCCATTTCATGCACAGCGCGGGCATCATGGGCACATACTCGCGGCTCGACGAGGCGAGCGCCGATATGATGCGCGAGGTGCTGGAGGTCGATACCTTCGGTGCGCTGCTGTGCCTGCGCGAATGCGCGCGCCGCATGTCGACCCGAAACGGCGGCAAGGGCGGCTCGGTGGTGATGCTGTCGTCGATGTCCGCCATCATCGGCGGCGCCGGCGAATGCGTCTGGTACGCCGCCGCCAAGGGCGCCGTCGACTCGATGGTTGTCGGCATGTCGCGCGAGCTGGCGAAGGAAGGCGTGCGGGTGAACGCCGTCACCCCGGGCGTGATCGACACCGATATCCAGCCGCCCGGACGGATCGAACGCGTCGGTCCGATTTTGCCGATGGGCCGGCCCGGCCAGGCCGGCGAGGTGGCGGAGGCGATCCTTTTCTTGCTCTCGGACGCGGCCTCCTACGTCAACGGTGCCAACCTGAGGGTGTCGGGGGCGCGGTAGGCCGTGCCCCGGACGCGGCGCATCGTTCCGCTTCGCTTCACGCTGCGCCGGCCCGGGACACCAAGGGGTGCCTTGCGCTCTTCCCGCGCCCGCCTATGATCGCGGCCGAATCCTTCCACCACAATCCAGGCTTGTTTTTAAAGGGGTGAAACATGGTCGCGGCAGTGCGCGTTCACAAACATGGCGGTCCGGAAGTCCTCACATTCGAGGACGCCGAAATTCCCGCGCCCGGCGAGGGCCATATCAAGATCAAGCAGCACGCCTGCGGCATCAACTTCATCGACACCTATTTCCGCAGCGGCCTTTACCCCTCGCCGGTCGGCATGCCGTTCATTGCCGGCAACGAAAGCGCGGGTGAAGTCATCGCGGTCGGAGCCGGCGTCAGCGGGCTGAAGGCGGGCGACCGCGTCGCTTACGTGGGACCGCTCGGCGGTTACGCGGCCGAGCGCGTCATTCCGGCGGCGCGCGCGGTAAAGCTGCCCGACAATATCAGCTACGAGCAGGCCGCCGGCATGATGCTCAAGGGCATGACGGTGCAGTACCTCGTCAACCGCACCTACAAGGTCGGGAAGGGCACGACCGTTCTGATGCACGCCGCCGCCGGCGGCGTCGGGCTCATTTTGTGCCAGTGGGCGAGCCATCTCGGCGCCACGGTGATCGGAACGGTCGGCTCGAAGGAGAAGGGCGAACTCGCCAAGGCCAATGGCTGCCAGCATGTGATCCATTACCGCGACGAAAACTTCGTCGAGCGTGTGAAGGAGATCACCGGCGGCAAGCTATGCGACGTGGTCTATGACGGGATCGGCAACAGCACCTTCCCGGCCTCGCTCGACTGCCTGCATCCGCTCGGCATGTTCGCGAGCTTCGGCTCGGCCTCGGGGCCGATCAAGGCCTTCGACATCAACCTCCTGCAGTTCAAGGGCTCGCTGTTCGCCACGCGCCCGACGCTCAACCATTACGTAGCCAAGAACGAGGACCTGCAGGCGACCGCCAAGGATTTGTTCGACAAGGTCGGCTCGGGGGCGGTGAAGATCCCGGTTAACCAGAAATATCCGCTCAAGGACGCCGCC
>JAKAHJ010000038.1 GCA_021815055.1 Pseudomonadota bacterium | reverse complement strand
GCCGGCGGCGCGCCCGCGGCGCGACGGCGACGGTCAGCCGGCGCGTCAGGCCTATCTCGCCGCGCATGGCGTGGAAAAGAGCTTCGGCAAACGCATGGTCGTGCGCGGGGTCACGCTCTATGTCCGGCGCGGCGAGGCGGTCGGCCTGCTCGGACCCAACGGTGCCGGCAAGACGACGGTATTCTACATGATCACCGGCCTGATCAAGGCCGACCGCGGCCGCATCGAGCTCGATGGTTACGACGTCACGGCGCTGCCGATGTATCAGCGCGCGCGGCTCGGCGTCGGCTATCTGCCGCAGGAGGCCTCGATCTTCCGCGGTCTCAATGTGGAAGAGAACATCCGCGCCGTGCTGGAATTGGTGGAGCCGGACCGGCGCCGGCGCGAGGCCGATCTCAACGCCTTGCTCGAGGAGTTCAACATCGCACGCCTGCGCAAGACGCCCAGCATCGCGCTTTCGGGCGGCGAGCGGCGCCGCGTCGAGATCGCGCGCGCGCTGGCGACCCGGCCGAGCTACATGCTGCTGGACGAGCCGTTCGCCGGCATCGACCCGATTGCGGTCGGCGACATCCAGCAGCTCGTGCGCCACCTCACCAATCGCGGCATCGGTGTGCTGATCACCGATCACAATGTGCGTGAGACGCTGGGGCTCACCGACCGCGCCTACATTATTTATTCGGGACAGGTGCTGATGGAGGGCCGGCCGGAGGAAATCGTCAACAATCCCGATGTGCGCCGGCTCTATCTGGGCGAAGAATTCCGCATGTAGGCCTGCCTATTATGTCAGCATGCGAATAATTTGTGCAATCCCGCATTGCGGAATCGCATACCACTCGGCTGCGGAAGCTGGTATAGGGAATAAGCAAGAATCAGACCAGTTTCCGCCGGGAAACCGCTATGGCGTTGTCGCAGAGGCTCGAGTTCCGCCAGACCCAAGCGCTGGTGATGACGCCGCAGTTGATGCAGGCGATCAAGCTGTTGCAGCTCTCCAGCCTCGATCTGGTCGCCTATGTCGAAACCGAACTCGAGCGCAATCCGCTGCTCGAACGCGGCAGCGACGACGACGCGGGCCCGGCTGATGCGGAGCACGAAACTTCGCCGCCCGAGCACGCCGACGATGGCGCTGGCGCGGCCGATTGGATCGGCGAGAAGTTCGAGACCAGCCGCAGTTCGATGGAGCAGGGCCTCGGTACCGAGCTCGAAAACGTCTTTCCGGACGACGGCGCCGAAAAACGCGCCGCGCCGGAGCCGATGACTCCGGGCTATTCGGAATGGTCCGGCTCCGGCGGCGGCGCCGACGACGGCGACTACAATCTCGAATCTTTCGTCGCGGCCGAGACGACGCTCGCAGCCCATTTGTCCGAGCAGATGGCGCTGACGATCGCCGATCCGGCGCGCCGGATGATCGCACAATATCTGATCGACATGGTCGACGAGGCCGGCTATCTCGCCGGCGATCTTGCCAGCGTCGCGGAAAAACTCGGCGCGCCGATCGGCCAAGTCGAAGCGGTGCTGGCGGTTCTGCAGACCTTCGACCCGCCGGGCGTTTGTGCGCGCAATCTCACCGAATGCATCGCCATCCAGCTCAAGGAGCGCGACCGCTTCGATCCGGCGATGTGCGCGCTCGTCGAACACCTCGATCTCCTGGCCAAACGCGATCTTGCGAGCCTGCGCCGCATCTGCGGCGTTGGCGATGAGGACCTCGTCGACATGATCGCGGAAATCCGCAGCCTCAATCCCAAGCCGGGACTTGCCTTCGGCTCGGTCACCGTTCAGCCGGTCGTACCGGATGTTCTTGTGCGCGCTGCGCCCAATGGAATCTGGCAGGTGGAGCTGAATTCCGACACTTTGCCGAAAGTGCTGATTAACCAGCGCTATTATGCGCAGGTCGCGAAAGGCACGCGCAAGGACAAGGACAGGTCCTATATCGCCGATTGCCTGCAGACCGCGACCTGGCTCGTGCGCGCGCTCGATCAGCGCGCGAAAACGATCCTGAAAGTGTCGAGCGAAATCGTGCGCCAGCAGGACGGTTTCTTTGCAAAGGGCGTGCAGCATTTGCGGCCGCTCAATCTCAAGACCGTCGCGGACGCGATCGGCATGCACGAATCCACCGTCTCGCGCGTCACCGCCAACAAATACATGGCGACTCCGCGCGGTATCTTCGAACTGAAATATTTCTTCACCTCGGCGATCTCTGCCGCCGACGGCGGCGAGGCCCATTCCGCCGAAGCGGTGCGCCACCGCATCCGTCAATTGGTCGACGGTGAAACCCCCGCGGATATCTTGTCGGACGACGCCATCGTCGAGAAGCTGCATGACGCCGGCGTCGATATCGCCCGCCGCACGGTCGCTAAGTACCGTGAAGCGATGCGCATTCCCTCTTCGGTGCAGCGCCGGCGCGAAAAGCTTGCCGTGCTGGCTTAAGGAATGACGTGCGTAAGCACATTGCGCCGCATTGACCGATACGCGTTTTTTGCGTGGAATATCGGATGGCTGGCTTGCTGGCGCGGCCTAAGCGCCGCGCGCAAAACAAGGGAGCATAAATATGCCTCTGCGCGTTTCAGGACGGAACATCAGCGTTGGCACTGTGTTGCAGCAACGGATCAGTGAGCGTGTGGATGAGGCGGCCGCGAAATATTTCCGCGGGGGCTATACCGGACGTGCGACAGTCGGACGCGATGGTTTCGGATTTCGCACCGACTGCGTCCTGCATTTGGATTCCGGCGCGCTCATCGACGCGGAAGGGCAGGCCGCGGATGCCTATGACAGCGCCGCCCAGGCCGCGCTCCGCATCGAAAAGCGTCTGCGTCGCTATAAGCGCCGCCGCAAGGATCACCAGGCACGCCGCGGTGGCTGAAAAAGCGCGAAAATGCGAGAAAAAGCAGCAGATGCTACCGCATCTCCGCCCATTGACGGGGCGGCCTCGCGCTCCTATGGTCCGCCGCCTCCGACACCCCCATTGCAATTCGGCGCCGTCATCCACGATCATCGGATTAGTCCATGACGCTCACCGACCTCGTTGCACCGAGCGCGGTCCTTCCGGCGCTTAAGGTCAACGGCAAGAAACAGGCGCTCCAGGAGCTCGCCGCCCGCGCAGCCGAACTCACCGGGCAGAGCGAGCGCGCGATTCTGGAAATCCTGCTTCAGCGGGAGAAGCTCGGTTCCACCGCGGTCGGCAACGGCGTCGCGATCCCGCACGGCAAATTGCCGAAGCTCGGGCGCCTGTTCGGGTTGTTCGCGCGGCTCGAGCGCGCCATCGATTTCGAAGCGCTCGACAACCAGCGGGTCGATCTCGTGTTTCTGCTGCTCGCGCCGGAAACCGCCGGCGCCGATCATCTGAAAGCGCTCGCGCGCGTGGCGCGTCTGCTGCGCGATCCGGAAATCGCCCGTCGGCTGCGCGAATCGCGCGACGCCGACGCAATCTATGCGGTGCTGGCGACGCCGCCGGCGAGCAGTGCGGCGTAGCTACGGCGATCTTTCCAAGCACAGTGTCATCATCCGCGAAAGCGGATGATCCAGTACACTCAATAGCTTTCGATCTATTTCACCGTCGGTGATTACTGGATGGCCCGCTTTCGCGGGCTATGACGGCATGAATTGTTGGACCGCTCTCGGTCAAAATGCACGCTTAATGCAGGCTCACCGGCTCGAGTTCCTGGCTCCAAGCATTGGCGAGTGCGGCTTCGCGTGTGTCGGTGAGCATGATCGGCGTGCCGTCCGCGGCGTGCAGCGCGAACAGCGTGAGGCCCGGTGCGATGCTCGGCGCCTGCGGAAACATCTGCGCGACGTCTTCCGAGCGGACAGCCTTTACATATGCGAGGCGCCCGTCGCCGAGATGGGCGAGCGCGTCCTGAGTGATGACGGGATGCGTTGCGTTCGGTTCGATTGTCTTGTCGTTGGTCATGGCCCTCGACTCCTTTCCTGATACGCGTGCGACGGTCGAGTCCTTTTCACGAGTTTGTTCATTCCAGTTCGTTGATAGCGATCGATTTCACCACCCGTTCCGGCTGCGGCCGGACAAGATCGACCGAAAGCAGCCCGTTCTTCAGGTCGGCCCCCAGCACCTCCATGCCGTCGGCCAGCACGAAAGTGCGCTGGAACTGACGCGCCGCGATGCCGCGGTGGAGATAATGCCGGGTCTTGTCGTCCTGCTGGCGCCCGCGGATCACCAGTTGGTTCTCTTCGACGGTGACGTCGAGCTGGTCGCGGGTGAAGCCGGCGAGGGCGAGCGTGATGCGCAACCGTTCCGGATTGTTCCCGTCTCGCGCCACCCGCTCGATATTGTAGGGCGGATAGCCGTCGGCGCCTTTGGCGACACGATCGAGCAGACGCTCGATGTCGTCAAAGCCCAATAGGAAGGGGCTGGACAGGGACGGGACTCGTGACATGGTCTCAAAGTCCTCGCTTGAAGCGACTTTGACGGCGGGGCCCTTGCGGCACCCCCAGCCGGCGGCACCTGCCGCCCGGCTTTCCTGAATATGGGCGGGCCGGGTTAAGGGTTCAAGAACACGATTCGGAGCCTCGAAAACCGCTATAGTGGGCCGACCGGGAGTTCTTATGCCGCAGGCGACGCCGACCCCTGCTTTGATTGTGCGCGCCGTTCGGAGCCGCGCCGTCGAAGTACCGCTGAATTTCGTGCTCGGAACCAGCCAGGGTGCGCTGCGGCAAGTCCCGTTGCTGCTGATCGATCTCGAGACCGAGGAAGGGGTGATCGGCCGCTCCTACCTGTTCTGCTACTTGCGGGCCGCGGCGCCGGCGATCGCGAGCCTTCTGGGCGAGGTCGAGCGGCTCGTTGTCGGCGAAAGGCTCGATCCGGCGGGCCTGTCGGCCAAGCTTTCCCGCCGCTTCACGCTGATCGGGGTGCAGGGCATCGTCCGCATGGCTCTCGCCGGTTTCGACGTGGCCGCCTGGGACGCTGTGGCCATCGCGCAAGGTCAGCCGCTCGCCCGCCTGCTCGGCGCGGATCCCCGGCCGATTCCGGCCTACAATAGCTGCGGGCTCGGCCTGACCGACGATCTCGGCGCGCTGGCCGACGAGGCGGAGCGCCTCCTGCTCGGCGGCTTCCGGGCCGTCAAGCTCAGGCTCGGCTATCCGACCCTGGGGCGCGATATCGAGGCCGTGCGTGCCGTCCGCGCCCGCATCGGCGACGGTATTGCGCTGATGGTCGACTACAATCAGGCGCTCACGGTCGATGAGGCCATGGCGCGCGGCCGTGCGCTTGATGCCGAAAACGTGTTCTGGCTGGAGGAGCCGATCCGCCATGACGACTATGCCGGCGCCGCCATGCTGGCGCAGGTGCTCGAGACGCCGGTCCAGATCGGCGAAAACTTCTCTCTGCCGGCGGCCATGCAGGTCGCGCTCGATGCCGGCGCGGCCGACTATGCGATGCCAGACCTCGAACGCATCGGCGGCGTGACCGGCTGGCGGCAGGCCGCCGAAATCGCGGCGGCGCGCGGCGTGCCGATGTCGTCGCACCTGTTTCCGGAGGTGAGCGCGCATCTGCTCGCCGCCACGCCCACCTGCCATTTCCTCGAATATGTCGACTGGGCCGACGTGCTCCTGCGCGAACCGCTGGCGATTGCCGACGGCCACGCCGTCATTCCGTCCCGGCCGGGACACGGCATGGTCTGGAACGAGGACGCGGTCGCCCGCTATCGCATTGACTGATCCCCGCGGGCCTCATGCGCAATCAATAGTTGTACAATGGACCGAAAATCTCTTTTTACGTATTAAGCATGCGTATTTCCCTTGTTCGGTCAAAAATCTCTTAAGACTTTCGCTGGAGCCCGAAATGTCGCTAATATTACCTCCTTCGATAAGACGAAATATTCGTTCGCTGAGTGGTGTGTGCGGGGGGTAGCGTTTGTTAAGGCGTAGCATCGACCGCGAGCCATATGGTCCCACGATAGAGCAAAGGGTCTTTCGGTTCGCGAAATACTTCGGCATCGGGGCCGCCGGTATCGCAGTAGCGATCGGCGGGTTCGATTTGATGAATATCGGCGCCGTGAAAGCGGCAGTCGAGTTCACGCGCGACAGTCGAAAGGAAGTCGCGAGCCTGCCGGATACGATCCTGTCGCGCCTTCAGGGGATCTCTTTCACGATCCCGAGCGGGCAGACGGCGGTGGCTGTCACGATCCCGCATAGCGAAATTGCCAAATTGCAGGAACACGCGCCGGTGACCAAAGCCGTGCTCACCTTGGTGAACCGCGACGCACGGGCACGCGCCGCTGACGTCACATCATCCGCGCCGGATGCCGGCGTAATACCTTCAACGGCCGCGCGGGCGCCGTTCCAGCTTGCCAGCATCAATCCCACCGCCCTGCCCGACAGCGCGGCGCCGACGTCGCTGCTCCAGATTTCGCTGCCGTCTTCAGTTGCGTTTCTGCCGCCGCCCGCGCCCGGCCTGCCGCCGCCGTCGCCGATCGAGCGGCTGCATCTGGAGGGCCGATCGCTGGCGCGCGCCGAACACTGTCTCGCCACCGCCATCTATTTCGAGGCGCGCGGCGAACCGGTGAAAGGGCAGATCGCGGTCGCGCAGGTGGTGATGAACCGCGTGTTCTCGGGCTACTATCCGAACGACGTCTGCGGCGTGATCTATCAGAACGCCAACCGATATCTCTCCTGCCAATTCACATTCGCCTGCGATGGACATCGCAAGGTGATCAACGAGCGCGGCGCCTGGGCGCGCGCCAATCGCATCGCCAAGCAGACGCTCGCCGGCGAGCTCTACGAGCCCGCGGTGGGCACCTCGACCCACTATCACGCCGTCTATGTGCACCCGTACTGGGTGCGCGAGATGAAGAAATTCGTGCGCTTCGGCATTCACAATTTCTATCGGCCGGTGGCCTGGGGCAACGGCTCGGACGAGCCGATCTGGTCGCGCGAGCAGACGGCGGTGCTTAAGAAAGCCAAAGCAAAAAGGTAGTGGCTATTCCGCGCCCCGTGGCGATCTCCGTGACCGCGGTTGCCAAGTCTTTGCTGCCCTGCATATTCTACTGCCGGGGCGATATGACACGGTGAGTTGCGGTGAAAGAGCCGCGGCTTTTGGATTTTGCCCCACGGGTATACAAAAAGGGGGAATCCAGTGCCTAAACGGAAATCTCTTGTCGCGGGCTGCTTCGCGTCGGCGGTTGTTCTTGGTGTTTCGATGGCTCAGGCCGACGCGGCCCAAGTGGCCCGAACGGGCACCTTCGTCATCAAGCTGACGGTCGTTGAAAAGAGCGGCGGTTTGTCGAAGCCGTATTGTGGTGCGCAAGTATACCACTATGGAATCGGAAACGTTTCAAACAAGCAGGTCTTTTTCTCCGAGGAAGGCTCTGGCTCGGCCGCCGGGGCCGCCAGCCCGTGGACCTGCACGATCAAGCTTCCCTACAATTGGCCCGCCGCCAACGACGCGAATCAGGTTTACGTCCGAGTCCATGTGCAATCGGGGAACAGCAGCAGCGTTATTCTTCTGGCCCGAAAGGTCAGCCAGGATTTTACCGAAGTGAACTTGCCGGCAAACAACAAGACAACCACGCTCACCAAGACAATCTACTACTGATCGTATCGAAAAGCTGGCGGGAGCCGGGATATGCATTCCGGGTGAGCGCCTCTGGCGCCCCCGGAATGGCGGTCAGATTTTCAGCTTGAACAGCTCGATCGCATTCTCGCGTCCGATCCGGACGCGGTCGCTCTCGGAGATTGCGGCCTTGTCGAACCATTCGGCGCCTTCGCCGACGTCCTCGAACGGCCAGTCGACCGAAAACATCACGTGGTCCGCGCCCATCTCCGTGACCGCATTGACGAGCGCCGGCGTGCTGAAATTGCCGGACGTGGTGAGATGGAAGTGCTTGCGGAAATAATGGCCGACGCCGTGCTTGGCGGCGTAGCGATGCGGCTCCTTCATCCAGCCGTTGCGGCCGTCGATGCGCCAGAGATAGATCGGTAGGCCTTCCCCAATGTGTCCGAGCACCATCTTCAGGTTCGGGCATTCGTCGAACAGCCCGCTTCCGATCAGCCGTAGCGCATGCACCGATGTCTCGGAGTGAAACGCCCAGTTGGGACCGAGCAGCCAGTTATGGCCTTCGTATTGGCGCGCCCAGCTCGGCAGCGGATTGCGCGGATGCAGATAAAACGGCACGTCGAGCGCTTCGACCGTGCGCCAGAACGTGCGGTATTGCGGCAGGTCGTAATAGACGACGGTGTCGGGTGAGCCGGTCTGGCTGAAGCCGTTCACGAGCGCGCCGACGAAACCGAGTTCCTTGACGCAGCGGGTGAGTTCGGCGCTGCCGGCTTCCGCGTCTTGCATCGGCAGTGCGGCGAAAGCGGCGAAGCGCATCGGGCGCTTACGCACTTCCTCGGCGAGCACGTCGTTGGCCTGACGTGCCACCGCGATCGCGGTTTTCACGTCGTGGATCGCCTGCACCGCGGGTGCATTCAGCGACAGGATCATCATCTCGACCCCGTGCTTGTCCATCTCGGCAAGACGCATGTCCTGGATGTCGATGAGACGCGGTCCGAGCGTCTCCCACACATGCGCGCCGAAAACCTGCGAGTCGCCGAGCGTGGCCTCGATGGCGAAGTGTTCCTCAAGCGCGATTTTGCCTTGCATGGATGGTTCTCCCGGGGATTTTGCCCGGCATCATGCAATGATGTGGCGGCGGTTGCCAACAGCACTGTGGCGCAGGACCTAGCGAAGACGCTTTTTTGCGAATGCGCGCCCGGATGAAGACTTAAGATAGCGCTCGAACGCGACGGCTTTTTCGGGATCGGAAAAGCCCAAATACGTTATGAGCCGCCATGGTTTGAGCTTGCTCGTGTGACTTGCTTGGCCGTCATTGTGAGCAGCCAAACGTCTACGGAGATCGTCCGTAAGACCAATATAGGTCTCGTCAGGAAAGGCGATACTCTCCAATAGATAAACGTATTTCATAGATAAACGTATTTCATAGATAAACGTATTTCATCGGCCCACCCCGTCGATCGGTCGTCGGGCCGACGTCTAATTTCCGTGTTTGAGGCCGTATTGTGAATTTTGCCCGTCTTCGCCCTTCGGGCTCCGGCGCGGCAGCCTTCGCGGTCTTCGGTGTCGAATTCGCGGGCACGCCTTGCGAATGTTGGCTTGCCGAGCCGTAGCTCGCGAAGCGAGCGAAGGCTGGTGGAGCCAGGCGGGATCGAACCGCCGACCTCCTGCATGCCATGCAGGCGCTCTCCCAGCTGAGCTATGGCCCCAATCTCAGAATTCTTGTTGCCGCATGCGGGAAACGTGGGCGGCACCACGTCAACTAGCACTAGCCGGCGAGGCGGCTCAAGTCTCCTCTTCCTTTTCGATCGTCTCGCCGATGATGTCGGTCACGTCGGCGTCGCCTTCCTCCTCCTCCTCGATGAACGCGGCATCGTCGAGGCTCTCGTCGATCTCGACATCCTCATCCTCGCCCGCTGCGGCGCCGGCGGCCGCCGGCTTCTTGCCCTGCTGCTCGGCATCCGCTTCCTCGAGCGAGACGAACTCCGCCTCCGCGGTCTCCGGCACCAGCGTCTCGGCTTCGGGCGCAGCGGCGCGTCCGGCGGCGGCCTCCGGCCGCCCGCGTACCGGCGCCGGCGTGATCGGGACGACCTTGCCGGTGTAGGGCGAGATCACCGGGGTCTTGTTCAGATCGTAGAACTTGCGGCCCGTATCGGGGCAGATGCGCTTTGTGCCGAGCTCGGATTTAGCCACAGTCGCGGTTCCTCGGGGGGTCGATCAAATCGGAGCTTCACTTGGCTAGTTGCAAGCGCCCTGTCAATAGCGCAGGCGGTGGCCAAAAAGAGTTAAGGCGCGGATGACGCGGCGCGCGGGCGCATGGTAGGAGGGCGCGACTTTCCAAAAGGAACAGACGCCGGTGAACCACGCCGCATTGACGCCGCTTTCCGCCCGCCGCGGCGGGCCCCTGAAAGGCCGCATCCGCGTGCCGGGCGACAAGTCGATCTCTCACCGCGCCTTGATCCTGGCGGCCATGACGGTCGGGGAAAGCACGGTTGCCGGCCTGCTCGAGGGCGAGGACGTCCTGAATACCGCGCGGGCCATGCGCGCGCTTGGAGCCCGGCTCGACCGGGGCGAGGACGGCATCTGGCGCATTCACGGGGTCGGTGTCGGCGGCTTCGCCGAGCCCTCCGGTCCGCTCGATTTCGGTAATTCCGGCACCGGCTGCCGGCTGGCGATCGGCGCGGTCGCCGGGTCTCCGATCAGTGCGACCTTCGACGGCGATGCCTCCTTGCGCAAGCGGCCGATGCGGCGGGTGCTCGATCCGCTGGAAAAGATGGGCGCGCGCGTCCTCTCCGCCGCCGAGGGCGGCCGGCTGCCGCTGACCTTGCAGGGCGCCGCCGCGCCCATCCCGATCGAATACGAGTCGCCGGTGCCGTCGGCGCAGCTCAAGTCCGCGGTGCTTTTGGCCGGGCTGGCCGCGCCGGGAGAAACCACCGTGATCGAGGCCGAGGCCACGCGCGATCATACCGAACGGCTCTTGAAGCATTTCGGCGCCAAACTCGTCAGCAAGCCCCATGGCGAACATGGCCGCCGCATCACGCTAACCGGCCAGCCCGAGCTGGAGCCGTCGAGCGTCGTGGTGCCGGCCGATCCCTCCTCGGCCGCCTTCCCGCTGGTCGGAGCGCTGATCGTGCCGGGGTCGGAGCTGATCTTCAACGCGGTGATGACCAATCCGCTGCGCACCGGCCTGTTCGCCACGCTGCGCGAAATGGGCGCCAAAATCGAAGAGCTCGAGAAGCGCGACGACGGCGGCGAGGAGGTCGCGGATTTGCGCGTGACATTCTGCCCGCTCAAGGGGGTCGAGGTGCCGCCGGAGCGGGCGCCCTCGATGATCGACGAGTATTTGATCCTGGCCGTCGCTGCGGCCTTCGCCGAAGGCACCACGCGCATGCGCGGCCTGAAGGAATTGCGCGTGAAGGAATCGGACCGGCTGGCGGCCACCGCCGACATGCTGCGCGTCAACGGTGTCGCGGTCGAGATCGAGGGCGACGATCTGATCGTGCACGGCAAAGGCAGCGTCGCCGGCGGCGGCGAGGTCAAGACGCACATGGACCACCGTATCGCGATGTCGGCGCTGGTGATGGGGCTCGCCAGCGACAATCCGGTGCGCATCGACGATTCCGCCTTCATCGCCACCAGCTTCCCGGGCTTCGTCGAGCTGATGCGGGGGCTTGGGGCGGATTTGGCATGAGCCGGTGGCGAAGCGGGCGGGGAAGCGCTATATTAGGTAAAGAAACATGGCGGTTTGAATGACTAAGGTCGTGGTCACAAAGCTTAAGGCAGGCAAACCCAAAGCCGTCGCCAAGACGCGTGTGCGCACGCGCGCCGGCCAAGTGATGACCGTTTTCACGGTCGGTGCCAATAACGCATCCTTCGACGACGATCTGACACGCGTTTTCAGCGACAACGTCGCCGCGGCCCGCCGTGAAAATGCCAGGTTGTTTGGCTCGCCGGACGGCGGTACGGCGCTTCGTGGCGCGAAGTCGGCTATACATGGCGCGCGCAAGAAGTGACGACGCTCCCGCCTTCTGGATAATTGCCGGGCCGAATGGGTCGGGAAAGAGCACGCTTTATGGCTCCCGACGTGATGCGATTTACGGCAACACCATCATTTCCGATCCCGATCGGCCATTCTGGATCATCAATCCGGACCTGCTCGCATCGCGCATCAGCCATGCCGAAGGCTTGGCGCCTAACAAAGCGAATCTGGAAGCGGTCATACGCATTGAGGCCTGGCTGAAGGCCTCGATCAAGGCGCATCAGTCGATTGGCGTCGAAACAGTCTTATCGACAGACAAGTATCGCCGGCTGGTTGACCTCCGCGTTAGAAAGGGCGGCCACGATGTTCCTACGATCAAGATTGAAGAACGATGGAAGCGCTCTTTGAATCAGCTTCCCTGGTTTCTGACGGAGGCCGATTGGGCACTTCTCTTTGATAACTCCGACACGCTGGGCATTGTGGGGCGAAAGCGAGACGGCATCGTCACCGTCGATGAAACGGCACCTTCGGCACTTGCCGAGGCGGTGAACAAGATAAACCAATGATCATCGCCATCGACGGCCCTGCGGCCTCCGGCAAAGGTACGCTCGGCAAAAAGCTCGCCGAATATTACGGCCTTCGGCATCTCGATACCGGGCTGATCTACCGCGCCGTCGCCAAGGCGCTGCTCGACGGCGGAAACCGGCCTGACGACATGGCCGCCGCAGTGGCCGCCGCCAAGGCGCTCGATACCTCCCATTTCGAGGACAGCGGCGCGCTCAAGAGCCAGGCCGTGGGCGAAGCCGCCTCGATCGTCTCCGCGATCCCGGAACTGCGCGCCGAACTGGTCGCCTTCCAGCGCAGTTTCGCGGCCAAGCCGCCCGGAGCGGTACTCGACGGTCGCGATATCGGCACCGTCATCTGCCCCGATGCCGATGTGAAGATCTTCGTCACCGCCGCGCCCGATGTGCGCGCGCGCCGCCGCGCGCTCGAATATGTTGCGCTCGGCAAGCCGGCCGATGAAGCCGCGGTGCTCGCCGACATCCGCCGGCGCGACGCGCGCGATATGGGCCGGGCGGCGGCGCCCTTGAAGCAAGCGTCGGATGCGCACTTGCTCGATACATCGGATATGGATATATCCACAGCCATCCGGGCCGTCATCGACATCGTCGAGGCCGCCCGAGCGGGCCGAGGGCGCGGCTGACCGCCCCTCGTTGTTGGAGGAACAAAGTCCCGCTCGGCCTCTGCGTTCAGGCGCCCGACCGCTCAATCGTCCGACAAGCACGGATTTCGCGCCGGCCTTCTGGGATTCCGGAGGCCGCCGTTGGTTTTGGCCCCAGACCTTCGGCCTGCGCTCGTCGAACGCCATTCAAACCCGCCGGCGCGGGGATACAGGAGACTACATGGCTAACGCTGTTGCTGCTGCACCCTCGCGTGAGGACTTCGCCGCTCTGCTCGACGAGTCGTTCCAGTCCGGAAACCTGCAGGAAGGTTCTGTCATCAAGGGCAAGGTCGTCGGCATCGAGAAGGACATGGCCGTCATCGATGTCGGCCTCAAGACGGAAGGCCGCGTCGCAATGCGCGAATTCGCGGGCCCCGGACGACAGTCCGACCTGAAGATCGGCGACGAGGTCGAAGTCTATCTGGAGCGCGTCGAGAATGCGCTCGGCGAAGCGGTGCTCTCGCGCGACAAGGCGCGCCGTGAGGAAAGCTGGGGCAAGCTCGAGAAGGCATTCAACGACGGCCAGAAGGTGCAGGGCGTCATCTTTAACCAGGTCAAGGGTGGCTTCACCGTCGATCTCGACGGTGCCGTGGCCTTCCTGCCGCGCAGCCAGGTCGACATCCGTCCGATCCGCGACGTCTCGCCGCTGATGAACAATCCGCAGCAGTTCCAGATCCTCAAGATGGATCGCCGCCGCGGCAACATCGTCGTCTCGCGCCGCACCGTACTGGAAGAGACGCGCGCCGAGCAGCGTCAGGAGCTGGTGCAAAACCTCGAAGAGGGCCAAGTCATCGACGGCGTGGTCAAGAACATCACCGACTACGGCGCCTTCGTCGACCTCGGCGGCATCGACGGACTCTTGCACGTCACCGATATCGCATGGCGTAGAGTCAATCATCCGACCGAAGTGCTGTCGATCGGCCAGCAGGTGAAGGTCAAGATCATCAAGATCAACCACGAGACCCACCGCATCTCGCTCGGCATGAAGCAATTGCTCGAGGATCCGTGGCAGGGCATCGAGGCCAAGTATCCGGTCGCCGCCAGGTTCAAGGGCCGCGTCACCAACATCACGGACTACGGCGCCTTCGTCGAACTGGAGCCGGGCATCGAGGGCCTCATCCACGTCTCCGAAATGTCGTGGACCAAGAAGAACGTCCACCCCGGCAAGATCGTCTCCACCTCGCAGGAGGTGGAAGTGCAGATCCTCGAGGTCGATCCGGCCAAGCGTCGCATCTCGCTCGGCCTCAAGCAGACCATGCGCAATCCGTGGGAAGTCTTCGTCGAGAAGCACCCGCCCGGCTCGGTGGTCGAAGGCGAGGTCAAGAACAAGACCGAGTTCGGCCTGTTCCTCGGCCTCGACGGCGATGTCGACGGCATGGTCCACCTCTCCGACCTCGACTGGAAGCGTCCGGGCGAGCAGGTGATCGACGACTACAAGAAGGGCGATGTGGTCAAAGCGCAGGTCCTCGACGTGGACGTCGAAAAGGAGCGCATTTCGCTCGGCATCAAGCAGTTGCAGGGCGACATCATGTCGACCGGCGCGGCCGGCGAGATCAAGAAGGGATCGGTGGTCACCTGCGAGGTGATTGAGGTGAAGGAAGCCGGCATCGACGTGAAGATCGCCGGTACCGATCTTACCGCCTTCATCAAGCGCGCCGAACTCGCGCGTGATCGCGCCGAGCAGCGCCCCGAGCGCTTTGCGGTCGGCGAGAAGGTGGATGCGCGCGTCACCCAGTTCGACCGCAAGGCCCACAAGGTCGCCGTCTCGATCAAGGCGCTCGAAGTGGCCGAGGAGAAGGAGGCACTCGCGCAGTACGGCTCAACCGACTCGGGCGCTTCGCTCGGCGATATTCTCGGCGCCGCGCTCAAGCAGCGCGCGGGCGAGGGCGCCAAGTCCGAGGATTAACCCGAGGACTGAAGGCTTAGCCGTTCCGTGGCGCGAAATCGCGAAACCCCTGGGCCAGCCCGGGGGTTTTGCTTTTTGTCGGAGCCATGCCAAAACTCGCCCCAATAGTCGCGGGGCGTGATTCCCACCGAGGTGCCCAGCCATGTCGCTCGATGCCGATGCCGTCGTCGATCGCCGCCGCATGCGGCGGAAACTCACTTTCTGGCGCGTGACCGCCGTCGTGGTTGCCCTTACGGGCATCGCCGCCGGGGTATTCGCGGTTGCCCCGGGCGGTACGCTCGCACCGCGCGGCGACTACATCGCCCGCATCAAGGTGCAGGGCCTGATTCGCGACAATCAGGACCGCGTCGAAGCGCTGGCGCGGCTCGCCCGATCGCGTGCCCGCGCGGTGATCCTGCATATCGACAGTCCCGGCGGCACCACCGCCGGCTCCGAGCAGCTCTACGACTCGCTGCGCGAGCTCCAGGCCAAAAAACCGATGGTGGTCGTGGTTGACGGGCTGGCCGCCTCCGGGGCCTATATCGCGGCGCTGTCGGCCGACCACATCATTGCGCAGGATACCGCGCTGGTCGGCTCGATCGGCGTCATTTTCCAGTATCCGAACTTCACCCAGATACTGAAGACCGTCGGCATCCAGGTCGAATCGATCAAGTCTTCGCCGCTCAAGGCGGCGCCCTCGGGCTTCGAGCCGACCAGTCCGGAAGCGCGCGCCGCCATCGAGTCGGTCGTGCTCGACTCCTATGCCTGGTTCAAAGGCCTGGTGAAAAACCGCCGCAAGATGGACGACGAACAACTTGCGCGGGTATCCGATGGCCGTGTCTTCACCGGACGGCAGGCGGTGCCGCTCAAGCTGGCCGACGAGCTCGGCAACGAAAAAACCGCGCTGGCCTGGCTCGAGAAGGAAAAGAAGGTACCGGCGGACACGCGGGTGCGCGACTATTCGCTCGCGCCGCGCTTCGAGGAACTGTCGTTCCTTCACTTGGCTGCCTGGACCTTCGACGCGGTCGGCTTGCGCGCGGTCGCACGCGGGATGAGGGATTGGGGCGCCAGCGAGGCGGTCGAGAGACTAAATCTTGACGGTCTGCTGGCGCTTTGGCACCCTGCGGCGCCTAACTAGCCATTTCCGAGCAAGGCGGCGTCAATGATCAAGTCCGAGCTGGTGCAGCGCATCGCGGCTCAGAACCCGCATCTCTACCAGCGCGACGTCGAGAACATCGTCAACGCCATTCTCGGCGAGATCACCAGCGCCATGGCGCGCGGCGATCGCGTGGAGCTGCGTGGTTTCGGCGCCTTTTCGGTGAAACACCGGCCGGCCCGCGCCGGCCGCAATCCGCGCACCGGCGCGCATGTCTCGGTCGACCAGAAGTCGGTGCCATTCTTCAAAACCGGCAAGGAAATGCGCGAGCGCCTGAACAAGCTGGACGGGGCGGGCGACGGGGATTAGGCCCACCGGGGCCATGATTTATTGAAGCATCGTGGCCGGACATAGCCGTCCGAAGGACGGCGTCGCTTCGCTCGCCTATGTTCCGGCCATTTACGTCTTTAGGATCGGCCACGGAATGGATAAGACGTGGATGCCCGAGGCCCGGGTATCATGAAGGTTCTGCCATGTTCCGCAAAATCGTCACCGCCGTCATCGTCATCCCGCTGGCGGTTCTCATCGTCGCCTTCGCGGTCGCCAACCGGCAGAGCGTGACGGTGTCGTTCGATCCCTTTTCAACCGTGAGCCCGGCCTATACGGCGACGCTGCCGCTGTTCATGCTGCTGTTCATTCTGCTCATTCTCGGCGTGATAATTGGCGGCGCGGCGGCCTGGATCCGGCAGTCCCCCTGGCGGCGCACCGCCCGCCAGCTCGACGCCGACATGCGCGCCCTGCACCAGGAACTGGAAAGCCTGCGCCGCCACCTGAGCGCGGCCGAGGCCGCGGCCGCCCGCGACGTTGCGCCCCTCCCGGTCATCCCGCCGCCCGCCTCTTAACGCACCGTCCGGTTCCGCTTTGCCGCGGGCCGTGTAAGGCGGTAGAACGCGCCCATTATGCCTTTGACGATCAAAATCTGCGGCCTGAAGACCCCCGAAGCGCTCGATGCGGCGCTCGATGCCGGGGCCGATATGGTCGGTTTCGTGTTCTTTCCGTCGAGTCCCCGTCATCTCGGGATCGAGGGTGCACGCGTTTTGGGCGTCCGTGCCACGGGGCGGGCGGTCAAGGTCGCGCTCACGGTGAACGCCGACAATCAGACGCTGCACGACGTCATCGAGGCGCTGCAGCCTGACCTGCTGCAACTGCACGGCAGCGAGCCACCCGAGCGCGTGGCGGTGGTGCGCTCGCGCTTCGGGTTGCCGGTGATGAAGGCGCTGCCGATCGCGACGCGGGCCGACCTATCGCCGATCCGCGGCTATGCCAATGTCGCCGACCGGCTGATCTTCGACGCACGCGCGCCGGAAGCGGCCACGCGGCCGGGCGGTCTCGGCAAGCCGTTCGACTGGACGCTGCTGCAGGGCCTCGATCCCGGCGTGCCCTATATGCTCTCGGGCGGTCTCGACGCGGCCAATGTGGCGGAAGCGCTGCGCATCACGCGCGCGCCCGGCGTCGACGTTTCCTCCGGTGTCGAGCGCGCGCCCGGCGTCAAAGACCCCGACAAAATCCGCGCCTTCATCCGCGCCGCGCGCGAGGCGGAGCGAGTATTGTCGATGGCATCCGCGAGTGCAGCAAAATGAAACACGGCGATTCCTTCTTATCCCTCCCCCTGAAAGGGGGAGGTCGCGAGCGGGCGCGAGCCGGGTGGGGGTCATGCATATTGAGATGCAGCCCCACCCCGCCCGCATTCGCTTTGCTCACGCGGGCGACCCTCCCCTTTCAGGGGAGGGATTAAGAAAGAGCAACGCATGACCGTCCAGCAACCCAATTCCTTCCGCACCGGACCCGACGAGCGCGGGCATTTCGGCATCTATGGCGGCCGCTTCGTCGCCGAGACCCTGATGCCGTTGATCCTCGATCTGGAGCGCGCCTACAACGAGGCCAAGGCCGATCCGAAATTCCAGAAGGAGATGGACGGCCATCTTGCGAGCTATGTCGGCCGGCCGTCGCCACTCTATTTCGCCGAACGCATGACGCAACATATAAGAAAGACGGCCTCCGGCCTTTCGGACGGCGGTGCCAAAATCTACTTCAAGCGCGAGGAGCTCAACCACACCGGCGCGCACAAGGTGAACAACGTGCTCGGCCAGATCATGCTGGCCAAGCGCATGGGCAAGAACCGCATCATCGCCGAGACCGGCGCCGGCATGCATGGCGTCGCCACCGCGACGCTGTGCGCGAAATTCGGCCTGCCCTGCATCGTTTATATGGGGGCGGTCGACGTCGAGCGGCAAAAACCGAACGTGCTGCGCATGCGCATGCTGGGCGCGGAAGTGCGCCCCGTTCAGTCCGGCGCACGCACGCTGAAAGACGCCATGAACGAGGCGTTACGCGATTGGGTCACCAATGTCGCCGACACCTTTTATTGCATCGGCACGGTCGCCGGCCCGCATCCCTATCCGGCCATGGTGCGCGATTTCCAGTCGATCATAGGCCGCGAGACGCGCGAGCAGATGCTCGCGGCCGAAGGCTGTCTGCCCGACTCGCTGATCGCCTGCATCGGCGGCGGCCCCGCCGCGATGGGGCTGTTCCATCCGTTCCTGGACGAGCGCGCAATCGAAATCTACGGCGTGGAAGCCGCCGGCCACGGCATTCCGTCCGGCCAGCATGCGGCATCGATCGCCGGCGGACGGCCGGGCGTGCTGCACGGCAACCGCACCTACTTGCTGATGGATTCGGACGGCCAGATCGTGGAAGCGCATTCGATCTCGGCCGGCCTCGATTATCCCGGGATCGGCCCCGAACATTCCTGGCTCAACGACATGGGCCGCGTGAAATTCCTCTCGGTGACCGACGACGAGGCGGTGGCGGCGTTCCAGCTTTGCAGCAAGCTCGAAGGTATCATCCCGGCGCTTGAGTCGGCGCATGCGCTTGCCAAAGTGCCTGAACTCGCGGCGCAGAAGCCGAAGGACCACCTGATGGTGGTCAATCTATCCGGCCGCGGCGACAAGGATCTGGCGTCGGTGGAAGCATTTCTCGAAAGCAAGAAATAAATGACCACCCGCATCGAACGCCGCTTTGCCGCGCTCAAGACGCAAGGCCGCGCCGCGCTGATGACCTTCACGATGGCCGGCGATCCCGACTATGAGACTTCGCTCGCCATCATCAAGGCGTTGCCGGCGGCCGGTGCCGATCTCATCGAGATCGGCATGCCCTTCACCGATCCGATGGCGGACGGCCCGGCGATCCAGGCCGCCGGCCTGCGCGCGCTGAAGAGCGGTCAGCGCATGACCAAGACGCTCGACATCGTGCGCGAGTTTCGCAAAACCGTCGACGACGACACGCCGATCGTGCTGATGGGCTATTACAATCCGATCTACATCTACGGCGTCGACAAATTCCTGGTTGACGCGAAAGAGGCCGGCGTCGACGGGCTGATCGTGGTCGACCTGCCGCCCGAGGAAGACGACGAGCTTTGCCTTCCCGCGCTCAAGGCCGGACTCAACTTCATCCGGCTCGCCACGCCGACCACCGACGACAAGCGCCTGCCCACGGTGCTCACCAATACGTCGGGCTTCGTCTATTACGTCTCGATCACCGGCATCACCGGCTCGGCCGCGCCCGATGCTGGCAAGGTCGCAGCCGCGGTCGCGCGCATCAAGCGCCACACGTCGCTGCCGGTCGCCGTCGGTTTCGGCGTGCGCACGGCCAAGCAGGCGCGCGCCATCGCCGAAGGTGCCGATGGGGTCGTGGTCGGCTCGGCGCTGGTGGAGGCGCTGCGCGCGAACCTGGACAAGGACGGCAAGGCGAGCGCCGGCACGGTCAAGGCAGTGGCCGATTTGACAGAGCAATTGGCCGAGGGCGTGCGCTCGGCGCGGCGCGTGGCGGCGGGGTGATCGAACAACCGGTAGCACGGATGAGCGAAGACCGTATGTCCTTCCCTGAATGAGGCGACTCACCCTCGATGCGGTTTGCGAGGGTTGCCCGGATGGGCCGGGTAGAGCCTCAATGCAAGGAGGGCGAGTCGTGAGGGATCATAGCGAA
>JAKAHJ010000037.1 GCA_021815055.1 Pseudomonadota bacterium | reverse complement strand
GCTGCAAGATAAGGGTGCGCGGACATCATAAGGCATCTCCATCGGCTGTGCCTGGAGAACCCGAAAGAAGCCGCGAAGTTGCATCACATCGCCGTGGCGGCCACCGTAGCACTTTAAGGAGACTTTTAGCTTCGCTTGTGGATTTCCGGAGCGCCGGAACCAGCAACCTCCGACGCGGGGCGCGCGTGTCTACAGTGGCGGCGCTCGAATGCGGCCTTCCCTCGCATGGTATCGTTCAAAGGGACGGCCGGTGCGATCCCGCAGACAATGATCCCGCAGACAATCTCGTCTTTGGACAATCCTCCCACTTTGCCGGTCCCGCCTCCCCCGGCGGGACTTTTTTGCGTATCCAAAGCGCACCCGCGCCGAACGGCGCGTCGGCGATGCAAACTTGTTAAAACTCAGTGGGCGGTGGCACTTTTGGCCACCTTGCGCGGCAGCGGATAGTCGTCGCTCTCGTAAAGCTGACGAATAGCATTGCCGTCATAGCGCCTTTCTTCCACCTCGAGATAGGCGCCGAGCAGCAGTTCGGGCGGCAGTTCTTCGATGGCGAAGCGGATCGCCTCGGCCGCCGTCGGAAAGCGCTTGTACCCGATGGGACGCCGGGATTTACGGCTGCGGCTGGGAAACAACTCGGACGGGGCGCGGTAGTTAATCATCGCCATTCTGCACTCCTCCCCCTTTATATGGGCCTCAACGAAGGGAAAATCCAGCGCTACCGCGGTCACGCAGGGTAAGCGCGATCCGGATAAGGTTAAAGCGATCGCGAGGCGTCGCCCCGATTGCACCGAAGCTTGCCGCAACCGGTACCGGCCGTGAAGGCAATTCCGCAGTCACTGGGTATGCGGCGGTCCATCCTGCAATTTCAGCTTGGCTTTGAGAACCGCAATGCGCGCTTCGGCTTCCGACTGCGTAAGAGACGGACGATAGGCTTCTAAATCGTAGGCATCATGCGCAAGTTGTTTCAACAGCGCGGCCTGATCGGCCGTCATCGGTTCGTCTGCACGGGATGGATGCATTGGCTCTGGCTGGGCGCGGTGCGGCATGACCATGAAACTGCCGCGGCCGCGTTGCGGTTCCGAACCCGTTCCAGTTTGCCGGCGAGGTTACGAGCGCGCCTGCGGGCTGTGAAAAGCCGAGTCATTTTAACTCGTTAGCATTACACCGGCGCAGACGATTCAGTTTTTGCGCGTTGCATGATACCACCGTTGCACAAGCTGATTCGCCGGAGCCGACAGGATGGTTATCGAATCCGTGTTGGGGTTGTCGCTTGTGTTGAATGTCTCAATCGATGCACGCGCTCCCGCGCCGGCGGGCCCCTCCGCCTGGCTACAGCTCTCGATGCCGCAGCGGGAGGCCGCGCTCTTGCCCGCGGTGCGGCGCGCGACCGACTGCGTCGTGCGCAAGGCGACGTCCAATCCGCGCTACCGTTCCGACATGCCGCCGGCCGAAATGAACGATTTGATCGTCGACTCGATTGCGGCCTGCGGGCGCGTGGTGCGGGCAATGATGGACGTACACGACAGCATGTACGGCGCCGGATCGGGCGAGGCCTTTCTGCTTGGGCCTTATCTCGACGTGCTGCCTGCAGCGGTCGTGAAGCAGGTCAAGGTCAGGACGCCGGAACGCTAGCGCCTCTGCGGACGAAATCGAAAACATTAGCGCGCATGCTGCATGGCCGGGCGCAGCATCAAAGTAATCGGCAAAGTCAGCAGAACGACAGCGGCGGCGATGGCGAGCGCGGCCGACGCTCGACGAAAGTGGTCGAGATGAAGGAGATCACCAAGTCGCCGCTCTGGTTGACGCCGGTCGAACGCACGGTCATCAGTCCGCGGCCGGGCCGGCTCTCCGAAATGCGCGTTTCGAGCACTTCGGTCCGGTAGACCACGGTATCGCCGACATAGACCGGTTTCAGCCATTTGAGCGCGCGAACGCCGAGCGCCGGGCCCATGCCGGCGACCGGCTCGCCGCGCGCGCGCGCCGCCTCGCTCTCGCGCCGGCGATGATCGATCATCAGCCGCATCCACACCGCCGCGGTATGCCAGCCGGACGCGCACAGCGCGCCGAAATGCGAGCGCGCACCCGCCTCCTCCTCGACGTGAAAAAGCTGCGGGTCGAAACGCCGGGCGAAACCCTTGATATCGTCGGCGGTGAAAGTGTGGCGTCCGATTTCGATCGTGTCGCCGACGCGGATGTCCTCGAAATATTTCACGCGAGCGCTCCTGCCTCGCGGCGGCCAAGCATCAGCGTGGTGGTGAGCGTCGTCAGGGCCATGTCGGTGTCGTCGAGCATCTCGAACAGGAATTTCACCAGCCCCATCTCCGGGCGGCTTTTCGAGGCGCGCGTATCGAGCACCGTGGCGCGGATGCGGATACGCGTGCCCGGCCGCAACGGCTTCAGCCAGCGCACCTCGTCCACGCCCGGCCCGCCCATGGAACTGGAATCGAGCAGGAAACCGTCCGCGATCATGCGCATCAGCAGGCAGCACGAGTGCCAGCCGGAAGCGGCAAGCCCGCCGAGCAGCGTGGCACTGGCCGCCGCCTCGTCGAGATGCATCGGCTGCGGATCAAATTCGGCGGCGAAGGCGATGATTTCCTCACGCGTCACCAGGCGCGGGCCGTAGACGGCGACCGCCCCCGGCTGGAAATCTTCCCAGTGCAGTTTCGGCATGGCGCTTTTTTAGCCTGTCGAAGTCGGCTTTGTCTCTATCGCCTGTCATTCCGGGCGTTACGTCGCAAACCGGAAATGCATCACGTCGCCGTCGGCGACCACGTAGTCCTTGCCCTCCAGCCGCATCTTGCCGGCCTCGCGGGCGCCCGCCTCACCGGTGCAGGCGATGTAGTCGTTATAGCCGATGGTCTCCGCCCGGATGAAGCCCTTCTCGAAATCGGAATGAATCACACCGGCCGCCTGCGGCGCTTTGGTGCCCTGGGTGATGGTCCAGGCGCGCGTTTCCTTCGGCCCGACCGTGAAATACGTGACGAGATGCAAAAGCGCGTAACCGGCGCGCACCAGCCGGTCGAGCCCGGTCTCCTTCAGCCCCACCGCCTCCAGATAGTCGGCGCGCTCTTCCGGCGGCAGCGTTGCGATCTCCGACTCGATCTTGGCCGAGATTACCACCGCGACCGCGCCTTCTTCCTTGGCGCGCGCTTCCACCCGGCGCGAGAATTCATTGCCGGTGGCGGCCGAGGCCTCATCCACATTGCAGGCATAGAGCACCGGCGCCGAAGTGAGCAGGCCGAGCGAGCGAAACAGCTTCTCCTCCTCGGGCTTGCGTTCGGTGAGACGCGCGGGCTTGCCTTCCTGCAACAACGCAAGCGAGCGCTTGACGAGGTCGAGCGTCTCCTTGGCTTCCTTGTCGTTGCCCTTGGCTTTCTTCTCGAGATTGTCGACGCGCTTCTCCAGGCTTTCCAGATCGGCCAGCATCAGCTCGGTCTCGATGGTCTCGATATCGGCGACCGGATCGATCCTGCCTTCGACATGGGTAACGTCGGAATCCTCGAAGCAGCGCACCACATGCACGATGGCGTCCACTTCGCGGATGTTGGCAAGAAACTTGTTACCGAGCCCTTCGCCCTTGGACGCGCCGCGCACGAGGCCGGCGATGTCCACGAAGGTGATACGCGTCGGAAGGATCTGCTCGGATTTCCCGAGCGCCGCGAGCCTTTCCAGGCGCGGATCGGGAACCGCGATCTCGCCGACATTCGGCTCGATGGTGCAGAACGGATAGTTGGCCGCCTGCGCCGCCGCCGTCTGCGTGAGCGCATTGAAGAGAGTCGACTTGCCGACATTTGGCAGGCCGACGATGCCGCATTTGAAACCCATGGAATATTCCGCGTCTCGTTGTTGTCTTCGTCAGTCGGAGCCGGCCGGCTCCGTGTCCTCGCCGAACCCTTTTGCAGCCATGCCGAGATGCACCTTGTTCTGGAAGGCCGAATCCTTGCCCTCCGCCAGCAGCGCGGCATTGTCCGCAATGAGATCGCACAAGGTTTCCACCCACGGCTTTTCGCTCTTGGCGAAGTCGTTCAGCACATAGGGCTCGACCAGATGTTTCTGGCCCGGATGTCCGATGCCCAGCCGCACGCGCTTGTAGTCGTTCCCGATATGCCCGCTGATCGAACGCAAACCGTTGTGCCCGGCATTGCCGCCGCCCGTCTTCACGCGCAGCTTTCCCGGCGGCAGTTCCAACTCGTCGTGGAAGACCACGATGTCGGCGAGACCGAGCTGGTAGAAACGCGCGGCTTCGGCCACCGCGCGTCCCGACTCGTTCATATAGGTGCCCGGCAGCAGCAGCAGGACGCGCCGCCGTTCGATCGTGCCTTCGACCGCAACGCCCTGGAACTTGCGGCGCCAGGGCGCAATGTCATGGCGGCGGGCGATGGCCTCGACCGCCATGAAGCCGATGTTATGCCGGTTGCCGGCATAGCGTGGGCCAGGATTGCCGAGGCCGACGAAAAGCAGCATGGCTTCGCCGCCCCATCAGGACATCGCGAGCGAGAGGGGAGGAGGCGCTTGACGCGCCTCCCTACTTCTTCTCGGGCTTGGCCGCGCCCGCGGGCGGCGCGGCGCCGGCAGCGGGAGCCGCACCGGCGGCAGGAACGGCAGCACCGGCGGCAGGCGCCGCAGCGCCGGCAGCAGGAGCCGCAGCAGCGGCGGCGGCCGCTTCGGCGGCAGCCTTCTGCTCTTCCGCGTAACCGGACGGCGGCACGATCGTCACCAGCGTCACGTCGCCATGCGCGATCACGCGCAGGCCCGCCGGCAACTGCACTTCGGAAAGGTGCTTCGAATGATTGATCTCGAGACCGGCGATGTCGACGTCGATCGAGCCCGGAATGGCGTCGGCCGGGCACTGCACCTCGACCGTGTGGGTGACGATGTTCACCGCGCCGCCGCGCTTCACGCCCGGCGACTGTTCGCTGTTGAGCACATGCACCGGAATGTTGACGCGGATGGTGGCGCCCTCGGCGACGCGCAGGAAGTCCACGTGCATCGGCAAGTCCTTGAGCGCGTCGAGCTGATAATCGCGCGGGATCACCCGGTGCGTGGCGCCGTCCACGTCGATATGGAACAGCGTGGTGAGGAAGCGCCCGGCATAGATGCGCTTGCGCAATTCGGCATGGTCGAGCAGGACCATCAGCGGGGGCTTGTTGTCACCATAGATCACGCCCGGCACCTGGCCGGTGCGACGCGCTGCCCGAGCGGCCCCCTTGCCGCCTTTCGGACGCGCCGTCGCTTTCATTTCCTGGACGGTCGCCATATCTCTATCCTTTTGTAAACCAATGGAAAAAGGCGGCTGTCGGGCCGCCCATGAACGCGGCAAGCCTCCAGGGGTGCCGGGGGCCGCGTTTCGGGGCCGGGTTATAGCGGCGGCAGGCGGAAAGGGCAAGGAAAGCCCTTCTCCCAGAAAGGCTCTTCTCCCCCGCGAGCCCGGCGAAGCGCGAGTCTAACGCTATTTCCCGAGCGGCGGCTCGGAAGCGGGTGTGGCCGGTGCCGCGTCGCCCGCGGGCTTGGCCTTCTTGGCCGGTTTGTCGGCGAGCTCGGCCTCCAGCGCCTCGATGCGGGCTTTGAGTTCCTCGTTCTCCTCGCGCGCGAGTCGCGCCATCTCCTTGACCGCCTCGAATTCCTCGCGCTGCACCACCTCGAATTCCCGCAGGATCCGCTCGACTTGGGCATGGAACAGGGTGTCGACTTCGCGCCGGACGCCTTGCGCGACGCCGGCCGCATCGTTCATCAGGCGCGCCATTTCGTCGAAAATCCGATTGCTGGTCTGGGTCATGGCTGCAAGCCTCCGGCGCCGTCCGTATTCCGAATTGACAATGGCCTTCCGGTCATCCCACTGCAAGAGCCGGTGTGCTACCAGTGCGATACCACCGTCCCGCGATACGGACACGACACCAGACCCCGCCGGAAGCCAACATGCCACTGCTTGTCATTCCTTACCCCCACATCGATCCGGTGCTGGTGCATATCGGCCCGTTTGCGATCCGCTGGTATGCACTCGCCTATATTTTCGGCATCCTGATCGGCTGGTTCTATGCGCGCGCGATCGTCCGTTCCGAGCGGCTGTGGGGCGGCAAAGCACCGATGACGGTGACCGACTTCGACGATTTCGTGCTGTGGGTGACGCTCGGCATCATCCTCGGCGGCCGCACCGGCTACGTATTGTTCTACAACCTGCCCTATTTCGCCGCCCACCCGCTCGAAATATTCGAACTGTGGAACGGCGGCATGTCGTTCCATGGCGGCTTCACCGGCTGCGTGGTCGCCGTTTTCCTGTTCGCGCGGAGCCGCGGCATTCCGGTTTTGTCGCTCGGCGACGTTACCTGCGCGGTCGGTCCGATCGGCCTGTTCCTCGGACGGCTCGCGAACTTCATCAACGGCGAATTGTGGGGCAGACCGACCGATGTGCCCTGGGCCATGGTGTTCCCGAACGGCGGCCCGCTGCCGCGCCATCCGAGCCAGCTTTATGAGGCGACGCTCGAGGGCATCGTGCTGTTCGTCATTCTGGCGTTGATGGTGCGCAGCGGGGCGTTGAAGCGTCCCGGACTGGTCATCGGGTCGTTCGCGACGCTCTATGCGATCGCGCGCACGACTGCCGAATTCTTCCGCGAGCCAGATGCCCAGCTCGGCTTCCTGTGGGGCGGCGCAACCATGGGCCAATTGCTATCGATCCCGTTGTTCATCGCAGGACTCGCGTTCATCGTCTACGCGTTGAAACATCCCGCCGCGCGCAGCCCATGACCGATATCATGTCGCCGCTGGAATCGGACATCCGCCGCCGCATCGCGGCGGCAGGCCCGATGCCGGTGGGCGAATACATGGCGCTTTGCCTGGGCGATCCGCGACACGGCTACTATGTCACGCGCGACCCGCTCGGCGCGCGCGGCGATTTCATCACCGCGCCCGAAGTCAGCCAGATGTTCGGTGAACTGATCGGGCTATGGATGGCCGCGGTCTGGAAGAAGATGGATTCGCCGAAGAGTATCCGTGTGATCGAGCTTGGCCCCGGCCGCGGCACGCTGATGAAGGACGCGCTGCGCGCCTTGCAGGTGATGCCGGGCTTCCGCGAGGCGATCGAGCTTCACCTCGTCGAAATGAGTCCGGCCCTGAAGGCGCGCCAGCAGCGCACGCTCGGCGGCCTCGCCACGCCGATGTTCTGGCACGCCGCTCTGACCGACGTGCCGGACGGCCCCGCCATTGTCGTCGCCAATGAGTTCTTCGACGCGTTGCCGATCAATCAGGCGGTGAAGACCGAGCGCGGCTGGCACGAACGCTGCATCGGGGTCGACGAGGACGCGAAGTTCGCATTCACCGTCGCGCCAGACCCGATCCCGCATTTCGAGAGTCTGCTGTCGCCGTTCCTGCGCGCGGTGCCGGAGGGGTCGATCTTCGAATGGCGCGACGACTTCATCGCCATGCAGCTCGGCCGCCGGCTTGCGAAAGATGGCGGCGCGGCGCTGGTGATCGACTACGGGCACGAAATGAGCGAGGCCGGCGACACCTTGCAGGCGGTCGGCGGGCACGCCTATGCCGACCCCTTAAGCGCTCCTGGCGACGTCGACATCACGGCGCATGTCGACTTCCAGGCGCTGACACGCGCGATCGAAGCCATGGGCGCGGTCGGCTTCGGCCCGCTCGACCAGCGCGAATTTCTGCGCCGCCTCGGCATCGACACGCGCGCGGCGACGCTCAAGGCCCGGGCCACGCCGGAGGCGGCCGCCGCGATCGACGCGGCGCTGTTGCGGCTGACCGGAAGCGGCCGCACCGGGATGGGCGTTCTGTTCAAGGCCGCGGCCTATGCGCCTCGCTCGCTCGGCGTGCCGCCGGCGTTCGACGCTTGATGTTCGACGCTTGATGCCTGCGAAAATTTGTTCAGAACCCTATATTGATCTTGATTCGCGCCTCCCGAGGAGTCGATTGCCGATGCTGCAAGCCCCGTCGCTCTCCAAGCTCGCGCGCATTCGCCACGCCTTTTTCACGCGCGAGGGCGGCGTATCGGAAGGCATCTATGCGTCGCTCAATGGCGGCGTCGGCTCGAACGACGCGCCCGACAAAGTCGCTGAAAACCGCAATCGCATGGCAAGCGCGCTCGGCGTGACACCCGACCGGCTGCTGACGCCCTATCAGATTCATTCGCCTGACGTGGTCATCGCCGACGAGGCCTGGACGCATGAGATGCGCCCGCGCGTGGATGCGATCGTGACCCGCCGGCCCCGCCTCGCCATCGGCGTCTCGACCGCCGACTGCGGGCCGCTCCTGTTCGCCGACCAAGAGGCCGGGGTGATCGGGGCCGCGCATGCCGGCTGGCGCGGCGCCTTCACCGGGGTGATCGAGGCAACGGTAGCCGCCATGGAGAAACTCGGCGCCAAGCGCACGCGCATCGCGGTCGTGCTCGGCCCCACCATTCGCCAACCGAATTACGAGGTCGGGCCGGAATTCGTCGAGCGCTTCCTCGCCGCGGACGCCGGCAATGCGCGTTTTTTCATGCCGTCGGAGCGGCCCGGCCACGCGATGTTCGACCTGACCGGCTATATCGCGGCCCGCGTGCAGCGCGCGGAGATCGAGAATTTCGACGACCTCGGCCTGTGCACCTATGCCGATCCCGCCCGCTTTTACAGCTATCGCCGCATGACCCAGCGCGGCGAGGCCGATTACGGCCGCCATATCAGCGCGATCGCTCTCGGCGAATAACCCGCCGCCTCCCGCAAAACGCGAATTTCCACAGTATTTTCATGTATTTGACCGCCTCGCGGCGCTGGACACACGTACTTGGTTACCAGTACGTTAACGGTCCGGTCGAGGGGACGGCAGGCAAAAAGAAAACAGGCCGTGGGGGTGTCTATGCCGTGGAGTTGGAGCCGCGCTGCTCTTTTGGCAACGCGTCTGGCGGGGAAAGCGGCCGTGCCGATGGCCGGCCTTTGCGCTTTGGCGCTTGCCGGCTGCAATGAAAATGCGCCGGCGAATGTTGCGGCGGCGCAGCCGCGCGGCGCCACGGTGGCTTTCGAGTCCATTGACGGCCTGCCGGCCGCCCAATTCCACAGACTGGTGGCCGATCTCAATAACGAGGCGCAGATGCGCCGGCTCGCTGTGCTGTCGCGCGAACAGCCGTCCGCCTACCGCGTGCGCGGCTATCTGGCAGCCGGCGTCGAGCAAGGCGCCACTACGATAAGCTGGGTATGGGACGTGTTCGACGGCCAGGAGCACCGCACCCTGCGTATCGCCGGCGAAGAACGCGCCAAGGCCGCACCGCACGAAGGCTGGGCCGCCGCCGATGACGCGGTGCTGCGCCGGATCGCAACCACTAGCATGGATCAACTCGCGGCTTTTCTGACCTCAACCGCCGCCCTGCCCGCTACCGCGACGCCGGCGGGCGAGCCGCAGCTCGCTTTCGGTCCCGATCGCTCCTCGCCGGAAGCGGCGGGCATTTTCCGCATATTCCAGCCGCAGGCCGATCCGGTCGCGGGCCGCACCGCCCAGGCCCCGGCGGCTCCTGCCCACGATCCCAAGGCACCGGGCCCGCAAGCACAGCCGGAAACACTTTCCGCACGTGAAACGCTGAGGCTGGCGGCCTCGGCGCGGCATTAGGCGGAACCCGCGCCGCCGCGGACGCCCCAAAATGCATCGCGGTATTGATTTGGAGTCGTATTGCCCGGCTTTGCCTGCCTTGTTATGACCACGCCGCCAAACGGTTAGGTGACATCGAGAGGGTTTTCGGGATGGCTGGCAAGAACGGGGCGATCAAGCTCGTCGCCGGCAATTCCAACCCTGCGCTGGCCCAAGGGATCGCCGAACATCTCAAGACCTCCTTGGCCAAAGCCGTGGTGCGGCGCTTCGCCGACGGCGAGGTGTTCGTCGAGATCCAGGAAAACGTGCGCGGCGCCGACGTGTTCGTCATCCAGTCGACGTCCGCGCCGGCCAACGACCACCTGTTGGAATTGCTGATCATCATCGACGCGCTGCGCCGCTCCTCGGCGCGCCGCATCACGGCGGTGATCCCTTATTTCGGCTATGCCCGGCAGGACCGCAAACCTGGCCCGCGCACCCCGATCTCGGCCAAACTGGTCGCCAATCTGATCACCCGTGCGGGCGCCGATCGGGTGATGACGCTCGATCTGCATGCCGGCCAGATCCAGGGTTTCTTCGACATCCCGACCGACAATCTCTACGCCTCGCCGCTGATGGTGCGCGACATCCGCGAGCGCTTCAAGCTTGAAAATGTCATGGTGGTCTCGCCCGATGTCGGCGGCGTGGCGCGCGCCCGCGGGCTCGCCAAGCGCATCAATGCGCCGCTCGCCATCATCGACAAGCGGCGCGAACGTCCGGGCGAATCCGAAGTGATGAACGTGATCGGCGAAGTGGCCGGCCATACCTGCATGCTGGTCGACGACATCGTGGACTCGGGCGGCACGCTGGTGAATGCCGCGGACGCGCTGCTCCAGCACGGCGCCAAAGACGTCTACGCCTATATCAGCCACGGCGTACTGTCGGGCGGCGCGGTCGGCCGCATCGCCAAATCGCGGCTCAAGGAGTTGGTCATCACCGATTCGATTCAGCCGACCCAGGAACTGCTCGCGACGCCCAACATCCGCCTGCTGCCGATCGCCGGCCTGATCGGCGAGGCGATCGAACGCACGGCTTCGGAAGAGTCGGTGTCGAGCCTGTTCGATTGAGCCCGCTCGCCGGTTAAAACGAAAACGTTCGTCATGGCCGGGCTTGCCCGGCCATCTCGCTTAAGGGACGCTCAATGCGCTCCCGATCGGGATCGCCGGGACAAGCCCGGCGATGACAAGGTGGAAAGACCGAGAACAAAACGGAATCAAATTCCGCGTACCGATTCCGCGCGCGAGTTATCCACTACCGATTCAGTTTGCTATGGGATTGGCTGTGGAGATTCCGCTCCGCGCGGTTGCCTCGGAGTCGCAAATCACGGCTCACTGCCGCTCGAAGATGGCTTTGGCGGGCGGAATCGAGCGGGTTATAGTCAGTTGACCTCGTGATTCGCTCTCGTCGTCAAGGCACCCCGTAATTCCTGCGTTGCAACGCGGCTCGGGTCCATGTTGGGCCCTGTCGGAGTCGTGCGCGTGTAGTGGCGTGCGTTTCCCCTCGCTCCATTCGGCAAAGCGGAGACGGCATGTCCCTTACGAGCCACGCGGAAGACCATCGGCTTAACCCGCTCGACGTGGTCGAGCGGCTGGCGACCGGCAACGACTGGTCGTTCGAACGCGCCGGTGACGACGAGATCACCATCCTCGTCTCCGCCAAGTGGACCGATTACCAGCTCTCCTACACCTGGATGGGCGACATCGAAGCACTGCATCTGGCCTGCGTCTTCGATCTGAAAGTGCCGGAGCGCCGCCGCTCCGAGGTGCAGGCTTTGATCTCGATGATCAACGAGCGACTCTGGGTCGGCCATTTCGATCTCTGGGTCAAGGAAGGCATCGTCATGTTCCGCCATGCGCTGGTGCTGGCGGGCGGCGTCGAAGCCTCGCACCGGCAATGCGAGTCGCTGGTCGGCACGGCGCTCGACACCTGCGAGCGCTATTTCAGCGCCTTCCAGTTCGTGGTCTGGGCGGGCAAGAGCGCGCGCGAAGCGCTCGACGCCGCCATGTTCGAGACCTCGGGCGAGGCGTAGGCTTCCCATCACGTCATTCCGGGGCGCCGCGAAGCGGCGAGCCCGGAATCCATAACCCCAGCGCTGCGGGATATAGATTCCGGGCCCGGCCCGGAGCCTGCCATCGGGCCGCGCTTCGCGCGGACCCGTTGGGGCCGTCCCGGAATGACAACAGATTTATTGCCGGTATCATGGCATCATGAAACACCCTGTCACGAACAACACCCTCGCCAAATTTTCCGGCGCCCTCCTGCTCGTCGGCGCCGGTAAGATGGGTTCCGCTATGCTCGACGGCTGGCTGGCGCGCGGGCTCGATCCAAAAAAGATCGCGGTGATCGAGCCGCAACCGGTCAAGAGCGTGAAAGCGCTCGCGCGCCGAGGGCTTACGCTCAATCCGAAGAAATCGACCGAAGCCGCCGCCATCGTCATCGCGGTGAAACCGCAGACCGCGCCGGAAGCCGTGCCGCCTTTGGCTGCGGGCGTGGGCAAGGACACGCTGGTGCTCTCAATCATGGCCGGGCGGACGCTCGCCTTCCTGCAAGACAGGCTGCCGAAAGGCACCGCGGTTGTGCGCGCCATGCCCAATACGCCGGCGGCCATCGGCCGCGGCATCACGGTCGCGGTGGGCAATGCGCAGGTATCCGCGCGCCAGCGCAAACTCGCGTCCGATCTGCTGGCGGCGATCGGCTCGGTCGAATGGGTCGGCGACGAAAAGCTGATGGACGCCGTCACGGCGGTGTCGGGTTCCGGGCCGGCCTATGTCTTTCTGCTGGCCGAGGCGATGGCCGAAGCGGGCGTTGCCGCCGGCCTGCCGGCGACCCTGGCGGCAAAGCTGGCGCGCGAAACGGTCGCGGGTTCGGGCGAGTTGCTGCACCGCATGGCGCTCGATGCTGCCACGCTGCGGCAGAACGTGACCTCGCCCGGCGGAACAACCGCCGCCGCGCTCGAGGTCCTGATGGGCCGCGACGGCCTTGAGGCCCTGCTCACCAAGGCCATCGCGGCGGCCACACAGCGCTCGCGCGAACTAGCGGGGTAGGCCCTAGAACCGTCGCCTTTACAGACCCACATAAAGGCTACGCAGGCGCAACCAGCCCGAGGGAGACCGCCATGGCCCGCAAGCCCAAGCGTCCAAGTCACGCTCCCACCCGTCCATCCGCGCCGCCGCGCGGCACGAGCGACCGCGACAAGGCCGTCGATGCGCTGATCGCGCTGCTCGCCGAGCAGCCCTTCGATGAGATCGGCCTGGCCGAGATCGCCGGCCGCGCCGGCATCAAGCTGTCGCACCTGCGCGCCGAGTTCGGCTCGCCGCTCGCGATCTTTGCCGCCCACATCAAGGACATCGACCGTAAGGTGCTCGACGGCGGCGATACCGACACGACCGACGAAACGCCGCGCGACCGCCTGTTCGAAGTCCTGATGCGGCGGCTCGACGCGATGAAGCCCTACCGGGAAGCGGTGCGCTCGATGCTGCGCTCGGCGCGGCGGCATCCCAGTCTCGCGCTCGCGCTCAACGCCATGGCGGTGCGCTCGCAGCAATGGATGCTGGAGGCCGCCGGTATTCATGCATCGGGGCCCAAGGGTCTGATGCGCGCGCAAGGCTCGGCCCTGATGTTCGCACGCGTGCTCTCGGTGTGGGTCGACGACGAAGACGAAGGTCTCGACCGCACCATGGCGGCGCTCGACCGCGGACTCGCCAGTGCCGAACGCTGGGCCGGCTTCCTCAACGATCTCTGCGCCGTTCCGAAATGCCTGGCGCGCGGCGCGCGCCACCGGCGGCGACGCCCCTACGACGAGGGCGCCGCGGAAACCAGCGCGGCGTAAGCCTTCGGTATTAGACTGGAATGCGCACCGTCGCCCGCAGGCCGCCGAGTGGGCTGTCGCCGAGCGTGATGTCGCCGCCATGGGAGCGGGCGATGTCGCGCGCAATCGCAAGCCCCAGTCCGGTGCCGCCCTCGTCCTGATTGCGCGCGTCGTCGAGCCGGAGGAACGGCTTGAAAACTTCCTCGCGCAGTTCGGGCGGAATGCCCGGCCCGTCGTCGTCGACGGTGACACTGAGCCAGCGGTGATCGCGATGGCCGGTGATCGCGATCGTCTTGGCGAAACGCGACGCATTCGACACCAGGTTGCCGAGGCAGCGCTTGAACGCCGCCGGACGCACCGTGACAACGGGAGGCCCGCGGAACACCACCGTCGCCTTGTGACCGTGCCGCTCGGCGTCGAGCCGCATTTCCTCCAGAAATTCCGCCATATCGGTCGGCGCCGCGCTTTCGCCGAGGTCGCCGCGCGCGAAGGCAAGATAGGCCTCCAGCATGCGCGCCATCTCGTCGACATCCTTCTTCATCGGCTCGAATTCGGGGCTGTCCTTGATCAGCGCCAGTTCGAGCTTGAAGCGGGTCAGCACCGTGCGCAGGTCATGGCTGACCCCGGCCAGCATCGCGGTACGCTGCTCCATGGCGCGCTCGACTCGCGTTTTCATCTCGATGAAGGCTTGCGCCGCACGGCGCACCTCGCGCGCGCCGCGCGGACGGAAATTCGGCACGTCGCGGCCCTTGCCGAAGCTCTCGGCGGCGTCGGCGAGCCGCACGATCGGCTTGATCTGGTTGCGCAGGAAAATGATGGCGACGGTGAGCAGCACCGAGGAAGTGCCGACCATCCAGATCAGGAATATCTCCGAATTGGAAGCGTAGGCGGCGCTGCGGCGCGCGAAGACACGCATCACCGTGTTGTCGAGCTGAATGCGGACCTCGACCAGGGCCGATTTGCCGACCGTATCGACCCAGAACGGCCGGCCGATCTGCGTGCGCAATTCCTCCGACAGCGTCTGATCGAGCAGCGAAAAGAACGGTTTCGGACCCGGCGGCGGCAATTCGCCGAGCGGCAGAAAATCGACCACCAAGCCGAGCCGGTCTTGCGCGATCTTGCGGATCAACACGCGATCGGGGTCCTGCGGATAGCTGCGGTAGACGTCGATCAGCGCGGCGATGTCGTGGACCACGTCCGCGGACAGCCGCTGCGTGACCAGATTCCAGTGCCGCTCCATGAAGACGAAGGCGATCACCGATTGCAGGATCACCATCGGCGCAATGATGATCAGAAGTGCGCGCGCATAGAGGCCTTTCGGCATCATGCTTTTGAGCCAGCGGCTTATGCGCCGCCACTGCTCGGCGACCTGTCCGAGCGCGCGGTGAATGCGGCGCACGACGGGAATCGAGTCGTACCATTGCCAAGCCGCGCGCAAGCGGACTTTTGCCTCGCGCAAGCGCGTGAGCGCGTTGCGCACACCGTTGCCGATGTCGAGGCTCGTCATGTGTTGGTCACCAGCCGGTAGCCGATCCCGCGCACGGTCTGCACGACCAATGGATTGGCAGGGTCGCGTTCGATCTTGCGGCGCAGGCGGTTGATCTGCACGTCGACCGCGCGCTCGCCGATCGAGCCGCCCGGCCCGGCGAGCGCAAGCCGCGATACCGTTTCGCCCGGCGTCGTCGCCAGAACGCGCAGCATTTCGCGCTCGCGATCGGTGAGCCGGACGATGTCGTCGCCCTTTTTCAGTTCTCCGCGCGCAAGATGAAATATGTATGGACCGAACCGGACCTGCTCGAGCGGCGGCGCCGACACCGGCTGGGCGCGCTTGAGGATATTGGCGATGCGCAGCGACAATTCGCGCGGCTCGAACGGCTTGGACAGGTAATCGTCGGCGCCCATTTCGAGGCCCTTGATGCGGCTTTCAGCGGCATCGCGCGCGGTCAGCATCAGGATCGGCACGTCGGACGCCACGCGAAGCGACTTCGCGAAATCGAACCCGGTCTCGCCCGGCATCATCACATCGAGCACCAGGAGGTCGAAGCTCAGGCCCTTGAGCTTGGCGCGTGCGTCCGCCGCAGTGTCGGCGGTCGTGACGCGATAGCCTTCGCCGGTCAGATAGCGCGACAGCAGGTCGCGAATGCGGCGATCGTCGTCGACCACCAAGAGGTGCGGTGCGTCATCGGCGAGGTTGGCGGGCAACGTCATCGGAGTCTCTTTGGGCGCCTCATTTCGGCTTTGCGGCCCGGTCCGCGCGCGCGATCAGCCGCAGCACGCCTTCGCGGTTGTCGCCGTCGATCATGGCGGTGAGGAAGCGGCGCGCGGCCTCATGCGTGCCGGGGCCGAGCTCGCCGAAGGCACGGGTAATACGCTGGGTTTGCAGGCCGGCGAGCTTGAGCGACAGCGCCTCGCCTTTCGGCGTCACGTAGAGCAGCCGCTGACGGCGGTCGGCCGCGCCTTCCTTCTGGATCACGTAGCCCTGATCGACCAGTTGCTTGAGCACACGGCCGAGCGACTGCTTGGTGATGTTGAGGATGTCGAGCAGGTCCGCAACCTTCATGCCGGGATTGCGGTTGACGAAATGCAGCACCCGGTGATGGGCGCGGCCGAAGCCGAGCTTCGAGAGCACCTCGTCCGGATCGCCGACGAAATCGCGATAGGCAAAGAACAACAGCTCGATGATGTCCCAAAACGGCTCCGGAGCGCCGCCGGCCGGCGCGGGGGTGGGCGCCGGATGCGCGGGCGCTCCGGGGGCGGAATGAGGAGCTTTTGCACTCACATTTATGTCAGCCATGTTGACATATTTTGATGTTATGTTACAAAAACGAGGCGATCGACGAAAGGATCGTACTTAAAGAGCCTCGATCAAGCCGGTCACGCGCATGACGCGGTGCTCGGTCAATGGGGCCACTTCTACCGGGTGTTGCCCGGCGACGCAAAGTATTGGAATAGGCGCGCAAAATACGCCATCACAGCGACGGACGGGCGGCGTGCCAAGACCGCGGACACAGTCAGGCGAAGGAGAAGACCATGGCGGCGCAATCCTATGACCGGCTCGAAGGGGTCATCTGGTACGACGGCAAGCTCGTGCCCTGGAACGACGCCAATTTGCACGTGCTCAGCCATGGCCTGCATTACGCCAGCGCCGTGTTCGAGGGCGAGCGCGCCTATGGCGGGCAAATCTTCAAGTCGACCGAGCATTCCGAGCGGCTGAAGCGCTCCGCCAACATCCTCGACTTCGACATTCCCTATTCCGTCGCCGAGATCGACGCCGCCAAGAAACTGGTGGTCGAGAAGAACGACCGCAAGGAAGCCTATGTCCGCCCGGTCGCCTGGCGCGGCTCGGAAATGATGGGCGTCTCGGCGCAGAGCAATACCATCCACCTCGCCATCGCGAGCTGGGAATGGCCGAGCTACTTCGATCCCGAGCAGCGGCTCAAGGGCATCCGGCTCGACCTCGCCGAATATCGCCGGCCCGATCCGCGCACCGCGCCCTGCCGCGCCAAGGCCGCCGGCCTCTATATGATCTGCACCATCTCCAAGCACCGCGCCGAGCGCCGCGGTTATGCCGACGCCATGATGCTGGACTGGGAAGGCCGTGTCGCCGAATGCACCGGCGCCAACATCTTCTTCGTGCGCGACGGCAAGATCCACACGCCGATCGCCGACTGCTTCCTCGACGGCATCACCCGGCAGACCGTCATCGGGCTCGCGCGCAAGCGCGGCATCGAGGTGATCGAGCGCCGCATCCTGCCGGATGAGCTCACCGAATTTTCGGAATGCTTCATCACCGGCTCGGCGGCCGAAGTCACCGCGGTGTCGGAAATCGCCGACTGGAATTTCAATCCGGGCGGTATCACCAAGACGCTGATGGAGGACTATACGGCCGAAGTGGCGCCGAAAGCGGCGGCGGCGTAAGCGGCAACGCATCGCGCTTTGGTTGTCGTCACCGGGCTAAACACTTGTCCCGGTGACCCTGCTTAGGATGACAAGGTGCTGGCCAGTGCGGGCCTAAGCGAGATGGCCGGGACAAGCTCCGCCATAACAACGGAGCGATGCGAGAAGCCTTAGATCACACCACGTCATTCGCCACCCACGGCTCCTGCGGCCGCACCACGGTCACCGCGCGCACACCATTGACGCTCATGAAACGCGCGAGCGGACTGTCGAGCACACGCCCCTGGCTGCGCGCCGCGTGACGCAGCCATAGATCGCCTTTCGCGTCCACGACGATGAAGCCGGTGTGGAAATAATCGAGACCCGGCCGTTGCGACAGGAAGCCGATGATGTCGCCGGTGGCGAGCAACTCATTATGTGCTAGGAGCTTCGCGCGCGCGACCGCGACGAGCGACATCCGGCGCGGCGCCAGGCCCCGCATCGTCGTCAGCAGTTTTTGTACCGGCTCGCCGCCCGGCACCGCGACCGCGCGGCAGACGCCATTGGCGATATTGAATTCGCACCAGTCGGAAAAATAATGATTGCGCTCGCGCCAATCGACCGCGCCCTCGCGATAGCGGATCTTCCTGAGCTGCCCCTCGAAGTCGCGCGCGTGGAACACCCGCGCCGCCGCGAGCACCGTTTCGCAGAACGTGACGCAATCGAAGCCGTCGTCGCGCACCACGAAGCGTTCGGATTTGTGCGGGCCGCCGATCAGCGTATAGCCGATATAGGGCGCACCGATCAGCGCGTGCGAAATATAGGCGATGCGTTGCGCGACCATCGGCAGCGCGCTCGCCTTGCCGATCAGCCGGTCGACGCGCGTCTCGCCGGCGAAACCGTGGCCGATGCCCGCCGCGAGTTCCATGCCGCCCGCCACGCCGCCCGCGACCATCTGCAAGATATGGCGGCGGCTATGCATCGCGCTCATCTCCCATCCCCAAGGAGCCCTTGCGAGCGACATCTTCCCTAAACTTCCAGGGTGAGGGAAACAGGCTCTGCCATCATTCTTAATCCCGGATCACGATTAGCCGGTCGGTGCCGGATTCCGCGCCCCAAACCTCGCCCGGCCGTCCGGCCAACTGGCGCACGTCGGCACGGCGCTTGTTGCTCGGGAAGGTCTCGAATTTTTCCGTTGCCGGGTCAAAGCGAAGGATGGCGTTGGTTTCGAAATCGCTGACCCACACCTTGTCCTTGTCGTCGACATAGATGGCGTAGCAGCCGCGTTTGACTTTCGGCAGGCTCCAGACCTTCCAGACCTTGTTGAGCGGATCGTAGCGGCCTATCTCGCCGGTATTCCAGAAGCTCACCCACAGCAGGCCCTTGGAGTCCGACCAGATTCGGCGCGGGCCGACGCCCGGCTTCGGCGGAGCAACCATCAGCGCATCGCCGCTCACGGTGTCGATTTTGACGATGTGGTCGCCGGCGAGCGAGGCGTACCAGACATCGCCGCTCGGCGTGGTGGTGATGCCATAGGGCCCGACGCCCTTCGGCGCTTTGAACGCTTCGACCTTGCCGCTCGCCGGATCGACCCGGCCATAGACGCCGTTCTGCCCGGTGAACCAGAGGATTCCTTTGCGGTCGAAGGTCGCGGTGTTGAGATTGGCGTCGGAAAATTCCTTCGGCAGCGGGAACAGCTTCACCGCCTTGCTTGCCGGATCGACGCGGGCGATCGCATTCTGGCCGCCCTCCGTGATCCAGGCGGCGCGATCGGGCCCGACGATGACGCCGTGCGGCGCCGCATCCGGTCCAAGCGGAATCTGCATGGTTTTGCCGGTCTTCGGATCGAGGATACCCGCCGCGCCCTGCCCCTGCGCGGTGTACCAAACCGTGCCGTCCGGCGCCGGCGCCACATCGTGCGGACGCGCACCGCGCGGCACCTCGTAATAAGATACCTGTACAGCCGAAGCCTCGCCGATCCCAAGCGCAATGACCGCGAATGCCGCGACCACGATGGAAATCATTGCAACCTCCAGCCCCCGCGATCCGCCATACTTATTCCGCAGCTTGCCCGGGTTTCGACGCCCAGCGCCCGGCCGCCGCATCGTCCTGGGCCCTGGCGTCAACCCAGGCCTTTTGCCCGGCCGTCTCCACCTGTTTCCAGAATGGCGCGCGGGTCTTGAGATAATCCATCAGAAATTCCGCCGCGGCAAAGGCCGCCTCGCGATGCGACGAAGCGGTAATCACCAGCACGATGTCCCCGCCCGGTGTGAGGCGGCCGTAGCGGTGGATCACCGTCACGCCGAGCAGCGGCCAACGCTCGATTGCGTCGGCCACGTGACGCTCGATCTCGGCTTCCGCCATGCCCGGATAATGTTCGAGCGTCAGCGCGGCGATCGGCTCGCCGCCCTCCGCGCCACGGCAGATGCCGGTGAAGGTGACGAGCGCGCCGATGTCGCTGCGCCCGCGCGTCAGCTTCGCCGATTCCGCGGCGACGTCGAACGGTTCGCGCTGCAGGCGCACGGTCGATAGGACGGTCATGGGGATAATGTAGAGCGAACCCGCGCTCGCGGGAAGCACGTGTCCCGGGCGCGGCGCAGCGCGACAGCGGTGCGCTGCCGAACCGGGACCGTTACGCAGTCCGAGATCGGTAAGGCTCCGGGTCGGCGAAGCAGCACTTCGTGCTGCATCGCGTCCGGAACACGAGCCGATCACCCCCCCGA
>JAKAHJ010000036.1 GCA_021815055.1 Pseudomonadota bacterium | reverse complement strand
CGATCACGCCGGTGCCGGGCGGCGTCGGCGCGATGACCATCGCGTGCCTGCTGCTGAATACCCTTCGCGCGGCCTGCGCGCAGCATGGGCTGGCGGCACCGAAGATTTGATTGCCGGTCATTCCGGGGCGCGAGCAGCGCGAGCGAACCCGGAATCCAGACGCAAATAAGATCGGAGATTGTTTTCTGGATTCCTGGGCTCGCGCCTTCGGCGCGCCCCGGAATGACAGAAGTAAGTTACCCCTGCCAGGCGTAGGCGACCTTATCGAGCGTCTTGGCGCCGAAACGTTCGGAGGAGCGGGCGACGGCGCGGCCGCCCAGCGTGCGATAGAATTCCATCGCCGGCTCGTTGTCGGAAAGCGCCCACACCACGAGGCTCTTCAAACCGCTCTGGATCAGGTCCTTGCGCGCGGCGGTGAACAGGCGCCGCCCGAAGCCCAGGCCCTGGAACTCGGGGCGGAGGTAGAGTTCGTAGATTTCGCCGTCATAGAACAGGCTGCGCGCGCGATTGCGCCCGTAATTGGCGTAGCCCGCGACGCGGTCGCCGAATTGCAGAATGGTGATGCGGCTGCCCTTGCGGATGGCCGAATCCCACCAGTCCGGTCCGCGGCGGTTGATCAGCTTTCCGAGTTCGTTGCCGGGGATGATCCCTTGATAGGCCGCCCGCCAGGACTCGTCATGGGTCTCGGCGATGTCGGTCGCGTCCGATGTCTTGGCGCGGCGAATCTCTATGAGGGTTGTGCTCATTGGCAAATAGAAGCAACGAACCCTGCGGCCTTCAAGCCCTATGATTAACGATCGGTAAACGGTGTGGATTACCGGCCACAGACGGGACGAACGCCGTAGTTGCCGGAAAAAAGTGCACCGTTATGGCACAGGTCACGGCCGTCACCGGCCTCACACTGTCTCGGCTTCCTTGGTGCGCTCGGCCTTTTTGCGGTCGTTCTCGTCCAGGAGCTTTTTGCGCAGCCGGATCGACGACGGCGTGACCTCGACCAGTTCGTCGTCCTGGATATAGGCCAGCGCCTTTTCCAAGGTCATCTTGATCGGTGGCGTCAGCCGTACCGCCTCGTCTTTCGAGGTGGTGCGGATATTGGTGAGCTGCTTGCCCTTGAGCACGTTGACGATGAGATCGTTGTCGCGCGTGTGCTCGCCGACGATCATGCCGGTATAAACCTTCCAGCCCGGCTCGATCATCATCGGGCCGCGGTCTTCCAGGTTCCATAGCGCATAGGCGACCGCCTCGCCCTTGTCGTTCGAGATCAGGACGCCGTTGCGGCGGCCCTGGATCGCGCCCTTGTGCGGCGCATAGCCGTGGAACAGGCGGTTCATGATGGCGGTGCCGCGGGTATCGGTGAGCAACTCGCCCTGGTAGCCGATGAGCCCGCGCGTCGGCGCGTGGAAGACGAGCCGCACGCGCCCGCCGCCGGACGGGCGCATCTCGGTCATCTCGGCCTTGCGCTCGGACATCTTCTGGACGACCACGCCCGAATGCTCTTCGTCGACGTCGATGACGACCTCTTCGATCGGCTCTTCCAGTTCACCCGCCTCGTTGCGGCGGAGCAGCACCTTCGGGCGCGACACCGATAGTTCGAAGCCTTCGCGCCGCATGGTCTCGATCAGGATGCCGAGCTGCAATTCGCCGCGGCCGGCGACTTCCATGGCGTCCTTGTCGTCCGATTCGCGCACGCGCAGCGCCACATTGCCTTCGGCCTCGCGCAGCAACCGGTCGCGGATCATGCGGCCGGTGACCTTGCTGCCTTCGGTACCGGCGAGCGGGGAATCGTTGACGCGGAAGGTCATGGCCAGCGTGGGCGGATCGATCGGCTGCGCCGGGATCGGGGTTTCGACGGAAGGGTCGCAGATGGTCATTGCCACGGTAGCATTCGGCAAGCCCGCCAGCGCGACGATGTCGCCGGCTTCCGCCACGTCGACCGGCTGACGCTCCAGACCGCGGAAGGCGAGCACCTTGGTGATACGGCCGGTTTCGATCAGCTTGCCTTCGCGGTCGAGCACTTTCACGGCCTGGTTCGGCTTGACCGCGCCGGAGGTGATACGGCCGGTGATGATGCGGCCGAGATAATTGTTGGCTTCGATGATGGTGCCGAGCAGGCGGAATGGTCCTTGCTCGACTACGGGCGGTTTCACATGCTTGAGCACCAGGTCGAACAGCGGCTTCATGCCCTGGTCCTGCGGACCGTCGAGCTTTTCCGACATCCAGCCTTGTTTCGCGGAGCCGTAGAGGATCGGGAAGTCGAGTTGCTCGTCGCTGGCGTCGAGCGCGGCGAACAGGTCGAACACCTCGTTGACGACCTGCGTCGGCCGCGCGTCGGAACGGTCGACCTTGTTGATGACCACGATGGGCTTGAGGCCCATCTTGAGGGCCTTTGAGACGACGAATTTGGTCTGCGGGAGCGGGCCTTCGGCGGCGTCCACCAGCACCAGCGCGCCATCGACCATGTTGAGGATGCGCTCGACCTCGCCGCCGAAATCGGCGTGGCCGGGGGTATCGACGATATTGATGCGGGTGCCCTGCCACTCGACCGAGGCCGCCTTGGCGAGAATGGTGATGCCGCGCTCGCGCTCGAGGTCGTTGGAATCCATGGCGCGTTCCACCACGCGCTGGTTCTCGCGATAGACGCCGGACTGCTGCAGCAGCCGATCGACCAGCGTGGTCTTGCCGTGGTCGACGTGCGCGATGATGGCGACGTTACGAAGGTCCATTAGTATTTTCCTTGGCGCATGATCTTTTCCGAAAACCGGTTCCCACTTTTCGGGATCATGCGCAGGGTTCCAGAAACCAAAGCGCGGGCCGGTTTGGGCCCGCGACGCATGCGCTATTGCGGCGCAATATAGTGACCAAACGGCCGGAAGCAACCGCATTCGGCGCTGTTCGAGCGCGCAAATATGGCCGGAAAAATCGTGTTAAGCCCCCGCCGCACGGCCCCAGGGGCCGGCCGCCGTGCCTTTGGGCATGATCTCCTGCAACATCATCATCTCGGCGATGGTCTCACCGGTGACCAGCCCGCTGAGTTTGCCGGCGGCGTCGGTTACGGCGACCGCCTGCGCCTGCTTCTCCTGCAGGAGCTTGAAGGCCTGTTCAAGGGTGGCCCGGTAGGGGATCACCGGCATGTCGGTGGTCATGGCCTCGCCCACGCGGGCGTCCGGTCCGAGCGTCTTGATCGCGCGGATCAGGTCGCCGCGACCGAGCAGGCCGACCGGCTTGCCGCCGCCGTCCACCACCGGGAACTCGCCCTGGCTGGTCTGCAGCAAGGTCTGCACGGCTTCGTCGATATGCGCCTCCGGCGTCAGCGTGGCGAACTGCGTCATCATGGCATGGCTCACCGGCACGCCGCGCGAGACCGCCCGCAGCGCCACCATGTGCGATTCGGAGGCGGCGGCGAGGTAGACGAAGATGGCGATGAAGATCAATATCGGGTTGTACAGCAGCCCGATGAAGCCGAGCGCAAAGGCGACGAACTGCCCGATCGAGGCGGCGAGTTCGGTCGCGCGCACATAGCCGAATCGGCTCGCCAGCAGTGCGCGCAGCACGCGCCCGCCGTCCATCGGGAAAGCCGGAATCAGGTTGAACACGGCCAGAAACAGGTTCACGGCCGCCAGCCGGTCGATCATGGCGATATGCGCATTATCGACCGCGCCGACCGCGGTCGAGGTCAATTGCGCACCGAACAGCAGCAGCACGAGCGTGATCGCGACGTTCACCAGCGGTCCGGCGATGGCGATGAGGAATTCCTCCCACGGCTCTTCCGGAATCCGCTCGAGCTGCGCCACCCCGCCGATCGGCAGCAGCGTCACAAAGGGCGTCGAGACGCCGAAGGCGCGCGCGGTGAAGATGTGCCCGAACTCGTGCAGGAGCACGCACAGGAACAGCAGCACCATGAACAGCAAGCTATTCCAGGCGCTGGCAGCGCCGTTGGAGGCGTAGCTGGCGGCGAAAATCCACGCCAGAAACAACAAGAACGTAATGTGGACGCGCACGATGGTGCCGGCCACTTTGCCGATATTCAGAGACCAGGACATGGGTGCCTCGTCGGTCTGGGGCTGCTGACCAGCCAATTTATCAGCTAATATTCCGGTCTTCGTTTGTCGAGATCGGCACATCCCGCAAAAGCACGGTACCGGAAATGGGCGACAGCTATCCGAAAATTAAGGTGGCGGCGGTGCAGGCCGCCTCGGTGTTTCTCGACCGCGAAGGCTCGGTCGACAAGGCCTGCCGGCTGATCCGCGAAGCAGGCCACAACGGCGCCCGCGTGATCGGCTTCCCGGAAGGCTTTATCCCGGCGCACCCGGTCTGGTATCACCACCACGCGGCGAGCGGGGCGATCGCCAACCGGCTCGCGGTCGAACTGTTCAAGAATTCGGTCGAGATCCCGGGCCCGGAGACCGATGCACTTTGCGCCGCGGCGCGCGCCGCCAATGCCTATGTGGCGATTGGCGTCTGCGAGAAGATCCCGCAGACCATGGGCACGATGTTCAACACGCAACTCTATATCGGCCCGGACGGCGCGCTGATCCGCAAGCACCAGAAGATCATGCCGACGGTGGGCGAGCGCCTGGTGCACACCGGCGGTTACGGCGACACTTTCGGCGCCTTCGCCAGCGAATTCGGGCCGATGAGCGGGCTGATCTGCGGCGAGAACTCCAATCCGCTCGCAGTGTTCGCGCTGATCGCCGAGGGCACGCGCGTCCACGTCATGAGCTGGCCGAACCATTTCCCCACCAGCGGCGATCCTTTGCGCAACCGGGTCGCCATCGACTCGCAGGCCTTCGCGCAAATGAGCAAGGCCTTCGTGATCTCGGCCTGCGGCACGGTGGACGAACGCATGATCGAGATGCTGCAGGCCGGTCCCGAAGGCGAGAAATTCCTGCGCGATCCGAATTGCTGCGGCGGCTCGATGATCGTCGATCCCTTGAGCCGCATCATCGCCGGCCCTATGGGCGCGGAGGAGGGCATCCTCTACGCCGAATGCAATCTCGATCTCTCGATCCAGATGAAGCTGCGGCACGATTTTGCCGGCCACTATAACCGGCCCGATATTTTCCATCTGCACATCAACCGCGCGGCGCCGCAGCTTTATTCGGTGCACGGCGCCGAGACGCCGGCGGCGTTGCCGGATGCGGGCGCGCCGCGCGCGCTGCCGCCGCAGCCTCTCAGGCTGGAGCGAGCCGATGCGCCGGAACCGACCGGCGAGCCGCCCGCGCCGCCGGCGGCGAAGTGAGCGCCGGCCGGTGCGTCGCTGTCTTGCGGTTGCCCGCGCCGCTAACCACATTTCAGGCTATGGCCTTCGCACGCAATGCGTCCTGGCAGGGCAACGACAACACGCTGCACCGCGATTTCTGGCGCAAGCTGCGCGCGGTCGCGGTGCGCATTCCGTTCGCGGAAGAGGCGCTCGCCGCCTATTACTGCGCCTTCGATCGGGACACGCCGCTGCCGGTGAAAGCTTCGCTGATCGGCGCGCTCGCCTATTTCGTGCTGCCGGCGGACGCCATTCCCGACGTGCTGCCCGTGCTCGGCTTCACCGACGATGCCGCCGTGCTCGCGACCGCGATTAAGCTGGTGGCGAGCCATATTACGCCCGAGCATCGCAACGCGGCGCGGGAGAAGCTGGAGGAACTGGCGGGGTGATGATCCCTCTGTTGTCATGGCCGGGACGAGCCCAGGACAAGCCCGGCCACCCCGATTCGCGGGGGACGGCTTTGCCATCCTCATCAGGGTCACCGGGACGAGCCCGGTGACGACGACGAGAGAGCACGCATGTTCATCCTCGGCCTGACCGGCTCCCTCGGCATGGGAAAATCGGCGACGGCGAAATTCTTCGCCGAAGCAGGCGTGCCGGTGCACGATGCCGATGCCGCGGTGCATGCGCTCTATGAAGGCGAGGCGGCGCCGTTGATCGAGGCCGCGTTTCCGGGCACGACCGAAGGCGGCAAGGTCGATCGCGACAAGCTCGCCAGGCGAGTGTTCGGCGACGCGGCCGCGATCGGGAAACTCGAGACCATCGTGCATCCGCTGGTCGCCGCGGCACGCGATCGTTTCTTGCGAGAGGCGGAAAAGCACGGCGCTCAGGTCGCCCTGCTCGACATTCCGCTGCTCTACGAAACCGGCGGCGAAAAGCTGTGCGATGCCGTGGTGGTGGTGTCCGCGCCGGCCGACGTGCAGCGCCGACGCGCCTTCGAACGTCCGGGGATGACGCAAGAGAAATTCGCCGCCATCCTCGCCAAGCAGATGCCGGATGCCGAGAAGCGCGCCCGCGCCGATTTCGTGGTGGATACCTCGCGCGGTTTCGAGGCCGCGCATGATCAGGTACGTGAAATCCTGGCGCGCGTGGGTAGGATGGAGAAACGGAGGCGGTGAGTCGCCATCCTCTCTGCCGTCATCGCCCGCGAAAACGGGCGATCCAGTAACCACCGCGTCGGCTGCGGCGTACTGGATCATCCGCTTGCGCGGATGATGACAACCGAAATAGGGACGAAAGCCGAGAAAACCTCACACACATGCGCGAAATCGTCCTCGACACCGAAACCACCGGCCTCGATCCCAACCAGGGCCATCGCCTGGTCGAGCTCGGCTGCGTCGAACTGATCAACCGCATCCCGACCGGCGCGACCTTTCACGCCTACCTCGATCCGGAGCGCGAAGTGCCGGCCGAGGCCTTCGCGATCCATGGGCTGTCGACCGAGTTCCTCAAAGGGCAAAAACGCTTCGCCGAGATCGTCGACGATTTTCTCGCCTTCATCGCCGATGCGCCGCTGGTGATCCACAATGCGGGGTTCGATCATGCTTTCCTCTGCGCCGAACTCAAGCGCATCGAGCGCGAACTGATCGCACGCGACCGGCTGGTCGATACGTTGATGCTGGCGCGGCGCAAGCATTCTGCCGGCCCTTATAATCTCGACGCGCTGTGCGCGCGCTACGGCATCGACAATTCCCGCCGCACCAAGCATGGAGCGCTGCTCGACGCCGAAATCCTCGCCGAGGTCTATCTGGAGCTGATCGGCGGCCGCCAGGCTCAGCTCGGTCTCGCCGAGAACGGAGCGCGCCGCGCAAACGGCGCCGGTCGTGCCGGCGCGGTGCGTGCGCGGCCTGTCGCGCTTGCGCCGCGCGTCAGTGAGGCCGAGCGCGCGGCGCATCGGGAATTCGTGGAGAGCCTGGGCGAGAATGCCTTGTGGCGGGGTTATCTCTGACTGTCATCGCCCCGCGAAGGCGGGGCATGACACGCTATTGATTTGAGTCGCCTTCGGCGAAAGGCCTTACGCCATGGCTTGGCCGCCGGGCTGAAGCTGCGCCATTTTCTGGCGGTAGAGCGCGACGAAATCGACCGGATCGAGCAGCAGCGGCGGGAAACCGCCATTGCGTACCGTGGTGGCGACGATCTCGCGCGCGAACGGAAACAGCAGGCGCGGGCACTCGATCAGCACGATCGCGTTGAGGCTTTCCTGCGGCACGTTGCGGATGCGGAATACGCCGGCGAATTCCAGCTCGAAACCGAACAGCAAACCGACCGCGCTCTCCGCCTTGCCTTCGAGCTTGAGCGAAACCTCGATGTCGGTATCCGACAACGGTTGCGCGTTGACGTTGATCTGGATGCCGATCTGCGGCGGCTCTTCGCCCGGATTCAGCGATTGCGGCGCGTTCGGGTTCTCGAACGAGAAATCCTTGATGTATTGCGCCACCACCGAAAGCTGCGGCTGTACTTCCGCGGACGGGCCGCCATTGGTCGTCGTCATGAGAGCTCCTTGATGCCGGCCGTGTCGTCCGCCTGCGTGCGGTTGGCTAACATAGCGGCGGAGGGCGAACAAGGATGGGCGGCGGGGCGCAATCCGTGTGCGCCTTTCATTCAGTCGGGCATCCGCGGAAGCCGAGACCCACAGTCCGAAAGCTGGCGACAATGAAGTCGTGGTGATGCTTTCCCGTCTTGCACGGAATTGACGAGAAAGTGGCAGAGATCACCGCCGCTCGTTTTCTGCCCGCCGGTCGGTCAGGGAGGCATCCGGTACCCGGTGCCACTGTTCGGGTTCGAGGTCGACCACGCCGTCGGCGCGCCGACTCGTGCCACCGGCGCCGAAGCTGACGGCCAGCGCGCGCCGCAACGGCCCGACCAGCAGCAACAGGCCCAGAAAATCGGTGATAAACCCTGGAATTAACAAAAGAATTCCAGCCAGCAGCACCAGAGCGCCGGTGCCGTCGGCTTGCAGCGAGGCGAAGCTGCCCTCGGCCATCGCCACGCGCATCCGGGAGATGTGGCTGCCGCCGGCATGGCGCAGAACCAGCGCTCCCGCCAGCGAAGTGGCGAGCACGAGTATAAGTGCCCAGCCAAGGCCAATTGTCGCAGCCACGGCAAGGAACACCGCCAGTTCCATCACCGGCAGCGCCAGCAAGCCCAGCAACAGCCATTTCGCCACATTCATCGGGTTAACTTTCTCACGTGATTGTCATGTCCGGAATGCCGATTCCGGCGCGGGATCGGGATTCTGCGGGGCCGGGCGTCGCGGGCGAGGTTGGCGTATGAACCCCGATCGTCTAAGGTTTGTCGCGAAGATTCAAATGCGCCGAGATCCCGGCGCTTCGCCTATGGATTGGCGCGGCCACCCGCTTACATAATGGCGGAGGACCGGGCCGCCACCCCTTCCAGGCGGCGGAGGCCGGGTAACGAGTCGGGCGATTGCTACCGTTACGGTAGCCGAAAGCATGCAAGACGTGTTCGACATCTATACCATCATCTTCCTGGCGCTTGCGGTGTTCATCTTCCTGCGGTTGCGCAGCGTGCTCGGACAGCGCACCGGACGCGAGCGCCCGCCCTACGATCCCTATTCCGCGCGCGAGCCGGTGCGGCCGGCGGCGGAAAACGTGATTGCCCTGCCCAACCGGACCGCCGAAGCGGTCTCCGCCAAGGCTGCCGAGACCACGGAACCGGCTGAGCCTACCGCGCGCTGGAAGGGCGTGGCCGAACCCGGCTCGGCGCTGGCCGCAGGTCTCGATTCCATCGAGGCGGCCGAACCGGGCTTCGACCCCAACCACTTTATTACCGGCGCGCGCGCGGCCTACGAGATGATCGTCACGGCCTTCGCCGAGGGCGACCGGCGCGCGCTCAAAACCCTGCTGTCGCGCGAAGTCTATGACGGCTTCGACGGCGCCATCGCCGAGCGCGAGAAGCGCGGCGACAAGATGGAAACGCGGTTCGTGTCGATCGACGGCGCCGACATCGCCGGCGCCGAAATGCGCGGCTCCAACGCCCATGTGACGGTGCGCTTTCACTCCAAGCTGATCACCGCCACACGCGACAAGAACGGCAACGTCATCGACGGCAGCGCCGACAAGGTCACCGACGTCACCGATGTTTGGACCTTCGCCCGCGATGTGTCGTCGCGCGATCCGAACTGGAAGCTGGTCGCCACCGAAGCCGGACAGTGAGCACATGCCGGGGGGCCTGATCTTGTCATTCCGGGGCGCGCTGAAAGCGCGAGCCCGGAATCCAGAGTCAAGCTGTGTGGCCCCTGGATTCCGGGTTCGCTCGCTTTGCTCGCGCCCCGGAATGACAGGAGCGGGTGTTGCACTCACGTTTCTTGCGATGACCATGGCACCGGTTTCCGCTCGCGAGCCCGTCATGAAGCTGCGCCACGCCGCGATCGAGCCGCTTTCATTCGACGCGCTTGCGGGCTGGAAAGACGACGACCACGCCGAGGCCTTCAAGTCGTTCATGATGAGCTGCGGCGCCATTCTCAACGGCACAAGAGCGATGCGCCGTGCGCGCCCGGTCTATGGCGCGCTGTTCAATGTTTGCGAGCGTGCGCGTCAGGCGGGCGCGCTCGACCGCGAGCATGCGCGCGCCTTCTTCGAACATAATTTCACGCCGGTGCGCGTGGCGCCGCCGGGCGAAACCGAAGGCTTTTTCACCGGCTATTACGAGAGCGAGATCGACGGCTCGCGCGTCAAGACGGCCGAATACAAGGTGCCGCTCTATCGGATTCCCGAAAAGCTCGTCGGCCGCAGCAAGGTGTTCGGGCAATACGACCGCGCCAAGATCGAGGACGGCGCGCTCAAGGGCAAGGGGCTGGAAATCTGCTGGGTCAAGGATCCGGTCGACGCCTTCTTCGCCCAAATCCAGGGCTCCGCGCGCGTGAAGCTCGATGACGGCAAGCTCCTGCGCCTCAACTATATCGCCAGCAACGGCAAGCCTTATACGCCGGTCGGGCGGGATCTGATCGATCGCGGCATCATCTCGAAAGAAGAGATGTCGATGGACAAGATCCGGGCTTGGATGGAGGCCAACCCGGAAGAAGCCAAGGCGCTGCGCCGCAAGAACCGCTCCTTCGTCTTTTTCCGGAAGACCGCGCTTGCGCCGCATGAGGAATGCATCGGCGCGCAGGGCGTGCCGCTCACGCCGATGCGGTCGCTCGCGGTGGACAAGAAGATCCATGTCTACGGCACTCCGATCTGGATCGACGCCGACCTGCCGCTGCTCAGCGAGACGCCGGACACGAAAATCCGCCGCCTCATGATCGCGCAGGATACCGGATCGGCCATCGTCGGCGCCGCGCGCGCGGATATCTATTTCGGATACGGCAACGGCATCGCCAGCATTGCCGGCCGCATCAAGCAGCACGGGCAATTCGTCATGCTGGTGCCGCGCGGCGTCCTGGTGAAAGGCGGCGGCAAGCCGGGCAAGGTCGTGCCGCTGCCGCGCCCGCGGCCGAAGATCACGATCGCCGAGCGCACGACATCCGGCGCGCTGTCGTCCAAGTCCCGATCGGCATCCAAGTCAACTTCATCGTCGCGCCGATGACATGACCACGCGCGACCGCAACCGACGGCGCGTTCTCACTTCGGACGAACGCGTGTTGTGGTCGACCGTCACGAAATCGATCGCGCCGCTGCGTGACGGAATGTTGCAGGCGGACGAGGAGATCGGCGAGGCCGCAACCGAGCCTGCGCCACGACCCTCTGCCAAGCCGCGCGCCGCGAAGCCGGAAAAGTTCAAACCGTTCGCCACACTCGAGCCGAAGCCGAAGCCGCCGCCGCTGGCGCCGCTCGACCGCCGTCTGAAAAAGCGCGTTGCGCGCGGACGCGAACCGATCGATGCCCGCATCGATCTGCACGGCCTGACACAGGCGCAGGCCCATGCCGCGCTGTCGCGTTTCCTGCATCAGGCGAGCGTGCGCGAGGCGCGGCTGGTGCTGGTGATCACCGGTAAGGGTAAGCCCGGCGAGGGCGAGCGTGGCGTGCTAAGGCGGCAGGTTCCGCAATGGCTCGGCCTGCCGGAGTTTCGCGCGCTTGTCGTCGGTTTTGAGGATGCGCACATCGCCCACGGGGGCGAAGGTGCGCTCTATGTGCGGCTTCGGCGCACGCGAACCGAATGACCGGCTTGTTAGTTCTGATCTGGCAAGGATGACCTTTTTCGGAGGTAACCCCAATGATTGGCAAGGAGAAGACGGACAAATCGGTCAGGAAGGCGCAAGAATCCGACAAGGAAAAGCTCGAGCGCAAATTGGACGAGGGGCTGGAAGAGACTTTCCCCGGCTCCGATCCGGTCGCAATAACCGTGCCGGCGCCGAAGCACGCCGGCAAAAAGGAAAAGTGACGGATGGCGCGTGCTCAGGCGGCCCGGCCGCGCGATTTTCGCGACGCCGGCGCTATGCGGGTCGCAGGCCGGCAAAGGTCGCGGAGGACCCGCTCGCGCAGCCGTGAAATCGTGAGCCAAAGCCGGAGAAATTCTTTTTCGATCGCGTTGGGCCGGGGTTTGCGGTCGGTCGCGGTTCTCGCGACCGGCCGCCGGGATTGCATTACGTGCTTTTTTGCCGAACGAGCCATGCTTGCCTCCACCACGACGAGGCGTGGCTTAGGCCCGCCCCCACAAATGCTACAACCGTAATGGTACACGCGTAAAAGTATATGTCAAATTTTTTTTATCTCTCACTTGTCATAATTGCGGCGGACGTTTTGCGGTCGAGCAGGCAAAACCGCATCATTCCCCGCGTCGGTAAGGCACGACACCCGCCAGCATCAGGATCAAATCGAGCGCGTCTTCGTGCAACTGCCGGGCGAGTTGCCGCAGGCTGACGCGAGCCGAGCGGGTCGGCAGCGGCACGACGACTTCGCTGCCGTCGCGCAGCTCGGCGATCAGCGTATCGCCCGCGCCGGCCGGCAGCGCGAGAACAGCCAGGGCACAGCGGGTTTGTTCGCCCGTGAGATAGAGACGTGCGCCGATAGCGGCGAAAAAGGCATTGTATTTCTCGCGGTCTTTTTGCGCGCCGCTTCGTTTCTGGCGCAGCGTCTTCAGGCCGCCGAGCGCGGCACGGACCGCGGCGTCGAGCGCCGCATCGGCCGAGCGATCGAGAATTTCGATGGTCAGTTCGGCTATCCGCGCAGTGGCGCCGCCTTTTCCGATATCGATCTGGGTTTTTTCCCGAACGGCATCGCGGATCATGCGTTCGCAGATTTCATTGCACGACATTGCGACAACCGCGTCGCGGCCGCGCGCATGCTGCGTCTCGCTCGTATCGCCGACGTTATGAGCCGGGGTCGCGGCAAGCGGCATGATCTCGATAGCGACGATCGCTTCGCCGCCGCGCATTTCGAAATCGTCGAGTCCTGCGTTGAAAATGGAAAATTGCAAATGGCCCCGAAAACCGGGACCGATCTGCAGTCCGTGCAAAATCAGAATGCCGTTGCCGGCCAGACTTTGCACGGCTCCGATGCGCCCGATGTAGTCCTGCGGAAATTCAAGTCGCTCGCGGGTGCTTGCATTGACGGTGCGCCCGCTCTTCAGGAAGAACGGACCGGCGCCCCTGATGTCGAGCTTCTCCCCTTCGGCCGTGCCGACGCTGTCACCGAGCGTGAGGTCGACCGACGCCGGCTGCACATGCGCTTCATCGAATGGATCGATACGGATAATGCCGCTCGTGACCGCGCGCACGATCTGATGGTTCACCAGCACGCCGAAGCCGCGCAGCCGCTCACCGGCGGCAGCGGAATTTGTCGTTCGAGGAAACGACGCGCGCAGCCAATAGTCGGAGCTGCGGCCGGTAAGGCGGCCCAGCTTTCCCGCCATGGCGCGAGAAATCGACTGGCGCCCATTGACGATGTTGTTGATCGACTGGCGCGAGACGCCGACGGCCTGGCTCACCGCAACCTGGTCGAGCCCAAGCCGTTCGATCTCGGCGCGGAGATGTTCTCCCGGCGCGAGCTCGCCATCGCTCCCGCGTTCGGCCGTCGCATTGCCCCGCGTGTCCGCGGCCATGGACCCACCCTCTTCAGTCAAATATTTATTGCCAGATTGCGATCAGGTGTAAATCGCCATTTGTCAGGCTCCGGTTGTATTTTACCGCAGGGCGAGCTGGGCCGGCACACAATCAATGCGGGTAGCTAATATTTACGATAAAGCGGCGTAAACTGGCCTAAAATCGGCGCGCCGGTCCACGCGGCCGCCGGCGTGGCAAACTGCCACGCAACCGAGTGCAGCACAATTTTCACGCGATTCAGGTTGTAAAACCGCGTCCCGCAGGTATTTGTGACGGTGGACCCAAAAGTACCGGGCCGCGGCGCCGGTCGACGCGACGCACAGCGGCGTCAAAGAATGAAGCGGCTCAGATCGGCATTCTTGGCGAGGTCGCCGATGTTTTTCTCCACGAAACCGGCGTCGATCTTGATGGTCTCGCCGGAGCGGTCGGGAGCGGCGTAGGACACCTCGTCGAGCACGCGTTCCATGACCGTCTGCAGGCGGCGCGCGCCGATGTTCTCGACGCTGGAATTCACCGCGACCGCGATATCGGCGATGGCGTCGATGGCGTCCTCACCGAAATCGAGCGTGACGCCTTCGGTCGCCATCAGCGCCACGTACTGTTTGATGAGGGAAGCTTCCGGTTCGGTCAGGATCCGGCGGAAATCGTCGCGGCTGAGCGCCTTGAGTTCGACGCGGATCGGCAGGCGGCCTTGCAGCTCGGGCAGCAGGTCCGACGGCTTGGTCAGGTGGAAGGCGCCGGAGGCGATGAACAGGATGTGGTCGGTCTTCACCGGCCCATGCTTGGTGTTGACGGTGGTGCCTTCGATCAACGGCAAGAGATCGCGCTGCACGCCTTCGCGTGAGACGTCCGCGCCGTGACGGCCTTCGCGTCCGGCGATCTTGTCGATCTCGTCGAGGAACACGATGCCGTTCTGTTCGACCGCGCGGATCGATTCCTGCACGAGCTGGTCGGTGTCGAGCAGTTTGTCGGATTCTTCGTTGACCAGGATTTCGTGCGACTCGCCTACGGTGACCCGCCGGGTCTTGGTGCGCCCGCCGCCGAGCTTGCCGAAAATGTCGCCGATCGAAATGGCGCCCATCTGCGCGCCCGGCATGCCCGGAATCTCGAACATCGGCATGCCCTGGCTGCCCGCCTGCACCTCGATTTCGATTTCCTTGTCGTTGATTTCGCCGGCGCGCAGCTTCTTGCGGAAACTTTCGCGCGTGGCGGGACTGGCGCCCGGCCCGACCAGGGCGTCGAGCACGCGCTCTTCGGCCGCCAGTTCCGCGCGCGCCTGCACGTCTTTGCGTTTGCGCTCGCGCGTGAGCGTGATGCCGATCTCGACCAGGTCGCGCACGATCTGCTCGACGTCGCGGCCGACATAACCGACCTCGGTGAATTTGGTGGCTTCCACTTTCAGGAACGGCGCGCCCGCGAGCTTGGCCAGCCGGCGCGAGATCTCGGTCTTGCCGACCCCGGTCGGCCCGATCATCAGGATGTTCTTGGGCAGCACTTCCTCGCGCAACCTGTCGTCCAGTTGCAGCCGCCGCCACCGGTTGCGCAAGGCGATGGCGACCGCGCGCTTGGCGTCGGCCTGGCCGACGATGTAGCGGTCGAGTTCGGAAACGATTTCGCGCGGGGAGAAGTCGGTCATTTGGCCTCTTTTCCCGGGCGCAGCGCAACGCGTTAGCGGTGTGCTGCACCCGGGATCGTTACAAACTCAAACTTCGGTACGGCCCCGGATCTGCGAAGCAGCACTTCGTGGTGCATCGCGTCCGGGGCACGCGGTCAAGTCTTCAAACTCTCAATCGTCACATTCCGGTTGGTGTAGACGCAGATGTCGGCCGCGATCTCGAGCGAGCGGCGCACGATCTGCTCGGCATCGAGCGGCCCATCGAGCAGCGCGCGCGCCGAGGCGAGCGCATAATTTCCGCCGGAGCCGATGCCGGCCACACCCGCTTCCGGTTCCAACACGTCGCCGTTGCCGGTCAGGATGAGCGACGCGTTGACGTCGGCGACGATCATCATGGCTTCCAGCCGGCGCAAGTAGCGGTCGGTGCGCCAATCCTTGGCGAGTTCGACCGATGCGCGCAGCAACTGACCCGGATACTGTTCGAGCTTGGCTTCCAGCCGTTCGAACAAAGTGAAGGCATCGGCGGTGGCGCCGGCGAAACCGCCGATCACGTCACCCTTGCCCAGCCGGCGCACCTTGCGCGCATTGGCCTTGACAATGGTCTGGCCGATGGAGACCTGACCGTCGCCGCCGATGACCACGGTGCCGCCCTTGCGGACGGTGAGGATGGTTGTGCCGTGCCAGACGGGAATCTCGTTAGATGACATGCGCGGGACCTTTGCGGTGACCGGACATGTAAGGGTGTCCGCCGGGGGATGCAAACGGGCTAGCCGCCCGTCTCAGGCGGTGGGATGCCTTGCCAGTAGCGAATATCTGCCACCCCTGATAAAAGGCGCCCGGATCGAAGGAATTCGCCATGCGTACAGGCTCCGTGAAGCGCAAGACCAAGGAAACCGATGTCGAGGTCGCGGTCGACCTCGACGGGGCGGGCCGTTCGCAGGTGGCGACCGGTATCGGTTTCCTCGACCATATGCTCGACCTTTTGGCGCGCCATTCGCGCATCGACATTACGGTGAAAGCGGCGGGCGACCTGCATATCGACCAGCACCACACCACCGAGGATGTCGGCATCGCGCTTGGGCAGGCCGTGAAACAGGCGCTCGGCGACATGAAGGGCATCGCCCGCTATGCCGACGTGCATGTGCCAATGGACGAGGCGCTGACGCGGGTCGCCATCGACATTTCCGGCCGGCCGTTCCTGGTGTTCAAGGCCGAATTCGTGCGCGACAAGGTCGGGATCTTCGACACCGAACTGGTGCAGGAGTGGTTCCAGGCCTTCGCTATGAATTCCGGCGTCACGCTCCACCTGGAGACCTTGTATGGCACTAACGACCACCATATTGCCGAGTCCTGCTTCAAGGGCCTGGCGCGGGCGCTGCGGGCCGCGGTAGCGATCGATCCGCGTGCCAAGGACGAGGTGCCTTCCACCAAGGGCTCATTGGGCGGGTGACTCTTTCTTATCCCTCCCCCTGCAAGGGGGAAGGATAAGGAAGCAGATTCGAGCGAAAGAAGAGAATGCCCACTTACACCGTGCACGCACCGCCGCCACGCGAAGGCGAGACGACAAGCGCTCCCGAGCGTTTCCGTTACGTGCGCGACGGGTTTTCGTTCTGGGCTTTTCTGGTCCCGCCGCTGTGGCTGCTGGTGAAGCAGCTCTGGCTCGCCTTGCTGATTTGTGCGGCCGGCTACGGCCTGTTGGAAACCGGCCTTATTTTCCTGCGTGCGTCGGGGACCGTGCAGTTGCTGGTGGAGATTCTTGTCGGCGTGCTGATCGGCCTGGAGGCCTCCAGCATCGAGCGCTGGACGCTCGCGCGGCGCGGCTGGAAGTCGCTCGGTTTCGTCGTTGCGTCCGACGAGGAGATGGCCGAGCACCGTTTCCTTGCCGAATGGGCGAAGCGCCCGCAGCCGCCGGCAGCGCTTCCCGCCGCCCCGGCCGCGCCGCCGCAGTTCGCAACACCGGCACGGCGTGAGCCGCCGGCGGGCAATCAGGTTATCGGGCTGTTTCCGGAGCCCGGGGGCTCGCGATGAGCGCCGCCATCGTCGACTATGGCTCCGGCAATCTGCACTCGGCGGCCAAGGCCTTCGAGCGCGCCGCGCGCGACGCCGGCCTTGCCGAGGCTATTGTGGTAACAAGCGATCCCGCGCGCGTGGCCGCGGCGTCGCGCGTGGTGCTGCCGGGCGTCGGCGCCTTCGCCGATTGCCGGCGCGGGCTCGACGCGATCCCCGGTATGGTCGAGGCGCTCAACGAAAACATCCTTCAGCGCGCGCGGCCGTTCCTCGGTATCTGTGTCGGCATGCAGTTGATGGCGGAGCGCGGCCGGGAATACCAGGTGACGCCGGGGCTGGGCTGGATCGCGGGCGAGGTGGATCGCATTACGCCCAATGATCCCGCGCTGAAAATCCCGCATATGGGCTGGAACACGCTCAACATCGTGAAGCCGCATCCGTTGCTCGACGACATTCCGCTTGGGCCCGACGGCCTGCACGCCTATTTCGTGCACTCCTACGAGCTGAAGGCCGCCAAGCGTTCCGATTTGGTCGCACAAGCCGATTACGGCGGTTCTCTCACGGCCATCGTCGGCCGCGACAACATGGTCGGCACGCAGTTTCACCCGGAAAAAAGCCAACGCCTGGGGCTCAGGCTGATCGCGAATTTTTTGAAGTGGAAACCGTGATGAACATTCCGTCATTCCGGGGCGCCGCCGTAGGCGGCGAGCCCGGAATCCAGGATTTTATGCGCGGAATGAATGGCTCTGGATTCCGGGCCCGCTCGCTTCGCTCGCGTCCCGGAATGACAAGGAAAAATAGATGATCCTTTTCCCCGCCATCGATCTCAAAGAAGGCCTCGCTGTGCGTCTGGAGCAGGGCGATATGGCGCGCGCCACCGTGTTCCACCGCGACCCGGCAGCGCAGGCGCGCGCATTTCAAGATCAAGGTTTCGAATATCTGCACATCGTCGATCTCGACGGCGCCTTCGCCGGCAAGCCGGTCAACACCGCCGCGGTCGAGCGCATCCTGGAGAGCATCGGCATTCCGGTGCAGCTCGGCGGCGGCGTGCGCGACATGGCGACCGTCGAAGGCTGGCTCGCCAAAGGCGTGACGCGCGTGATCATCGGCACCGCGGCGGTGCGCAATCCGGCGCTGGTGAAGGAGGCCGCGCAGAAATTTCCCGGCCGCGTCGCGGTCGGGCTCGATGCGCGCGACGGCAAGGTGGCGGTGGAAGGCTGGGCGGAAGCCTCCGAGCTTTCGGCGCTCGAGATAGCGCGCCGCTTCGAGGATGCCGGCGTCGCCGCCATCATCTACACCGATATCGCGCGCGACGGTATGCTCAAGGGCCTGAACCTGGATGCCACCATCGCGCTCGCCGACGCGATCTCGATTCCGGTGATCGCCTCGGGCGGTCTTGCTTCCATCGACGACATCAGGGCGCTGTTGGAGCCGAGGGCGCGCAGGCTCGAAGGCGCCATCGCCGGCCGCGCGCTCTACGACGGGCGGCTTGATGCGACCGAAGCGCTGCGGCTGATGCGGGATGCGCGGGCGGTGGCGTAAATGTTCAAAGTCCGCGTCATTCCCTGCCTCGACGTGAAAGACGGCCGCGTGGTCAAAGGCGTCAAATTCGTCGATCTCGTCGACGCCGGCGATCCGGTCGAGGCGGCGATCGCCTATGACGCCGCCGGTGCCGACGAACTCACGTTCCTCGACATCACCGCCAGCCACGAGAACCGCGATACCATCTACGACGTGGTCACGCGCACCGCGGAAGCCTGCTTCATGCCGCTCACCGTCGGTGGCGGCGTGCGGACGGTCGAGGACATCCGCAAGCTGCTCACCTGCGGCGCCGACAAGGTCTCGATCAATACCGCGGCGGTGGCGCGTCGCGCACTCGTGAAAGAGGCGGCGGAGAAATTCGGCGACCAGTGCATCGTGGTCGCCATCGACGCCAAGAAGGTCTCGAAGCCGGGTGCGCCGGACCGCTGGGAAATTTTCACCCATGGCGGCCGCAATCCGACCGGGCTCGATGCCGTCAACTATGCCCGGGAAGTTGTGGCGCTGGGCGCCGGCGAGGTCCTGCTCACCTCGATGGACCGCGACGGCACCCGCGCGGGCTATGACATTCCGCTCACGCGTGCGATTGCCGACGCGATCACCGTGCCGGTGATCGCCTCCGGCGGGGTCGGCACGCTCGAACACATGGTCGAAGGCATCCGCGACGGGCACGCCACCGCGGTGCTGGCGGCCTCGATCTTCCATTTCGGCGAGCACTCGGTGCGCGAGGCCAAGCAATACATGGCCGAGGCCGGCCTGCCGATGCGGCTCGACGCATGATCCCCTCTCCCCGCAAGCGGAGAGAGGTGGTAAGTGGGGTTCCATGACCGTCTTCACCCTGGCCGACCTGGAACAGCGGGTGCGCGAGCGCGTCGAAGCGAGCGCGGCCGAATCCTATACGCGCAGCCTGATCGACAAGGGCGTCGCCCACTGCGCCAAGAAGATGGGCGAGGAGGCCTTCGAGACCGCGCTGGCAGCCGTGCAGGACGACAAGAGCCGGCTGATCGCGGAGGCCGCCGACCTTATCTATCACCTCATGGTGCTCATGAAGGTCCGCGGCGTGACGTTGGCCGAAGTCGAGGCGGAACTTGCCCGCCGCACGGCGCAGACCGGCCATGATGAAAAGGCCTCGCGCAAGCGGGGCTGACCGGAATTTCCATGGAACAGCGCGCAGACGACAATCTTTCGCCCTATCGCACGTTCTCGCGCGCCGAATGGGCGGCCTTGCGCGAGGACACGCCGATGACGCTGACCTCGGAAGAGGTCACGCGCCTGCGCTCGCTGCACGACCGGCTCGACATCGCGGAGGTCGAGGAGATTTATCTGCCGCTGTCGCGCCTGCTCTCGATGTATGTCGCGGCGACGCAGCGGTTGTTCCGCGCGCAACAGCGCTTCCTCGCCACCGAAGATGCCAAGATGCCCTATGTGATCGGCGTCGCCGGTTCGGTGGCGGTCGGCAAGTCGACGACCGCGCGCGTGCTGCAGGCGCTGTTGGCGCGCTGGCCGAACGTGCCGCAGGTCGACCTCGTCACCACCGACGGCTTTCTTTATCCGAACGCCGTGCTCGAACGCGAAGGCCTTATGGAAAAGAAGGGCTTTCCCGAAAGTTATGATCTGTCTGCGCTGCTGCGCTTCCTCACCGACGTCAAGGCGGGGAGGCGCCCGGTGCGCGCGCCGGTCTATTCGCATCTCACCTACGAC
>JAKAHJ010000175.1 GCA_021815055.1 Pseudomonadota bacterium | reverse complement strand
CGCCACTCGACGCCCGGCGTCGGCCTGATCTCGCCGCCGCCGCACCACGACATCTATTCGATCGAGGATCTGGCGCAGCTCATCTACGACCTCAAGAACGTCAACCCGGCCGGCGACGTGTCGGTGAAGCTCGTCTCCGAGGTCGGCGTCGGCACGGTCGCCGCCGGCGTTTCCAAGGCGCGCGCCGACCACGTGACCATCTCGGGCTTCGAGGGCGGCACCGGCGCCTCTCCCCTCACCTCGATCAAGCATGCCGGCAGCCCATGGGAAATCGGGCTCGCCGAAACGCACCAGACTTTGGTGATGCAGCGGCTGCGCGGCCGCATCGCCGTGCAGGTCGACGGCGGCGTCCGCACCGGCCGCGACGTGGTGGTGGGCGCGCTCCTGGGGGCCGACGAATTCGGCTTTGCCACCGCGCCGCTGATCGCCGCCGGCTGCATCATGATGCGCAAGTGTCATTTGAACACCTGCCCGGTCGGCGTCGCGACGCAAGACCCGGTGCTGCGCAAGCGCTTCAAGGGCCAGCCCGAGCACGTGATCAACTATTTCTTCTTCGTCGCCGAAGAAGTGCGCGAGCTGATGGCGGAGCTGGGCTATCGCACCTTCGACGAAATGGTCGGCCAGATGCAGATGCTCGACCAGCGCCGGCTGGTGGAGCACTGGAAGGCCAAGGGCCTCGACTTCTCCAAGCTGTTCACCAAGCCCGAACCGGCCAAGGGCACCGCGATCTACAAGTCCGAGCCGCAGGATCACAAGATCCACGACATCCTCGACCGCAAGCTGATCGCCGAGTCGCAGGCCGCGCTCGACCGCGGCGCGCCGGTGCGCCTCACCGCGCAGATCCGCAATATCGACCGCACCGCCGGCGGCATGCTGTCGGGCGAAGTCGCCAAGCGTTACGGCCACGAGGGCCTGCCGGACGGCACCATCCATGTGCGCTTCACCGGCACCGCCGGCCAGAGCTTCGGCGCATGGCTCGCGCGCGGCGTAACCTTCGAGCTCGACGGCGACGCCAACGACTATGTCGGCAAGGGCCTGTCGGGTGGACGCATCGTCATCCGACCCGCCGCCGACTCGGCGGTGGTGCCGGAGGAATCGATCATCGTCGGCAACACCGTGATGTACGGCGCCATCGCGGGCGAGTGCTATTTCCGCGGCGTCGCGGGCGAGCGCTTCGCCGTACGCAATTCCGGCGCCGTCGCCGTGGTGGAAGGCGCCGGCGACCATTGCTGCGAATATATGACCGGCGGCGTCGTGGTCGTGCTTGGGCTTACCGGACGAAATTTCGCGGCCGGCATGTCTGGCGGCGTCGCCTATGTGCTGGACGAGGACGACACGTTCAAATCCCGCTGCAATCTGGCGATGGTCGAGCTCGAGCCGGTTCCGGAGGAGGAGCAGGTCGCCGAGAGCGAATTCGGCCACTACAACGATCTGGAAATGCACGGCCGCGTCGATGTGATGGGCGACCTGACCAATCACGACGCCGAGCGGCTGCACAATCTGATCTCGGATCACGCGCGCTACACGGGCTCCAAGCGCGCGGCCGACATCCTCGCCGACTGGAAACGTTATCGTCCATTGTTCAAGAAAGTGATGCCGGTCGAATACCGCCGCGCGCTCGCTGAAATGGCAAAGGAGAAGGCCGCCACGATGCAGGCCGCGGAGTAGTCTCTCATTCGTCATGGCCGGGCTTGTCCCGGCCATCCACGTCTTTCTCTCGCAACGCCAGAAGACGTGGATGCCCGCGACAAGCGCGGGCATGACGGAGGCGTTATCGACGCATTGAGGAAGTATGGGTAAGGTCACCGGGTTTCTCGAAATCGACCGCCACGATCGCAAATACGAGCCGGTCGCAGAGCGAATCAAACACTATCGCGAGTTCGTCCTTCGGCTGCCGGAGGCGGAAGCGCGTGCGCAGGCGGCGCGCTGCATGGATTGCGGCGTGCCCTATTGCCACGGCCAGAGCCAGATTCCGGGCGCGCCCTCGGGCTGCCCGGTCAACAACCAAATTCCGGACTGGAACGATCTGGTCTATCGCGGCCAGTGGGACGAGGCCGCGCGCAACCTGCACTCGACCAATAATTTCCCGGAAGTCACCGGCCGCGTCTGCCCGGCGCCCTGCGAGGCGTCCTGCACGCTCAACATCGACGACAACCCGGTCACCATCAAGACCATCGAATGCGAGATCGCCGACCGCGCGATCGCGCAAGGCCTGAAGCCGGACATCGCCGCGAAAAAGACCGGTAAGAAGGTCGCCGTCGTCGGCTCCGGCCCGGCAGGTTTGGCCTGCGCGCAGCAACTCGCGCGCGCCGGCCACGATGTGCATGTCTACGAGCGCTGGGCCAAGGCCGGCGGCCTGCTCCGCTACGGCATCCCCGACTTCAAGATGGAGAAGGTGCACGTCGACCGCCGCGTCGCGCAGATGCAGGCCGAAGGCGTGACCTTCCATTATGGCGTCCATGTCGGCGTGACCATGCCGGTCGACCAGCTCGCGAAAGAGCACGACGCGGTCGTGCTGGCCGGTGGCTCCGAGAAACCGCGCGATTTGCCGATCCCGGGGCGCGAGCTTGCCGGCATCCATTTCGCCATGGATTTCCTGCCGCAGCAGAACCGGCGCGTCTCCGGCGAGCCGCTCGGCGAAACGGCCCCGATTCTTGCTACGGCTAAGAAGGTCGTGGTGATCGGCGGCGGCGACACCGGCTCGGACTGCATCGGCACCTCGATCCGCCAGGGCGCGGTGTCGGTCGTCAATTTCGAGATCATGCCGCAGCCGCCCGAGCGCGAGAACAAGCCGCTGGTCTGGCCGGACTGGCCGCTCAAGCTGCGCGTCTCGTCGAGTCACGAGGAAGGCGCCACGCGCGAATTCGCTGTGTTGACGCAGAAGTTTTCGGGCGAAAACGGGCGGGTGAAGAAGCTGCATTGCGTTCATGTCGACGCCAAGTTTCAGCCGGTCCCGGGCACCGAATTCGAGATCGAGGCCGACCTCGTGCTGCTCGCCATGGGCTTCGTGCATCCGGTGCACGACGGCATGCTGAAGACGCTCGACGTCGCGCTCGACAAGCGCGGCAATGTCTCAGCCGACATGGAGAGCTATCTCACCTCGGTGCCGAAGGTGTTTTCGGCCGGCGACATGCGCCGCGGCCAGTCGCTGGTGGTGTGGGCGATCCGCGAAGGCCGCCAATGCGCGCACGCGGTCGACAAGTTCCTGATGGGCTCGACCGCGCTGCCAAGGTAGGGCGAATTGCGATTGGGCCGACCCAACTTCCGCTCGTCCCCGCGAAGGCGGGGACCCAGTCTTTGCCTCACAAAAGAACTGGATTCCCGCTTTCGCGGGAATGAGCGGTGGACCGGGCAATTCTACCAAAAGTGAACCCGCTTTAACGGGCCCCCGTCTCCATCACCACGTCCGTGACGTGACGCCGCGCCGACCGCACCGCGGCTTCGTGCCGCCGCTGCGATAGCGGCACGCGCGCATCAAGGCGGTCGAGACGGCGCACGAGCGCCGCGACCTGCGCCTCCTGCGTCCGGTTGGTCTTCTCCTCGCGGTCGAGCCGCGCCATGAGTGCCCGGTTGATCGCGCGCTGCCGCTCGATCTCCTTGGCCTGCGCGGCGAGTTGCTCCTGCGCCGATTGCAGGGTCTTGTGGTCGTGCTGATAGGCGGCGAGCAGGAAGGTCGGCAGCTCGTGGTACTTCACCGTCTGCGGCTTTCCTTCCTTATTGAACACCGTGAGATGGGGGAATGTCGTGGCGACTTCTTCCGCGATCAGCCCGTACTGTATCGGCTTGGAGCCGTCGTCGAACGGCTTCTTGTAGCGGAACGTCACCGGCCTGAGCTTCATCAGCATCGCGCTCAAGTCGGGCATCGAATGGATGTCCTCCTTGTAGCGTCGTGAGGAACTGATGGTGCCCAGTTGACCGTTGCTGTCGATCACCACCGTTACGGCGTCGTTCGCACCCGTCGTCCTCCCTCTGATGCCGGAGATGAAGGTTTTTGGCGGGCTAGAACCAAAGAAGGTGGTGCCAATGCGAATGGCGCCAGACTCTCCGGCCACCCCGGGATTGCCGATCAGGATATTGCTTTCCTCGCCGCCGGACGTTAAGGCCGAGCCGGCGTTTTCGCCGATTGCGATGTTAAATGAGGCATTCACGATATTGGCGAGCGCGCTCGCGCCCACGGCAGTATTTCCCTGACCCTGGAACGAACTGCTCATCGCGCCGGCCCCGATGGCGGTATTGTAGTTTGAAAATGAGTAGGCCTGGGCGCTCTGGAGTGCGCCATAACCGACCGCGGTGTTGTGCGTGAGATATCGGGGATCGCTCGCGGAGGCCTCGCTCGCGAGCGCATTGACACCGACAGCGGTGTTTTGGAGGTTGGTCCCCACAAACTGATCGACCCCCACATTATGCAGGCACACTTTTCCGTTTT
>JAKAHJ010000035.1 GCA_021815055.1 Pseudomonadota bacterium | reverse complement strand
GCCGAACGGACGCTTAGATGCTGGGCGTCGCACCGATCGGCGCGATCAGAGTGCCCGCGCTCACGCCGGCGGCGAAAGCCGCCAGCGTCAGCACGATGGCGCCGTTCGACAGTCCGCCAAAAATCCTCGGATAAAGGAACATGAACCTAGGTCTATCATCCGAACGACGATTCGCAAAGACGCGTTATAGTAGAACTATATAACATATACAACCTTAACGTAATCTGCATTCCATGCGCAAACCTGTGATTTGCGAGCGCTTTCGGCAAAATCGTTCGCGACCCGGACACAATTGCGCTGCAACTATCGAATCATGGCGCGTCCGCGCACATTTCCCCCGCCGGAAGTCCCCGGCCTTACCGCCCGTCGAATCGCCGCCGACATTCTCGACGGCGTTCTGCGGCGCCGGATCGCGCTTGACGAACAGCTTTCCGGCAAGGGCATGCACCCGGGCATTGCCGGACTCGCCGATCGCGACCGCGCGCTGATGCGCCGCCTGGTCGCGACCGTACTGCGCCGGCTCGGCACCTTGCGCTATTTCGTCGGCGGCTTTCTCGACAAGGGCTTTCCGGCCGACGCGCCGCGCGCCGAGACCATTCTCCTGCTCGGCGCCGCCCAGATTCTCTGGCTCGACGTGCCTGACCATGCCGCGGTCGACCTCTCGGTGCGCTTGGCCCAGGCCGATCGCCGTGCCGGCCGTTATGCCGGGCTGGTCAACGCGGTGCTGCGCCGGGTCGCCCAGAACCGCGACCGCGTGCAGGCCGACGATGCGGTGCGCGATACGCCGGAATGGCTGCTCAAGCGGTGGACCGCGCATTACGGCGCGGAACAGGCGCGCGCCATTGCGCTCGCCAATGGCCACGAGCCGGCGCTCGACCTCACCGTCAAGCAAAACGCCGAGTCCTGGGCGGAACGGCTGCGCGGCCGCATTCTGCCCACCGGATCGGTGCGCACAATTGCCCACGGCGCCGTCTCGATGCTGCCGGGCTTCGCCGAAGGCGCCTGGTGGGTGCAGGACGCTGCCGCCGCGCTGCCGGCGCGGCTGTTCGGCGACATGCGCGGAATGAACGTGCTCGATCTCTGCGCGGCGCCCGGCGGCAAGACCGCCCAGCTTGTTTATGCGGGCGCTCGGGTCACCGCGCTCGACCGTTCGGCGGCCCGTCTCGAGCGCTTGCGCGAAAATCTCGACCGGCTCGGCCTCAAGGCTGAGATGGTGACGGCCGACGCGCTGGAATGGCGGCCCGAATCGGGTGCCGGACCGTTCGATGCCGTGCTGCTCGATGCGCCCTGTTCGTCCACCGGCACCATCCGCCGTCATCCCGACGTGCCTTGGCTCAAAGGCGAGGCCGAAATCGCCGTGCTCGCCGCGCTGCAGGAGCGGCTTCTCGATCGTGCGGCGGCGATGGTTCGGCCGGGCGGCATCCTGGTTTATTGCGTGTGCTCGCTCGAACCGGAGGAGGGGGAGCGGCAGGTCGCTGCCCTGCTCGCCCGGAATGCCGCCGTCATCCGCAAGGCGATCGCCCCGGAAGAGGTGTTCGGCCACGCCGAATTCATCAATACCGAAGGCGACCTGCGCACATTGCCGCTACACCTGCCGGATGCCGACCCGCGATGGGCCGGGCTCGACGGCTTTTTCGCCGCCCGCCTCGTGCGCCTGGCATCCTGATCCACGGCCCGGACCCGCATATTGGACCTTCGTCGACCCTTCGCTATCGTGTGGTCCGCGCGTGCGAATCAGACCGCGCCGCAGGGGACGAGCCACGCAATGACGCGGGTTTCGATGGCGGAGCGAATGGGGCTCTCCGCGCTGATCGGGCGCCGCGTGGTTCGCAGCCTGCTGGGTCACCTCAACACCAGTCCGCTGCTGCGCTGGCGCTTCGGCTCGGGCAAGACCGACCGGCTGGTGATCGCGCCGCAGGACCTGCGCACCGCGGACGCCACCCGCGCCTCCGAGATCTATGCCGGCCGATTCGCCTTCGCCGGCAAGGTGGTGATCTGCGACAGCCGTTCCATTTTCGAAATGACGCCGCCGTCCGACGAATGGGCGGTGATGCTCCTGAGCTTCTCCTGGCTGCGCCATTTGCGCGCGGCCGATTCCGCCATCACGCGCGCCAATGCCCGTGCGCTGGTCGACGAGTGGATCAATAGCCAGGGCGGCTGGCACCCGGTCGGCTGGCGGCCCGACATCCTGTCCCGCCGCATCATCTGCTGGCTGAGCCAGGCGCCGTTCGTTTTGCAGGACGCGGATGCGCGATTCTACCGCCGCTTCATCCGCAGCCTGTCGCGCCAGGTGCGCTATCTGCGCCGCACCCTCAAGGAGTCGCGCGACGGTTTGCCGCGCTTGCAGGCGGTGATCGCGCTGACTTACGCCAGCCTGTGCATCCAGGGCCAGGCGGGAAGCCTGCGCGCCAGTGCGCGCCGGCTGATCGACGAGTTGCGCGCCCAGATCTTGCCCGACGGCGGTCATGTCAGCCGCAATCCCGGCGCGCTGATCGATCTGCTCGCCGATCTCTTGCCGCTGCGGCAATTATTCTCCGCGCGCAATCTGCAGCCGCCGCAGACGCTCATCGGCTCCATCGACCGCATGATGCCGATGCTGCGCTTTTTCCGTCATGCCGACGGCAATTTCGCGCAATTCAACGGCATGGGCCCGACGCCGGTCGACCTGCTTGCCACTGTGCTCGCCTATGACGATGCGCGCGGCACGCCGGTGTCGAACGCCCCGCATTCCGGCTATCAGCGGCTCGACGCCGGATCGGCGGCGCTCCTGATGGACACCGGCAAGCCGCCGCCGGTGGCCATGAGCCAGGAGGCGCATGCCGGCTGCCTGTCGTTCGAATTGTCGTGGCGGCAACACCGCCTGATCGTCAATTGCGGACTGCCGGCGGTGAACAGGGAGAACTGGCGCCCGGTGGCACGGCAGACCGCGGCGCATTCCACCGTTGCCTTCAACGACAGATCGTCCTGCCGCTTCCTCGAAACGCACTCGTTCCGGCGGCTGTTGTCCGGCACCCCGGTCGTCGCGGGGCCGCATACGGTCACCGCCGAGCGCGATGAGCGACACGAAAGCGTGACGCTGCTTGCCTCGCATGACGGCTATTTGGGCGATTACGGCGTGATCCACACCCGCATCGTCCGCCTGTCGGCGGATGGCGGCGTGCTCGACGGCGATGACAGCTTCGCGTCCTCCGACGGGCGCTCCTTGCGCGTCAGCGTTCCCGACGAATATGCCATCCGCTTTCATCTGCATCCGGCGATCAAGGCCAACCGCCTGTCGGATGGGCGAGGGGTCATCCTGCTGCTGCCGGACCGCGAGGTGTGGACCTTCGCCACTTTGAGCGACACGGTGGAACTGGAGGAAAGCGTCTATCTGGCCGGCGCCGATGGCCCGCGCCGCACCGTGCAGATCGTGATCTACGGTCATGCCCGCACCACGCCGTCGGTGCGCTGGAGTTTCCGCCATACCCCGCCCGCGCCGTCCGGCGCACGTGGCGTCCGGGCCGACGAGCCGGAACTCCCGCTGTGAGTGCAAAGCCGTGGATGGCGGACATCCCCGGAGAATCCCCGAATACCCGTGTGCCCATCTCCTGTGCTAGAGTCTGATCCAACCACATTGATCCGTCATTGCGACCCCGAGCGAAGCGCGGGGGAAGCAATCCAGAAGCCCAATGCTCATGCTGGATTGCTTCGTCGCCCTTTCAGGGCTCCTCGCAATGACGGCTGATTCGACTTAATTGGATCACACTCTAGCCACTCCCTATGAGCAACGACCTGCGCAAGATCACCCGCGCCCTGCTGTCGGTATCCGACAAGACCGGCCTCATCGATTTCGCCCGGGCGCTAATCGGCTTCGGTGTCGATATCGTATCCACCGGCGGCACCGCCCGGGCACTGAAAATCGCCGGGCTTCCGGTCACCGACGTGTCGGAATTGACCCATTTCCCGGAAATGATGGACGGCCGGGTCAAGACGCTGCACCCGAAAGTCCATGGCGGCCTGCTCGGCATCCGCGGCAACCCGGAACACGCAGCCGCCATGCAGCAGCAGGGCATCAAGCCGATCGACCTCCTGGTGGTGAATCTTTATCCGTTCGAGGCGACCGTCGCGAAAGGCGCCTCCTACGAAGACTGCATCGAGAACATCGACATCGGCGGTCCGGCCATGATCCGCGCTGCCGCGAAAAATCACGCCGACGTCGCGGTCGTGGTCGAGCCTGGCGATTACGGCGGTCTACTCGACGAGCTCGCCGAATATGGCGGCATGACCACGCTCGATCTGCGCAAGCTGCTCGCGGCCAAGGCCTATGCGCGCACCGCCGCCTATGATGCGGCGATCTCGAACTGGTTCGCGGAAACGATCCGAGAAGAGACGCCCGATTACCGCGCCTTCGGCGGCCGGCTGATTCAGCCTTTGCGCTACGGCGAGAATCCGCATCAATCGGCGGCGTTTTATCGCACGCCGGTTCAGCGCTTCGGTGTCGCGAGCGCGCGCCAGGTGCAAGGCAAGGAACTGTCCTACAACAACATCAACGACACCGACGCGGCTTACGAGGCGGTGGCCGAGTTCGATCCCGCGCGCACCGCGGCCTGCGTGATCGTCAAGCACGCCAATCCCTGCGGCGTGGCGGAGGGCGAAACCCTGCTCGACGCCTATCGCCGGGCGCTCGACTGCGATTCGACCTCCGCCTTCGGCGGCATCGTAGCGCTCAACCGCGCGCTGGATGCCCAAGCCGCCAGGGCGATCGTCGAAATCTTTACCGAGGTGATCATCGCGCCGGACGCGAGCGAAGAGGCGATCGCGATCGTCGCGGGTAAGAAGAACCTGCGGTTATTGCTCGCCGGCGGCCTGCCCGATCCGCGCGCGCACGGGTTGACGGTGAAATCGGTGGCCGGCGGGCTCCTGGTGCAATCGCGTGACAATGCGGTGGTCGACGATATGGCGATCGAGGTCGTCACCAAGCGTGCGCCGACCGCGTTCGAATTGAGCGATCTTCGCTTCGCCTTCCGCGTGGCCAAGCATGTGAAGTCGAACACCATCGTCTATGCCAGGAAGTGCGCCACCGTCGGCATCGGTGCCGGCCAGATGAGCCGGGTCGATGCCGCGCGCATTGCCGCCCGCAAGGCGGAGGATGCCGCGCGCGCGCTCAATCTCGCGGAGCCCTTGACCCGGGGCTCGGTGGTGGCCTCCGATGCGTTCTTTCCATTTGCCGACGGGCTGTTGGTTGCGATCGAAGCCGGCGCCACCGCGGTGATCCAGCCGGGCGGCTCGGTGCGCGACGACGAGGTGATCGAGGCCGCCGACGCGCACAACGTCGCGATGGTGTTCACCGGGCGGCGGCATTTCAGGCATTGAGACCGTCTTATCCCTCCCCCGCTTGCGGGGGAGGGTGCCGCCGAAGGCGGCGGGTGGGGGCCGTGTCCAACCGCGCAATAACCCCACCCCGGCGCTGACGCGCCGGACCCTCCCCTTTCAGGGGAGGGGTAAGAAACTCATTCCCTCGCCAAATCTCCCAGCAAGCTCGCCGCTACCGACAGCTTCGACAGCGTGAGCCCCTAGAGCATGTCCCGATGAGACGGAATCGGTTTCGTCATTGCGAGGAGCCCTGAAAGGGCGACGAAGCAATCCAGCGTCGAGCATTGGGCTTCTGGATTGCTTCACCCTCGCTGCGCTCGGGTTCGCAATGACGGATCAACCTGATCGTGAACGGCTCTAGAACAACATCACAGCCGGCCATCTACTGCTTGACGAGCGTGATCATGCGCACCTGAGTGGGCGTGTTGCCTCCGCGGGTGGCGATCGCTGCTCCACTAACGCCGTTGATGTGCCCGGCCTTGATTGTGTTGACAGGAAAACCGGCTGGGGTAAAGGAGCCACTAAGGTCGCATTGAGCGTTAAGACTGAATGTCCCCGCGACACTCCCCGCCGACACTCCAGCTTGTCCGACGTTATAGGCTTGGCAAGTGCCCGTAAATTTGCCTGAGACGGCGATATTGATCTTGCAGGCGACAACACCAACGAAGCTGCTGCTGTCGTACGAGGCCAACATTCGCCAAGCCCCCGGCAGCGAGCAGGCGGCGCTGGCCATCGGTGCAAAGCCAATGATTGCCGAGACCGCGATGGCGGCAGCGATCACATTTTCCCGTCGAATTCGCATAATGTCCCCCCATAAATGGATTGATTGGAGTTCAGCATTTCCAGAACAACGCGGTAGCGGACGATGCGCCGACGTTGCCCATAAAATAAAATAGCAATTAATGGCGCAGCCCCGCATCCCCCATTTGGGGTACGTTGCCCCCAAATTTCATCCGGACGCGACCGGAGTCTGGCGGTCAATGGGGTATCGGCCAGCACAGTCGAAACGGTCCGGTGCGCTGGTCGCGATCGAAGCCGGCGCCACCGCGGTGATCCAGCCGGGCGGCTCGGTGCGCGACGACGAGGTGATCGAGGCCGCCGACGCGCACGACGTCGCGATGGTGTTCACCGGGCGGCGGCATTTCAGGCATTGAGGGACTCGTGTCCCGGGCGGTGCATCACTCCGTTTCACTTCGTGCTGCACCGCATCCGGGACACACATCTCTCACTCCCCCGCCAAATCTCCCAGCAAGCTCGCCGCTACCGACAGCTTCGACAGCGTCAGCCCCGACGTGGCGATCTCGTTAATTTGAACACGGATGCGGTCGACTTGCGCCCGGCGCGTATGGACCCAGTTCTCCACGGCGGCGGCGCCCGCAAGCCCATCACGAACTTGCCCATTGCCGACCATGGCGACGGTCAGCCGCCGCTCCGCGTCGCCGATCGAATCGAGCGCGCGATCGAGCGCGAGACGGTCGAAATAGTCGGCGACGGCGATATTGCCCGCGGCTCCGGTGATGCGGTCGAGTTGGAAGAAGGCTTCCGTCGCGAAATAGGTGGCGGCGACGTCGGCGACCGGCGTCTGCGTGCGATCCGCCACCAGCACGATATCGGTGGCGGCCTTTAATGCCGGCAGGCTTGCGAGGCGGCGCGCGAGTTCGTCGGGAACGCCACCGCGCGCAAGCTCCGCCGCCCGCGCCTCGCGCGCAGCCAAAGCCGGTTTCGATAAAACGGCGTCGAGCGCGTTTTGCACTGCGGCGATGCCGGTCCGGTAATGCGCGACGATCGACTCCAACCCGCGGCGCAGATCGACCTGGCGCAGGAACCAGACCAGCCGATCGAGCAAAAGGTCCTGCACCGCGGCATAGAGCGAGAGCTGCAGATCGCCGGAAACCATATTGTCCAGCGCATCGATCTCGGCGTTGAGCGTGACGAGGTCGAAGCTCTGGCGGGCGGCCGCGAAAGCGGCGGCGATCGAGGCGGACGAGGCCCCGGTCTGGTCGGCGATGCGCACGGTAAGCGTGGCGCCGCCGCGGTTGATCATCGAATTGGTGAGCTGGGTGGCGATGATCTCGCGCCGCAGCCGGTGCGCGTGCAGTTCGTCCGGGAAGCGCTGCGACATTTCCTTCGGGAAATAGCGATCGAGCTCGCGCCCGAGATAGGGATCGTCCGGCACGTCGGAGTCGAGCAACTCGCTATGGAGCGACAGCTTGGCATAGGCGAGCAGCACGGCGAGCTCGGGCCGCGTCAGCGGCAGGTTGCGCTTGCGGCGCTCGGCGAGCGCCATCTCGTCGGGCAGGAATTCCACCGCGCGGTCGAGCTCGCCGCGCTGTTCGAGGATATGCATCAGGCGCTGCTGGAAGCCGAGATCTTCAAGGCCGCGCCGCTGCGCAAGCGAAAGCGCCAGCGTCTGCTGGTAATTGTTGCGCAGCACGAGCCGCGCCACCTCATCGGTCATCTCGGCCAAGAGCAAGTTGCGAGCAGGAAGGGTGAGCGTGCCGGAGCGCAAGGGCGCGCTCAGCGCGACCTTGATGTTGACTTCGAGGTCGGAGGAGTTGACGCCGGCGGAATTGTCGATGGCGTCGGTGTTCAGGCGGATGCCGCCCATCGCAGCCTCGATGCGGCCGCGCTGAGTCATGCCGAGATTGGCGCCTTCGCCGATCGCCTTGCACCGAAGCTCGGCGCCGGTGACGCGAATCGCATCGTTGGCGCGGTCGCCGGCCGCCTCGTCGGATTCATGGGAGGCGCGCACATAGGTGCCGATGCCGCCGAAGAACAAGAGATCCACCTGGGCTTTCAGGATCGCCTTTATCAGCACCTGCGGTGTCACGCTCGCGCCTGCGCCGAACAGCCGCTGCGCCTCGGCGCTGAGATGGATTTCCTTCGAGCTTCGCGGATAAACGGCGCCGCCCTTGGACAGCAGCTTCTTGTCGTAGTCCTGCCAGCTCGAGCGCGGCAGCGCGAACAGGCGCTTGCGTTCGGCGAAGCTCGCTGTCGGATCGGGGTCGGGATCGATGAAAATATCGCGGTGGTCGAAGGCGGCGACCAGCTTGATGGTGTCTTCCCGCAACATGCCGTTGCCGAATACGTCGCCGGACATGTCGCCGACGCCAACCGCGGTGAGCGGCGTTCGATGGATATCGACATCCATCTCCCGGAAGTGACGCTTGACCGATTCCCAGGCGCCGCGCGCCGTGATGCCCATGGCCTTGTGGTCGTAGCCGGCCGAGCCGCCGGAGGCGAAGGCATCGCCCAGCCAATAATCGCGCTCGATGGCGAGCGCATTGGCGATGTCGGAGAAGGTCGCGGTGCCCTTGTCGGCGGCGACCACCAGATAGGGATCGTCGCCCTCGTGCCGCACCACGTTTGCCGGCGCCACGATCGCGCCATCGGGTGCGATGTTGTCGGTGATGTCGAGCAGCGTTGCGATGAAGATCCTGTAGGTGGCGATGCCTTCCGCCTGCATCGCCTCGCGCGTTGCGCCTTTCGCGATCTGTTTCGGCACGAAGCCGCCTTTGGCGCCGACCGGCACGATCACGGCGTTCTTGACCTGCTGCGCCTTCACCAGCCCGAGAATTTCAGTGCGGAAGTCCTGCGGCCGGTCGGACCAGCGGATACTGCCGCGCGCCACCTTGCCGAAGCGCATGTGCACGCCTTCCAGGCGCGGCGAATAGACGAAAATCTCGTAGAGTGGCCGCGGCAGCGGCAGATCGGTGAGCCTGCGGCTTTCGAACTTGATCGCGATCTCCGGTTTGGGCCGGCCGGTCTTGTCGGTCCGGTAGAAATTGGTACGGATCGCGGACTGCACGGCATTGAGGAAGTGCCGCAGGATACGGTCTTCGTCGAGGCTTTCGACGCTGCGCAGCCCTTCGTCGATCCGCGAGGCAATTTCGTTTTGCTTGGCGTCGCGCTGTTCGCTAGCATCGGCCCGCGGATCGAAGCGGGCGTGAAACAGGTCGACGATTTTGCCGGCAAGAGTCGCATGTTTGGTCAGCGTCGCCCACATATAATCTTGTGAATAGGGCACGCGAATCTGGCGCAGGAAGCGCGACAGCGCGCGGATCAGCGCCACGTCGCGCCAGGCAAGGGCGCCAATGAGTGTGAGCGCGTTGTAGCCGTCGTTCTCGGCGTGCCCGCGCATGATCATCAGGAATGTGGTTTCCAGCCGCGCCTTGCCGCCCGCAAGATCGATCGCGCCGCCGTCGGCGCGCGTGAGCAGCATGTCGTGCGACCAGAGCCGGGGCGTGTCCTTGGGATTGATGCGGTAGGTGCGCTCGTCGACCACCGTGAAACCCATGTTCTCCAGCACCGGCACGCGCTCCGACAGGGGCAGCGGCCGGCCGACGCTCCAAACCCTGAGGCTGATGTTCTGCGGCTCGTCGGCGTGGCGGTGGCGGATATCGACCGCGAGCGGGCGCTCGTCCGACAACGTCTCGATGATGCGGATATCCGCGGCCGCGACCGTCGGCGTATAGAACTCGTGAAAGCTGTTGGAGAAGGCGTCGCGATAGCGGTCGAGCAATTGGCGCGCCTTGTCCGGCGCATTCGTGAGCGTCAAGGCTTCGGCCAGACCGTCGGTCCAGGATCGCACGATCGCGGCGACATCGGCCTCGATCCTGGCGCGGTCGATTTCGGCCGGCGCGGTGTCGGACCGGCCGATGATGTAATGCACTCGCACCAGCGGCCCTTCCGGGAAGAAGGGATAATAGACCGAGACGCGGCCGCCGAAGATGCGGCTGAGATAATCGCCGATCCGGGCGCGGATGCCGCTGTCGTAGCGCTCGCGCGGCACAAAGACGAGTACCGACACGAAGCGGTCGAAGCGGTCGCGGCGTGCCAGCACGCGCACGCGCGGGCGCTCGTCGAGTTGCAGAATGGCGAGCGCGAAGTCGTAGAGCGTGTCCTCGTCCAACTGGAACAGCTCGTCGCGCGGGTATTGCGCCAGCACATTGTCGAGCGCCTTGCCGGAATGCCCCTTCGGATCGAGCCCGGCGCGCTTTTCGATGGCGGCGATCTTGCGGCGCAGATAGGGAATGCCGTGCGCCGGCCGGGTATAGGCGGTGGAGGTGAACAGGCCGACGATGCGCTGTTCGCCGACGAGGTTGCCGGCCGCGTCGAAACGCTTGACGCCGATGTAATCGAGATAGACCCGCCGGTGCACGCGCGCGTGGATGTTCGCCTTGGCGATGATCAGCGGGTGCGGTTCCTTCAGGAAGGCCATGATCGCGGGCGTATAGTCGAGCAGTTCGTCGCCGCGCCTGAGCACGTGCAGGTCGCGCATCCGCATGATGCCGAGGCCGCTGTCGAAGTCCGGCACCAACCTCTCGCCGTCGAAATGGTAGTCGCGCATGCCGAGGAAAGTGAAATTGTCGCCCTCGAGCCATTGCAAGAACTGGACGGCTTCCGCGATCTCGCCGACCGGCAGCGGCGGAGGATTGTTCTTGAGCTCGCTGACGATCGCCGCGACGCGTTCGAGCATCGGCTTCCAGTCGGTCACGGCGAGCCGCACTTGCGCGAGCACATTGTCGAGCGCGCCCACGAGCTCGGTGCAGGCGGAAGCCTCGCCGATGGCGTCGAGGTGAATATGGATCACGCTTTCGCGCGCGCTGTCGGCCAGGTCGCGCGCGCCGAGCGCGGCGAGCCGGCCGCCCTCACGCCGAACGCCGAACACCGGATGCACGACCAGCCGCGGCGGGAGACGCCGGTCGGCGAGCTCGCCCATCACCGAATCGAACAGAAACGGCATGTCGTCGTTGACGATCTCAATGACGGAGATAGCCTTGAGCGGGCCGGAGTCCGTCAGTGCCATCGTCTCGCAGCGGATTTTCGGCATGCCCGGCGGCCGCTCGGCGAGGAAATTCCAGGCGCCTTGCGCCAGCGCGGCAAGATCGGCGGCGCCGTAGCGGACGAGGTCTTCAGGCACCGCGCGGCCGAAAAGCCGCGCGACGAAATCGGCCGGAATATCGCCGTTGGCTTTCGACAGCGCGGCGCCGGCGTCTGCGACGATGGCATGGGCCAGGCTTTCGTCTTCGCTGGCCGACAGTTCGGCGCTCATGGCGACCTCGCGCTTATCGGAGAATCGGTCGAGGTAATGGAAGAGTGTTCACGTTCCGGGCGGCGGCGTCGAGAGCGAGGCACGCATTCTCGACGCCGCGGCGTCCCGGCTTCCATGCGCTCGGCGGTCCGGCGTTAACACGCTGACACAGAACACGAAAATGGGATCGCACACGCGTTTCGCCGGGCCCCGGAAGCATGTAGTCTTGGGATCGCGAAACGCTAAAAACGGGGCGGAGACATGGGCAAGGCGCATAAATCGGCGAAACCCGCGGGCAGGCCGCCGGCCGCCAAGGCAACCGCAGGCAAGGCGGTCCCGGCCAAATCCGGCGCCGCGGTGAAGCCGCTGCCGGCCGCGCCCGACGATACGCCGGTGATCTCACTCGATCTGCCGGCCGGCAGACTGTCGCCGGCGATGGAGGCCTATTTCAGGAAATGCCAGGACAAGCTCGGCTTCGTGCCCAACGTGCTCGTCGCCTATGCCTTCGACACGGTGAAGCTCGAAGCCTTCGTCGCCATGTACAACGACCTGATGCTGGGCGAGAGCGGATTGTCGAAGCTCGAACGCGAGATGATCGCGGTCGCGGTGTCGTCGCAGAACCGCTGCTATTACTGCCTCACGGCGCACGGTGCGGCGGTGCGGCAATATTCCGGCAATCCGCTGCTCGGCGAGCAGATGGTGATGAATTATCGCGCCGCGCGCGTGAGCAAGCGCCAGCGCGCGATGCTCGATTTCGCGGTCAAGCTCACCTTGCAGCCGTGGAGCGTGGAGGAGAGCGACCGCGAGCGGCTGCGCCGCGCCGGATTTTCCGACCGCGACATCTGGGATATTTCGGCGGTGGTCGGCTTCTTCAGCATGTCGAACCGGGTGGCGTCCGCCACCGACATGCGGCCGAACACGGTGTATCACGGGCAGGCGAGGTAGCGATGGCTGTCATCCCGGCCAAGCGAGCGATAGGAGCGCGAGCCGGCAACAGTACTCCGTGTGCCCTCGATAGACTGCGGAGTACTGGACCACCGCTTCCGCGGGGGTGACCGTGCGAGGACGAGGCCAGGCCGACCAAATAACGCCCCTTGGGACCGCCTGGAACTTTGGCGGTCTCGGGGCGTTAACCGGCCAGACCGAATTGCCGTTTGTTCCCGTATATTGCGCTTTTGCGACGCCATAACGCTTTGATTCCGCCTAAAAATGTGCTATATAGTGCAAAAGTCCGATGAAGACGACAAAACGGCCGCCCCGTAACGCGCTCCCCTTCCGGGAGCCTTATTTTTCGGCGGCTCGGTCCCAAGGGTCTGGACAGAGGGCGTGAAACCCACGCGCGCGCAGTGGCAGGAAAATCGCGTCAGAAGTCGAAGAAAAGTTCCACCGGCTCCGGCCGGCGGACGACGAAAAAGTCTGCCGAGACACGGCGGACTTCGCAGGCCTCGCGTGCGCCCGCCCGCGCGGCCACCCCAGCAAAAGCGGCCGGTCCCCGCAAGGCGGCCGTTGCCGAAGGAGCAGTGCCCGGAATGGCTATCAATAAGAAGACGACCCAGCGCCAAGGTTACAAGACCGGCGAATTCATCGTGTATCCGGCGCATGGCGTCGGTCAGATCACGGCGATCGAGGAGCAGGAAATCGCGGGCGCCAAGCTCGAGCTGTTCGTGATCAATTTCATCAAGGATAAGATGACGCTGCGCGTCCCCACCGCCAAGATCGTGTCGGTCGGCATGCGCAAGCTGGCCGAGGCGCCGCTGGTCAAGAAGGCGCTCGACACGCTCAAGGGCCGCGCGCGCATCAAGCGCACCATGTGGTCGCGCCGGGCGCAGGAATACGAAGCCAAGATCAATTCCGGCGACATCGTCGCCATCGCCGAGGTCGTGCGCGACCTGTACCGCTCGGAGAGCCAGCCCGAGCAGTCCTATTCCGAGCGTCAGCTTTACGAAGCCGCGCTCGACCGGCTGTCGCGCGAGATCGCGGCCGTGCAGAAGATTACCGAGACCGAAGCGGTCAAGGAGATCGAGGGCGCGCTCGCCAAGGGCCCGCGCCGCGGACCGAAGCCGAACGAAGAGGCCGGCCCCGAGGAAGGCGTCGAGGAAGAGGCGGCCTGAAAGGACGCCTCCTTCGACCGCGACGAATAGCCAACCGACGAATAACGAGAAGCCCGGCAGCGATGCCGGGCTTTTTTTGTTGGAGGCTATTTTCGAAATGAAAAAGGAGGAGCAGGAGTAGGACGACAGTGACGCCCAAACGTTTCCTTCGGTGGAAGCTGCGGCACTGGCCCGCAAATAACGACCGCTGCCTCATCTTCTGATAAACAATGGGGCAACAACTCTGGCGGGTATGTTATCATTCTTGTATCCTCAATTGAGGGCTTTAGGGATTTGCCCGTGTCTGACGCCTCTGACGACAAAGTTGTTGTTCCTTTTACTCTGCACCGAGAGCAGTTCACCAAAGATCCGCAATATGCCCCACTCTTCTACGATGCCCTTGGCCGTGTCGTAGTCGTTTGGGGACGTTATGAACATCTCCTGACGGCACATCTGCGTGTTGCGCTTAACGTCGCCGGATTTTTTGGAATAAAAGGCGAAATCCGCAACTCGCTTAAAGCCAAAGTTGATCTAATCCAAGATCTCTATACGAAGCTCGCTATCTTGGCGGAGCAGGCGCCTGAATTGATCCGAATTACCGACGAGGCCAAGAATCTTGGCGAGGACCGCAATTTATTGATCCATTCACAAGTGGATGGATTCCAAGACGGCGACCCACCCCGAATCAAGATGGTTCACCACGGGCATTCAAAGGGCCAGATGAAGATCACCGAACTCGCCCCGGACATCGCAACTATCGGCTCAGTAGCCGGACACGCTCACAGGCTGCTTAATGAGCAGATGCCCTATTTTCTTCTGCTTCTCGAAGATCACAAGAAGGTTGTGAAAAATTTTGAATTAGAACCAAAACTAAATCGGTAGAGTAACGACCAGAATCTTCTCAATCCAAAGTCTCAGCCATTCGCAAACGGATAGCGCTTAGCCTGTAGGGGCGGTCTTCGCGATTAGGCTCCGCCGTACCCGCATTTCGCTGCGCTCGTGCGGGCTACCGGCCTCGCATTTCCGCTCGGCCTCCGGAATGACCTATTTCTTTTTCCTCCTAGGACTATTGACCTATCGGTTGTGCGGGATTATATTCCGTTCATCTCGCCCCGATCGCGAGGGGTGTCTGATCAGCGTCTCCAGACGCGGGGCGGGGAGCGGTGGCCGGGGTGGGGGCGTCGGAGATGCGGCGCCAAATTTTCCCTCCCGGCGGTCCAAGCCGCGCCGTCCTGGCGTGCCTAACTGCACGCCGCCTGGGCCCCACCGGCGGTGGCCCCCCGGCATGGTCGGAAATGCCGGGCGCCATTTGGGCCCGATTGCGGTGGAGAGGCGGCCTGACAATCCGGAAGGAGAGAAGGGTGGCCTGAAACGGGTGAGTCCACCGGGGGCGGCACGGAGCAAACCTATAAACACCGCGCGCGGGACGCCATGGGTTGGGCGGACTTGCGGTTTACCCGCCGTAGCTCGACGAGCGAAGGCGGGCCGGACTTCAGCATGCCTCGATGCTGCGAGGCATCGAGGTCCGTGGGTCTGTTTTGACCCTTGGCGTCCCGCGCGCCCTCGCGCATTTCTTCAGGGCCGCGGAAATGGAGGCTGGACTACAGGCGAACCCGGCGCCTGACAAAGAATGCGGGCGATTTCGCGTGGCTGGTTGAAATTTGAATTGTTGGAGATGGCACGAACTCGTAGCCCGGATAAGCGAAGCGCAATCCGGGGCGCAGTTGCCATCGGCAACGTCGCTCCCGCATTTCGCTGACGCTCATGCGGGCTACAAGCTGTTTGAAAGCTGTATCGGTGAAGCGCACAAGCGCGCAGCAAAATCCGTCATTGCGAGCGAAGCGAAGCAATCCACGGATTGCCACCGGTCTGGATTGCTTCGGCGCTACGCGCCTCGCAATGACGGCATTTGACTCCGTCGTAGCAAGCCGAAGGAGCTGCGGCTGGGCCGCACACTCACACGTGCTGGCCGCCGTTGATATGGATTTCCGCGCCGTTCACATACGAACTCGTTTCCGTGCACAGCACGTAGATGATCTTGGCGACCTCGTCGGGCGTGCCGAGGCGGTGCATCGGGATCTGCTCGACGATCTTCTCCGTGCCGGGCGACAGGATCGCGGTGTCGATTTCGCCCGGCGCGATGGCATTGACGCGGATGCCGAGGCGGCCGAAGTCCGCCGCCATTTCGCGCGTCAGCGAGGCGAGCGCCCCCTTCGAGGTGGCATAGGCTGCGCCCGCGAATGGATGCACGCGCTAGCCGGCGATCGAGGTTACGTTCACCACCGAGCCCTTCACGGCCTTCAACTCGTCGACCAGCCCGCGCGCCAGCATGATCGGCGCGAAGAAGTTGACCTGGAACACGTGGTGCCAGACATCCATGGTGGTATCGATCGAACCGAGCCTTTTGCCGCCCTCGGCTTTCGGCGAGATCGCGGCATTGTTGACCAGCGCGTGCAATTCGTGCGTCTCGAGCCGGCGCTTGATCTCGGCCACGGCTTCCAGCGTGTTCGCCTCGTCGGCGAGATCGACCTGGATGTGATCCTCCGGTCCGGCGTCCCACGGACAGTTCTCCGGGAACGGATGGCGCGAGCAGGTGATCACGCGCCAGCCGGCGGCAGAGAATCGCTTCACCGTCGCATGCCCGATGCCGCGGCTCGCTCCGGTGAGCAGAAGCGTGCGGCGCGGCTGGTTGGTCTGCGAAATCGGCATATCGATCCTTGCAACGCCCCGAAGGGAGCGAGTTTAGCTCACGGATACATCCGCGTCTTGCTCCAGGGCGCGCTCACGCTCTCGCGCCGGAACTCGATGCGGTCGTGCAGGCGGAACGGACGGTCCTGCCAGAACTCGATGGTGAGCGGCACGATGCGGTAGCCCGACCAATAAGGCGGCCGCGGCACCTCGCCGAGCGCGTATTTGGCGGCATAGAGCGCGATCGCCTTCTCGAAGGCGAGGCGGCTCTCGAGCGGCTGCGATTGCTTGCTGGCCCAGGCGCCGATCTGCGCCTGCTTCGCGCGCGAGGCGAAATAGGCGTCGGCCTCCGCATCGGTGACATGCTCGACCAGGCCGCGCACGCGCACCTGCTTGTTGAGCGACTTCCAGTGAAACACCAGCGCGGCCTTGGGATGGGCGTCGAGCTCGCGTCCCTTCCGGCTGGTTTTGTTCGTATAGAACACGAAGCCCTTCGCGTCGGCGCCCTTGAGGAGAACCATGCGGGCGTTCGGCAGGCCGTCGGCGTCGACGGTCGCGAGCGTCATGGCGGTCGGATCGCGCGGCTCCGACCGGCTCGCCTCCTCGAGCCAGGCGGCGAACAGCACAAACGGCTCCGCGGCGGCGGTGAAATCACCACTCGTTAACCAGCTTGGGTGTTGAATCGGAGCGGTATCGGACATCGGTCGGAGCGTTCGCGGGTGACTGGGTGCAAGGGGACCCATCGGTTCCGTCTATATAGTGGATGCGCGCTGCCGCGCCTATGGCGTTGCGCCCCGCTGGCGGCGGTGCTGGCGCTGGCCTTGGGCAGCGGCGGCTGCAGCATGTCCTATTCGCTCGATTCCTTTTTCGGCGGGTCGAAGCCCGAAATCACCGGCTCGATTCCGCCGCCGCCGAGCGCCAAGGAGGACGGTGGATTGCCGCCGGAGGCGGATCTCGCCTATGCGCGCGCCGCCGCCAGCGAAGTGCTCGGCCGCGGCGAGAAGGACGCGAGCCTGCCCTGGGAGAATCCGCAGACCGGCGCGCGCGGCACCGTGACGCCGATCGCCTCGGCCTATGTGCAGGACGGCAAGACCTGCCGCGATTTCCTCGCGAGCTATGTGGCGGGCCCGGCGCAGGCCTGGATGCAGGGCGAGGCCTGCAAGCAGAAAGAGGGCTGGCAGGTGCGCGCGCTCAAGCCCTGGAAGAAGTCGTAGCGCCGCCCGGCATGACCTTTTGGCGCGCTTGCGCGCCGAAGCGCGAAGCGCAAAGGCGCGTTGCATCTGCCGCGCCGGAACCCCACATTAAATGCTCGAATCGCCGGACCGGACCGGCCGGCGGGGGATTTCAAAGGAGTTCGAACGGATGCGCGACCCCTACCAGGTTCTGGGGGTTTCCAAGACTGCGAACGAGGCCGAGATTAAAAGCGCCTATCGCAAGCTCGCCAAGAAGCTGCACCCCGACGCCAACAAGCACGATCCAAAGGCGGCCTCGCACTTCGCGGAGCTCAATGCCGCCTACGAGATCGTCGGCGACGACGACAAGCGCAAGGCTTTCGACCGCGGCGAGATCGACGCCGAGGGCAAGCCGCGTTTCCGCGGTTTCGAGGGCGCGCATCCGGGCGGCGGTCCCTGGGGACCCGGCCCGGGCGCGAGCGGCAGCCGTTTCGAGAGCTTCAGCTACGGGCCGGACGGCTTCCAGCGCGCGCAAGGCGGCGGTGGCGGTTTCGAGGACCTGTTGCGCGGCATGTTCGGCGGCGCCGGGCGCGGCGGCGGCCGCGGACGTTCCCGCCACTTCGAGGAGGAGGAGTTCGGTGCGGCGCTCGCCGGCCAGGACATTCTCGCCTCGCTCACCATCGGCCTGCCCGAGGCGGCGAAAGGCTCGACGGCGCGCGTGCACCTGCCGACCGGCAAGGAGGTCGAGGTCAAGATTCCTGCCGGCATCGCGAGCGGCCAGCAGATCAGGTTGAAGGGCCAGGGTTGGCCGGGGCAGGGCGGCCGCGCCGGCGACGCGCTCATCACCGTCAATATCGCGCCGCATCCTTTGTTCAAGCCGGAAGGCAACGATCTCAGGATCGATCTGCCGATCACGCTCTATGAGGCGGCGCTGGGCGGCAAGGTGCGCGTGCCGACGCTCGACGGCGCGGTGGAATTGGCGATCCCCGCCGGCAGCAATGCCGGGCGCACCTTCCGCCTCAAGGGCAAGGGCCTTAAGGCCAAGAGCGGCACCGGCGACCTGCTCGCCACCGTGCGTATCGTCATGCCCGATACGCTTGACGACGCGTTCAAGGACCTGATGCGGAAATGGCAGGAACAGCAGCCCTACGATCCAAGGAAGGATTTGGGGTGAGGTAAGCCCTCATGGTGACGAGCGCCGCTTTTGCGGCGCGTCTCGAACCATGAGGGCGTATCGCATTCACCTCATCCTTCGAGACGGCCGCGTTCCGCGGCCTCCTCAGGATGAGGTGAGTTCACGACTTCCTCGTCCCGCTCTTGTCCACCTGCTCGTAGATCGACTTCGCGACTTTCTCGAGCCGGTCGCGCTCGGCCGGACCGCTCACCACATAAGCGCGCTGGTCGTCGACCCAATAGAAGGCCGAATAGCGCTCGCCGCCCTTGTAGCGCAGCGCCGTTTCGGGCGCGCCGGCCTTGGCGCAGTAGATGGTGTAGCGCTCGCCCGACGCTCCTTCGTACATGTAGAAGGCGGCCGCGCCGGTCGGGCCCGGCAGGAGCCTGCCGCCGACCAGTTTGAGGCCGAGCGATTCCAGGTTCGGAATGTGCTGTGCATAGCCAAGCCGCTTCGACAGCCATTGCGTCATGTGCGCGCGCTCCGAGCCCGGCACCTCGACCGGGTGGCGCACCTCGACGACATAGAGCTTATAGGCGTCGAGCGCGTCGGCGGTGACGCTGTCCAATCCGCTCGCGTTGGCGCTCGCCGCGCCGCGCACGAACCAACCGGCGCCGCCGCCGATCGCGAAGGCAATCACAGCGGCGGCGGCCATCGCCGTCCAGCGGCGGCTGCTGTTTCCGCCGTGCAGCAGGTGGTCGAGCGTCAGCCGCTCCGGCACCGGCTCCTCGGCCACCGCGCCGAAGCGCGCGCGGATGCTTTCGGCCTGCGCCGTATAGGCCGCGACCGTCGCCGCCGCGTCCGGATGATCGGCCAGCCACGCGGCTACGGCCTCGCGCCGGTCGGCCGGCAATTCGCCGTCGACATAGGCGTTGAGCTCATCCTCGCTCACGGGTCTCTCACGATCGATCATGATTCATTCGTCCTTCATTTCACGCAGCGCAGCGCCGGGCGCTCGCCGTCGAGATAGCTCTTGATCTGCACGCGCGCGCGCGCCAGGCGCGACATCACGGTGCCGATCGGCACGCCCTGCACGTCCGCCACTTCGCGGTAGGAGAGGCCTTCCAGCACGACGAGCAGCAGGGCCTCGCGCTGCTCCTCGGCCAGCGTGGCGAGGGCGCGCGCGATATCGCGGCCGCCCGCTTCCGGACCGGCGAGGTCGGGGGCGTCGTCCTCTTCGAGCGGCGACAGCACGGGCCGGCGCGCGAGCGAGCGCAGCCGGTTGCGGTTGAGGTTGCACAGGATCGTATAGAGCCAACTGCGCAGCTCGCCGCCGTGGAACAGATGCTCGGAGCGCAGCGCGCGCACCAGCGTATCCTGCACCAGGTCGTCGGCGCTGTCGGCATTGCGCGTGAGCGCTCTGGCGTAGCGCCGCAAGGCCGGAATGGCTGCCTCGACGCCCTGCCGGAATGTGGCCAAATCTTTCCTCCGTCCGTCTCGAACCGCATGAACCGGCATCGCGGGTCCTTGCCGCCGCCGACGCCCGGAACAACCCCTCGGGCCTATGGCATATTCCAAAAAAACTATTGAATTAACAAAGCCGAAGGGCGGAACTCCGGGCTTGCTTGATGGGCCTTGGACCCTATGCCATAGGAAAAGACCCGGCAGCGGCCGGCCAATTGGGGACGGGAATGGCGGAAATCTCGGGTCTGATGCGCGGCAAGCGCGGCCTCATCATGGGCGTGGCGAATAATCGGTCGATCGCCTGGGGCATCGCACGTGCCTGCCGCGACCAGGGCGCCGACCTCGCCTTCACCTATCAGGGCGAGGCGCTCAAGAAGCGGGTCGAGCCGCTGGCCGAGGAGGTGGACGGCCTCGTGGTCGGGCATTGCGACGTCACCGATCCCGCCACGCTCGACTCGGTGTTTTCCGCCGTCCGGTCCGCCTGGGGCTCGCTCGATTTCGTGCTGCACGCCATCGCCTATTCCGACAAGGACCAGCTCGACGG
>JAKAHJ010000174.1 GCA_021815055.1 Pseudomonadota bacterium | reverse complement strand
TCGATCAGCGCGATCGTCGCCGCGATTGGCTTGCCGTCGAGCCGCATCAGATCGATGCGCGCCTTGCCCTCGCGCGCGAGCCCCGCGATCGCCGCGCGGAAGAAGGCGCGCAATTCGTCGCGCTGCACGGCGGCGGTGCCGGCCCGTCCTTTCCAGCCGCTCGCTTCGATGGCGAAGAAGCTTTCGAGAAAGGCGAGGATATCCGGCCCGGCGGTGGCGGCGTCGTTGCTGAGAGTGCCGGTTTCGCCCAGGCGCCGGCGGCGGCGCGGTAGTTCCTTGCGGTGTTTGGGCCCGAGCGATCGCGCGAGGTACCCGGCGCGGTCGTCGCCCGGCGCGAGCAGCGCGCGGCGATGCAAGCCGAATTCGGCCTGCGGCGCGGCGCGCAGCGCGAGCACACGGTCGAGCGCATCCACGAACGGCCCCTCCGCCGCAAGCTTCGGCAGCATTGCAAGCGAAGGCATCGCGCGGTCGCGCGCGACATGGTCGAGCCATGCCGCGATCGCCGACTCGGCCAGATCGCGGTCGGCGAGCGGCGTCCCGAGCGGCGCGAAGGGATGGCTCCAGCCGCCGAGCACCCGCGGCCAGGGCCCGTAACGGTGTTCGATCGCGCCGGGAAAAAACCCGACGAGCCGCACCGGCGTTTGCCGCGTCCACACCAGAAAGGCTTCCATATTCCGCCCGAACACCGGCGCGGCGGCGAGCGCGAAGGCCGGTTCGAAAAACGCGTTCGGTTCGATCGCGCGCGCCGCGAGCGCACGCCAGTCCGCAGCGATCGGCGCGAGGCTGACGAGCGGCCGCCGCTCGACATGGAACATGGGTTCGATCGTCCCGTGCAACGTCAATGTTCCGCGTGCCGCAGGATGAAAACGTGGTGCTTAAGCCGCCGCCGCGTCACCATGAAGAACATGATCGATTCCACGACGACGGCGCCCGATGTTGCGATTGCCGCGCCTTCGATGCCGAAGCGAGGGATCAGCAGGACGCAGCCTCCCAGGTTGATCGCGAAAGCGACGGCATAGATGATCGCGCAATGTTTCCGGTCGCCGAGCATGTTCAACAGCCGCTCGGCCGGGCCGACCGCGGCGCGGGCGAGCAGGCCGAAGGCGAGGATGAACATCACCGCGTAGCCGGACGTAAATCCCGGTCCGAACAGCGCAAGCAGCGGCTTGCCGAAGATCAGGATCAGCGCACAGGCGAGAAGCGACGGCCAGAAGGTCCAGCGCGTGGTTTCGGCGAAAAATCTCGCCAGACGCTCGTGATCGCCGGCGATGTGGTATTGCGTGAATTTGTGCGTGGTCGCGCCCGCAATCGCGAAATAGACGAAGGCGATGATCGCCAGGATGCGCGCCGCGGCGTAATAGACCGCCACCTCGTCCGGCGGACGAAAACGTTCGAGCGCGAGAATGTCGACATAAGTGAGCAGGAGATAGAAGCCTTCCACCACGAACATCGGCATCGAGGTGCCGAGCCAGGTCTTCACTGCATATTGTTTCGGTCCCGCCGGGACTTGCGTTTTGAGCTTGCGGTTCAGCGCCGCGAGCTGGCCGACGGTGACGGCCCAGGTGGTCGCGACCGCGATGATCATCGCAGTGACGGCATCGGTCGGTGCGCCCAGCGCATAGGCCAGCCCCATCGCGGCGGTCAGCGCCAATTGCCGCCAGATGTAAAACGGCATCAACGCCAGCGTCGACCAGTTATAGGAAATCGCGATGCCGCCCTGGACCTGCAAGATCCCGAAGATCGGCATGGTCGCGCAGGCGAGATAGAGCGGGATGACGGTGAAACTATCGAGCCACGGCCTGAGCAGGGTGACCGCGATTGCGCCGATCGCGGCGATGCCGGTGGCGATGGCGAAGGCGAGCCGGCGCGCGCCCACCAGATAGCCGCGAAGCAGGTCGAAATTCTTGAGTTCCGTGTATTCCGGGATGAAGCGCCGCGCTGCCGAGGACAGGCCCATGTCGGTGATCGCGCCGATCATCAGCACCCAGGTCCACACATAGACGTAGACGCCGAAATCGAAGCGGCCCATCCAGCGCGCCAGCAATATCTGACTACCGAACGCGAGCCCGGCGCTGGCGACGCGAATAAGGAAGACCTTGCCGGCGACGAGCTGCGCCAGCCGCGAATCGCCGCGATCGCCGAGGAGTTTTTTGACGCGCGCGACCAACCCCGCCGCCGCGGAAGGCGGCGCGGATATGACGGTCCCGGAGCCGACCAGGGTCACGCGTTCCCTCCGCGCCGGCGGCAGCCGGGATGCGTGCGGCGGTAAAGCCATCACACCCGCTTAGCAATAAGCCGTTAAGATTCGGTTCGATGCGTTGTTCCGTTTCGGGACGGGCTATGGCGGGCGAAACGCGCGATGTTGCGGAAGCGAGGACAGAGTTTTTCCACCGCCTTGCGTTCCTCGGCCGTCACCTCTACCCCGCAAAGCCGCCTTGATCCAGGAACGCCTGCTCCTCGGCGGTCGTGGCACGGCCGAGCACGGCATTGCGATGCGGGAAGCGGCCAAAGCGGCGGATGATGTCCGCATGCAGCTCGGCCCATTTCAAATTGTCCGCATCGCCGTCAGCTTTATAGAGTGCGAGCGCGCGTTCCTGGTCGGCCATGTCTTCCGAATGCTCGAACGGCAGATAGAAAAAGGATCGCATATCCGCCGGCACCTGCGCATCGAAGCCCCGCACCAGCGCGCCCGCGGCCACCGCGCGCGCCATGGGATCGGTCGCGAAGGCGCGCGCACTTCCGCGAAACATGTTGCGCGGGAATTGATCGAGCAGAATGAGCAAGGCGAGCGTGCCTTCCGGGCTCGTCTGCCAATCGCGCAGCATTCCGTCGGCCGCGGCTTCGTGGATGGCGAGGAAACGCAGCCTGATCTCCTCGTCGAATGCCGAGTCCTTCTTGAACCAGCGCTCGGGGCCGGCCTCGCGCCAGAACGCGACGATGTCGGAAAATGTCAGGCCGTCGGACATGGCGGCATGCGCTCCTTCAGGCGGCCGGCGGCACGCCGTTCTCATCGCGCAAGGCCCGCCGCAATATCTTGCCGACATTGGTCTTCGGCAATTCCCTGCGGAATTCGATATGTTTCGGCACCTTGTAGCTGGCCAGACGCGTGTGCAGGAACGAACGCAGCTCCGCTTCCGTCAAATCGGGCTGTTTTTTCACCGCGAACAGTTTGGGCGCTTCGCCGGAATGCTCGTCCGGCACGCCGATCACGGCGCATTCCATCAGGCCGCCCTGGCTCATCGCCACTTCCTCGACCTCGTTGGGAAACACCTTGAAGCCCGAGACCGAGATCATGTCCTTCTTGCGGTCGACGATACGCACGCATCCCTGCTCATCCATCACGCCGATATCGCCGGTGCGGAAGAACCCGTCGGCCGTCGTCACGCGTGCGGTCTCGTCGGGGTGCTGCCAATAGCCGGACATCACCTGCGGCCCGCGCGCGCAGATTTCGCCCTGCTCGCCGATCGGCAATTCGCGCCCTTCGTCGTCGCGGATCGAGATTTCGGTCGATGGCATCGGCAGACCGATGGTGCCGGTCCAATCCGCGATGTCGCCGCGATTGCAGGTGAGCACCGGGGCGGTCTCCGACAGGCCGTAGCCCTCGATGATCGGATGGCCGGTCGCCTTCAGCCAGGCATCGGCCACCGGCTTCTGCACCGCCATGCCGCCGCCGACCGCGCATTTGAGCATGCTCCAGTCGAGCTTGCCGAAATCGCGATGATGTAGCAGCGCGTTGTAGAGCGTATTCACCGCCGGGAACGAGTTCACCTTGTACGGCATGAGCGCCTTGATCAGCCCGCCGACGTCGCGCGGATTGGGGATCAGCAGGCAGAGCCCGCCGACGCGCATGCCGAACAGGAAACAGGCGGTGAGCGCGAAGATGTGATAGAGCGGCAGCGCGGTGACGATCACCATGCGCTCGACGCGCGGCGGAATGTCGATGATCGGCTGCTGCCAGGCTTCCACCTGCAGCATGTTGGCGACCATGTTCCGGTGCAGCAGGATGGCGCCCTTGGCGACGCCGGTGGTGCCGCCGGTGTATTGCAGGAAGGCGATGTCGTCGGGGCCGACCGCGACGGGCACAAATGCGAGTTTGCGGCCGATCGCCAGCGCCTCGTTGAAGCGGATCGCCTTCGGAATCGAATAGGGCGGCACCATCTTCTTCAGGTGGCGCACCACGGCATTCACAAGCGCGCCTTTCGCCTTGCCGAGCAGGTCGCCCATGCTGGCGATTACCACGTGCTTCACGCGCGTTTGCGGCAGCGCCTCCTGCAGCACGCTGGCGAAATTTTCCAGCACGATAATCGCCTCGGCGCCGGCATCGCCGAGCTGGATTTCCAGCTCCCGCGGCTTGTAGAGCGGGTTGACATTCACCGCGGTCAGGCCTGCGCGCAGGATAGCGATGAGCGCCACCGGATATTGCAGCACGTTCGGCATCATGACGGCGACGCGGGCGCCGCGCTGCAAGCCGAGAC
>JAKAHJ010000034.1 GCA_021815055.1 Pseudomonadota bacterium | reverse complement strand
ATCTCGAGTTGGTGCAGCGGGGTGAAGCTCACCGACGATTCCGACGTCGCGGTGAGCCACGGTACCGTGCGGCGGATCACGCCCTTCTCGTAAGGCGACGGCACGCCGTAGGGATGCGCGCCGACGCCGGCGCCCAGCTTGCGCGACCAGTCGGCGATGTTCGGCGGTAGATTTTTGGCGCTATCGGCGTGCGCGGCGCGTCCGGTCGCGCCCGCCGCGGCAAAGCCGGCCGCGCCGGCAAGAAAAAAGCGGCGCGACGTGCCCGAACGATCAGCCGGATCGGTCATCACGACTCCGGTGGCGTTTCTCGTACCCACCGCCCCGATACATTCCCTCTGACCGAATGTAACGGGAAACCGCCCCTTACACCCCGGTCATTTTGACGCTGGTGTTGGGCGTTACGCGCACGCTCTTTTCGGCGGCGATGTAGCGCTCGACCAGTTCCCAGACCGGCGGGCCCTGGGTGCCCTGATTGACGCTCGCCCAGCCCGCGACAACGTATTCCTTTTTCGGATCGATCGGCTTGCCCGATTTCAGATGCGTCATATTAGAGATGCGTTGGCCGATCGATTTCGACACGTCGATCGAATAGCCGAGCCCGCCGCAACGCACCATGTCACCGCCCTGCTGGTAATAGGGATCGGGGTTGAACAGGTTGTCGGCGACGTCCTCGAGTACTTCCTTCAGGCGCTCGCCGGTCATCGGCATGCGATAGACCTGCGGATAGGTGATGGCGGTGGCGTTGTGGATGTCCTCGACCGTGATCGGCTGTCCCGGCAGCACGCTGGTGCCCCAGCGGAAACCGGGCGAGAGCACGATCTCCGCATCGCGCTCTTTCAGGAGCGCCGCGCAGATCATGTCGTCGAAAGTGCCGTTGATATTGCCGCGCCGGTAGAGCAGCGAATCCGCGTGCCCGACCACGCGCTTGAGTTCGTCGGCATAGGGCGCGCGCGCTTTCGCGATCGCCGCGCTCATCTCCGCATCGGACGAAATAACGTCCGCGAACAACGGGATCAATTTGTAGTGGAAATTCTTGATGGTGCCGTTCTGAACGTCGAGGTCGAGCCGGGAGATGAATTTGCCGCTGCTGCCGGAGGCAATCAGCAGCGTCTTGCCGACCTTGATCGCCTCGGGAATGGCGTCGTGCGTGTGACCGGTCAGGATCACGTCGATGCCGGACACGCGCGAGGCGAGCTTGCGGTCGACGTCGAAACCGTTATGCGACAGGAGCACGACAAGCTGGGCGCCGGCCTTGCGCGCCTTCTCGACATTGGCGCGCACGTCGTCCTCGCGGATGCCGAACGACCAGTTCGGGATCATCCAGCGCGGATTGGCGACCGGCTGGTAGGGGAAGGCTTGCCCGAGCACCGCGATCTTCACGCCGCCCTTCTCGAACATCTTATAGGCTGGGAAGACCGGCTCGTCCCATTCGGTGTCGCGCACGTTAAGCGCGAGGAAGGGAAATTCGAGGCGCTTGATCAGTTCCTTCACCCGCGCTTCGCCATAGGTGAATTCCCAGTGGCCGGTCATGGCGTCTGGCTTCAGGAGCGCCATGCAGTCGACCATGTCCTGGCCGAGCGAACGGTTGGCGCCGAGCGAACCCTGCCAGGTATCGCCGCCGTCGAGCAGCAGCACCTTGTCCTGCCCGCGCTCGGCGCGCACGCGCTTGATAACGGTGGCGAGCCGGTCGAGGCCGCCGATGCGGCCATAGGTCTTGGCCAGCGCCGCGAAATCCTCGGAGGTCAGCGCGTAGGCTTCGGCCGACTTTGCGGCGATGCCGAAGCGCTTGAGGAAGTCCGTGCCGGTGATATGCGGCGGTTTGCCACGGGCGTCGCCAACGCCGATGTTGACCGACGGCTCGCGGAAATAGACCGGCATAAGCTGGCCGTGGATGTCGGTGACGTGCAGCAGCGTCACATTGCCGAGCGCATCGAACTTCAGCAGTTCATCCTGGGTGAGCTTCTGTTGCGCAAAGGCCCGCGTGAGATTACCGCCGCCCGCCAAAAGAGCGCCGGCGGCGGCGCCAACTTGCAGAACTTCACGACGCGTAATCAAGGCACACTCCAGGCATATAGGCACGGCACCGCCGGGCGGCCCGGCGGCGCACCGAAGCATCGAACGAGTTGGCGGCGCCGAACGTCAGCTGACGGTGATCTTTTCCTCGCCGACGATCTTGCTGCCGTCGTCGTCGGTCCAGGTCAGCACGACGGGGCCGGATTCGGCGGCCCGGAACTTGAACTGGATATACGGATTCGCCGAGATCGCCGGCTCGAAGTCGGCCGAGAAGACCTCTTTGCCGTTCACCGTGCAGACGAACTTGTTGAGGATCTTGCGCGGGATCGGCTTGCCGTCGGGCCCCTTGCGCTGTCCGGATTCCATCGTGTGCTGAACGAGCGCCTTCACCTCGACGAGGTCGCCCTTCTTGGCTTGCGTCTTGTCGAGCTTGATACGCGGTTTAGTGGCCATCGTTATCTCCCTGAAGCAGGCTGACTATCTGGTTGTTTTTCCGGTTCGATCAGCCGCCGCAGCCGCCGATCGTCACCTTCACCTGCTTGGTGCCCATGAAAACGGACCCGTCGTTCATCTTGGCAACCGCAATGATGTTCTGGGTCTTGGCCAGGCGGATGCGCGTCGCGGCCTCGGCCACGCCGCTCGCCGGCGAAAAGTGGAACTTGACGACGGCCGGCGCCGGATTGCCGTCGGCGAGCACGAGCACTTCCGTCACGTGCGACTGCGCCGTCATCGGGCTGTCGACCGCCACCATCATCGGAACCGTGTTGCCGTTTTCCGCGATCTCCGGCAGGTCGAGCTTGACCTTGCCCGCCACCGGCGCCTTGCCGCCGGCGAATTTGGCGATCGCTTCGTCGGCCGCCTTCTTGTCGGCGAGCGCGATATCGGCAAAGCCCGCGGTCGCCGCCACCATTGCGCCGGCACCGATCGTCAAGGCCTGTCGGCGATTGATATTGAAATTCATCTGTCAGTTCTCCCGAGCGGCATGGTTTTTCTTCCACGCAACCTTGCCTGGGTTGCGGCGGCACTTCCGGAGCGTTCGTTCGAAGGATGCTGACTCGGCGGCTCGGCGCTGACTGGCACACAGGTGCGGGCACCGCCCGTCCCCTCGCCGCCTCTCGGCGTTTCCTTCCCTACCACGATAGCCAGCACAATCGCCTGCGCAATGGCTATCGCAAATCGTATTCAGCTTTGTCTATCTGTCTAGACATTTTGAACCGGCGATGCAACAGTTTTCGCTTCGGCGCCGCTCGCCGATCATGCGGCGGAAACCCCACCCTTCGCATAAGAAGGTGCAGACGCGCCCGTTCCGGCGTCAGCTCCGCGCCTTCAGGAAATCTCGAAAGCTGCTGGTTTCGTAGGCTTTTTCCCGCACATAACGGAACATGGCGAGAAAATCGTCAGGCCTGAGATAGCCGGGGGCGCGCGCCACCTCGCGCTTCTGCGGCGCGAGGCTCTTCAGGTCGGCTGCGCGCTCGCCGAAGAACTGGAAGGTCGGCGTGAAGCGCACGCCGTATTTCGCGGCCATTTCCTTTTCCGACAGCTTCTGTCCGTCGAAATCGGTCACGGTACGGGAGCCGATGATGTTGAGCTGCAGCACCTCGAAATTCGATTTGACGTAATCGGATATGTCCTTGCGGGCGAAGTTGACGAAGTGCGTCTCCTTGCAATAGGGGCAGCCCTTGAGCTCCCACATCACCGCCAGGCGCTTGCCTTCCTTGCGCGCACTTTCGAGATCGTCCGGCAGTTCGAGAAAGCTCTGCAGAAACCAGGGCTCCGAGTAGAGACCGTCATCGGTGAGGACCGGCTCGGCGCGCAGGCGCGGAACGCCGAGCGCCGCGATGGAAGCCGCGCCTGCAATGAAATTACGCCGTGTCGTCATATCGAAGAGCCCCGCTGATGCCTGGGTCGACAGGTCCGGGCCACCGGCCCCGACGGGAAGGCGCTGGCGCGCCTCTCCCATTACTCCTTATATTCTGGTATTAATATATCTTCGCGTCAAAAACTGGTGATCGACAATGCCCTCCCGTCTTGCCCGCGTCGCGTGTCTCGGTGTCCTTCTGGCCGCGGGCGTTACCGGAGCGCGTGCCGGCGATCTCGCCGATTTCAACGCGGCGGCGGAGACGGTCTCGGCGCATAACCGGGTGGCGATCGGATATTTGCGCACGGGCAATACCGATCTCGCCTCGCTCGAAATCGATCGCCTGCGCGCCGCCTGGAGCACCCTCGCCAAGCGCTTCGCGGGCAAGCGGCCGGACGCCTTCGACGGCGACGCGCTTTATGGGGTCGCGTTCACCGACATCCCCACGCGCCTTGTGACCGCCGATATGATGCTCAATTCCAACCGGCCGCAAGCCGCGCGGCAAGCGCTTCTCGCGGTACGCGACGATCTCTACAATCTGCGCCGATCGGCCGGCATCGTCGTTCTGGCCGACTGCGTGCGCGACGCCAATCAGGCGATGGACGCATTGATGGCCTACAACAAGCGCGAGCTCGACTGGAGCGCGCCCGAGACGCGCTTCGATATCGCCGCCAAGGCTGCGATTTACGGCCATGCCGTGGCGCGCTGCGACGCCATGGCGAGCGAGAAGGTCCGCAAGGATGCCGAATTCCGCCGCATGGTCGACGGCGTCAAGGCCAGCCTCACCTTGATGCCGACGGTGATCGCCACGCGCGACGCCGGCCTGCTGCACCGTATCCTGATTGAGTTGCGCGCCTTCGATAATTTGCTGGCGTTCCGGTTCGGATAAGAACAGCGGCCTAAGTCATGCCGCGCGCGTCGTCGCGGTCGGGATTTTCGCAATTTCGCCGCGCAGCGCTCGTTCGGCGTGCCGCAAGTCGTAAGCGTGCTGCATGCGCAGCCAAAGCCCGGGTCCAGTGCCGCAGAACTTCCCGAGCCGGATCGCCATCTCGGGGGGTCACCGCCGCCTTTTCCGCCAATGTCCTGTGCACGTGCTGGCGCGTCACGCCAAGCTTCTTGGCCACAGTCATCACGGGCTGGGGCCTTCTCAACCATGGTAATCCTCCAGATCGACCCCGATGGCGTCTTCGGCACGCGGCGCGTCGATTTGGAGTACGACCGGCCAAGCCGCCTATTGAAACTTCAGTTTTGCGGCCTTGACCACGGCGGCGAAGGTTTTGATGTCGGTTTCGACCACCTTCCGGAACGCCTCGCCGGTCGGTCCACCCGGCGTGACGGCCATTTTCTTCAGACCCTCCTGGACATGGGCATCCGCCAGCGCGCGGCCGAGTTCAGCCGTGAGCTTCTTCACGATCGGTTCGGGCGTGCCGGCCGGAACGAAAAATCCGCTCCACAGATGGGTGTCGACCTCGGGGTAACCCGCCTCGGCCATGCTCGGCACGTCGGGCAAGAGCGGCGAGCGCTCGGAACCGGTCACTGCGAGCGCCCGCGTCTTGCCGCCCTTGACCAGTGGAATCGCCGGCGGCCCGTCGGAAATCGTGAACAGGCACTGCGCACTCAGCACGCACTGGTTGGATTCGTTGCTGCCCTTGAACGGGATCGCCACCGCGGGCATGCCGGTCTTGAGCTTGAACAGTTCCGTGGCGATCGTGAAAGCCGGCGACGAAGTACCGTAGTTCGACTTGTCGGGATGCGCCTTCGCCCAGGCCACCAGTTCCTTCACGCTCTTGGCCGGATGGTTCGCCGGTACCACGAGCACCAGCGGGAATGAGGCGATCATGTTGAGCGGGGTAAAGCTGGTGACTGCGTTGTAATTGAGATTAGTAAAAATGGCGGTCGCGATGGCCATCTGTCCGGTGGCGCCGACCAGCACCGTATAGCCGTCGGGCGGCTGATGCGCGACGAAATCGGACGCGATCCGTCCCCCCGCGCCGGGCTTGTTTTCAACGACAGCGGTATGTCCCGTCTGCTCCGAAAATTTCTGCAGCACCAGGCGCGCGAACAGATCGTTGCCGCCGCCGGCGGCGAAGCCGACGATGAAGCGGATCGGGCGGCTTGGATAGTCGTCCGCCTGGACGGGCATCGCGCAGAAGGCCGCCAGCGCGGCCGCCAGTCCTGCAGCGAATAGGCTTCGAGCTCTCCTCATGATTTCCTCCACTCCGTTCGGCGCCTGTTCTTCAGCGGGCTGCCATGGAAAGGCAGGCTACACTGCCCTCGACTGGACGGAAATGCCAATGTGACACTGTGTTAAGCCGATCTTTCAACGCGCCCCGAGGCGGGCCGAGTCCGCCGGCCCCTCCTTCGCATTGCTCAACCGCCTACTGCGCACGGCGCTAAGCGGCTAGTCCAGCGGCAGGCCGACATATTGCTCGGCGAGCGAGCGAGCGGCGGTCTCCGAACTGGTGAGGTAGTCGAGATCGGAGAACTGGCGGCGGCGGTCGAAGGCGGACTCGGCGGGGAAGCGGTGCATGATCTGCGTCATCCACCAGGAGAAGCGCTGCGCCTTCCAGATGCGCCTGAGACAGGTCGCCGAATAGCTTTCCAGAAGATCGCCGCTGTTCTTCGTGTAAAACTTCTCGATCGCGCGCGACATGAACATCACGTCGGCGAAGGCGAGGTTCATGCCCTTGGCGCCGGTCGGCGGCACGATGTGCGCGCTATCGCCGGCGAGGAACAGACGGCCGTACTGCATCGGCTCGACCACGAAGCTGCGCATCGGGGTGATGCCCTTCTGCAGCATCGCGCCTTCTTCCAGCTTGCGCGCACCGCCCAAGCGCTTGTGCAATTCGTCCCAAACGCGCGCATCCGGCCAGTTCTCGATGTCCTCGTCGGGGTCGCATTGCAGATAGAGCCGTGCCAGCGTCGGCGAGCGCATGGTGTAGAGCGCGAAGCCGCGGTCGGTGTAGGAATAGATCAGTTCGTGGTCCGGCGGCGGCGATTCCGACAGGATGCCAAGCCAGCCGAACGGGTATTCGCGCTCGAACACGCTGAGTACGCCGTCGGGAACGCTCGGCCGTGCGATGCCGTGAAAGCCGTCGCAGCCGGCGATGAAATCGCATTCGATCACCTCGGCGCGGCCTTCATGTGTGAAGCTGATCTTCGGCCGGTCCGTTTTCACGTCGTGTACCGTAACGCCGTCGACCTCGAACAGAAGCGGTCCGCCGTCGGCGCGACGGCGCGCCACCAGATCCTTCACGACTTCCTGCTGCCCGTAGATGGTGACCCGCTTGTTCACCAGCGCCTTGAAGTCGAGGCGGTGCAGTTCGCCATTGATGCCGATATTGATGCCCCAGTGCCGGAGTCCTTCGCGCTGCATGCGCTCGCCGACGCCGACATCGACCAATAGATCGGCCGCCCAGTGCTCGATCAGCCCGGCACGGATGCGGTTGTAGATATATTCTTCGCTGCGGTTCTCGATGATGATGGAGTCGACGCCCTGCAGCTTGAGCAGCCGCGCCAGCATCAGACCCGCGGGCCCCGCCCCGATGATACCGACCTGTGTGCGCACCGTGCCGAACTCCCAACAATGGCTTGTCTTGCGCACCCCCTATAGGCGGCGGCCCCGCCAAGGCAAAGGGACGAAGCCGTGAAAGGCTGGCACTTTTCTAGCCGCTGTCGCTCGCACACATTCGGCGTTCAACGGAGCCAGCCGTAACGCGGCACCGTTTCCTTGTAGCGCCGGTAGGCATCGCCGAATTTCGCCTCGAGATAACGCTCCTCGCGCCTGACCACTCCGAAATGCAGCACCGGCATGAGGAGGAGGGTCATCGCCAGGATGCCGTCGGAGGCGAGCAGGATGGCGAGGCCCAGAAGGAACAGGACGATACCGACATACATCGGATTGCGCAGTCGGCGGAAAATGCCGGTGGTGACCAGCGCCGTCGCCGGCTTCCACGGCTCGACATGCGTCCCCGCTGCACGGAAGGCGAAGAGCGCGGGAAAGCCAAATGCGGCGCAAGCGGCGAACAGCAGCACGCCGATCGCGAGCCGCGCCGGCCACGACAACAGCGCGCCGAGCGCGTCGAACGGCAGCCATCGATCAATTAACAGGCCGAGCACGGCCGCCGCCAGCGCCAGGAGCGGCGGCGGGGCGATGACGCCGGCCGTGTCACGATGCTCGCTCACCGCACATTCTCCAGATCGCAAAGCCGGTTGGACTAACCGCGCAGCCACTCGGCGAGCGCGGCATTCACCGGTTCGGGCTTTTCGATGGTGGATAAATGGCCGCAGTCCGGAACGACCACAAGCCGCGAACCAGAAATACCCGCGGCGATCTCTTTGGCCAGTTCCGGGGTCGTGAGCTCGTCGCCCTCCCCCACCAGCACCAGGGCCGGACAGTGGATGCTGGACAGAAGAGGCCGCGAGTCCGGCCGGCCCATGATCGCCTTCTGCTGCCGCACGAAACCGTCGACGCCGGTGTCGGCGGCCATGTCGCGGATCGTGCGATTGAGCGCGTCGTCGTCGCGACGGTCGCGATGCAGGAAGCGCGGCGCCAGCGTGTCGACCACCTGGCTGAGCTTGCCGACATGCGCCGTGCCGATGAATTTCTCCCGCTCTGCGGTCTGCTCCGGCGTGTCCGGCCGCGCGGAGGTGTCGAGCAAGGCGAGCTTGGCGATACGGTCCGGCGCCTGCCGCAGCATGGCGAAGGCGATGTAGCCGCCCATCGAGAGCCCGGCGAGCGCGAAACGCGGTGGCGCCTGCGCCAGGATGCCGGCGGCGAGCGCACCGATCTCCTCCTCTTGCCGGTGGTCGGCGACCATGACCGGGCCGCACGGCCACAAAGCCGCGATCTGTGGCGCATAAAGGCGGGCGCTGCATAAGAGGCCGGGAACCAGCACCAGCGGCAGTGGAACCGTCATAAACAAACCTCCGGACGCCGAAAAGTTAACGATTAATGCCGCTTATTGGGCGATCCCAGCATTGACTTCGGCCGTTTCGGCCCTATGTTCCAGCCAACCGGTCAGACGAAAAAGATTCGACCGTCCCCCGCGCAAAGAAACTGGTTCTCTCTTGTCCGGCGCGGACCCCGGATGGTCTTTGCTTGAGGTTATATGCCCTTTTCCCATCTCGGACTATCCGCGAAGGTTCTCACCGCCATCGAGGCGGCCGGCTACAAAACCCCCACACCCATCCAAGCTCAAGCCATTCCGCACGTCCTCGCCCGCCGCGACGTGCTCGGCATCGCCCAGACCGGCACCGGCAAGACCGCCGCCTTCGTGCTGCCGATGCTCACGATGCTCGAACAGGGCCGCGCGCGGGCGCGCATGCCGCGCACGCTGATCCTGGAGCCGACGCGCGAACTCGCCGCGCAGGTCGCCGAACAGTTCGAGAAATACGGCAAGAACAGCAAGCTCAACGTCGCCCTGCTCATCGGCGGCGTTTCGTTCGGCGACCAGGACAGCAAGCTATTGCGCGGCGTCGATGTGCTGATCGCCACCCCAGGCCGCCTGCTCGATCATTCCGAGCGCGGGCGGCTTTTGCTGTCGGGCTGCGAATTGCTCATCATCGACGAAGCCGACCGCATGCTCGACATGGGCTTCATCCCCGACATCGAGCGCATCGGCAAGCTGGTGCCGTTCACGCGCCAGACGCTGTTCTTCACCGCGACGATGCCGCCCGAAATCCAACGGATCGCCGATACCTTCCTGCACAATCCGGTACGCGTGGAAGTCTCGCGGCCGGCCACCGCCGCCACCACCATCACGCAGCTTCAGGTGTCGACCGGGCGCGACCCGGCCGAGAAGCGCGAGACGCTGCGCCGGCTGCTGCGCTCGGCCGACAATTTCAAGAACGCCATCATCTTCTGCAACCGCAAGCGCGAGGTCGCGCTGCTGCACCGCTCGCTCGTGCGCCACAAGTTCAACGCGGTGGCGCTGCACGGCGACCTGGATCAGCCGGCCCGTATGGCTGCGCTCGACGCCTTCCGCAAAGGCGAGGCCACGCTGCTGATCGCTTCCGACGTCGCCGCCCGCGGCCTCGACATTCCGGACGTGAGCCACATCTTCAACTTCGACGTGCCGCATCACCCCGATGACTATGTCCACCGCATCGGGCGCACCGGGCGTGCCGGCAAGTCCGGCACCGCCATCACCATCGTGGCGCCGGCCGACGGCAAGGCGGTGGCCGCGATCGAAAAGCTGACCGGCCAGCCCATTCCGGCCATGGCCGCCGCGGCGCCGCGCGAGCCGCAAGAGAACCACGCGCCCGCCTATGGCGAGCGGTCCGAACGCCACCACCGCGGCGAGCGCCAGCCGCAGCGCCGTCCTTCGGTGGCGGACGCTCAGCGCACGCCCGCACCGCGCCCGCGTCCGGCACGCGAACTGGTGACCGAAGACGCCGACGGCAGCCACCTGCCCGCCTTTTTGCTGCGTCCGGTCCGCCTGAAGGCCTGATCCGTACATGCGCCCATCCCTGCCTTCGTCACGTGACGGCGAAGGGTCGCGGGCGGCCGGACCGCGAATTTACCAGCGATTCACTTCCCTCTAATACCGTCCTGCCCGGGAACGCACGCCGCAGGACGGCGGTTGCCGGTATTTCCAGCAGTAAAAACGTTTGGATAGGGGAGTTGCCGATGCCGGGGCAAGCCGACGACCACGAACGCATAATGGCGTTCGCAGACATTGCGCTCGGCCAGATGAAGGCGCTCAGGCAGCCCGCGACTCCGCGCAATTATGAAATCTGGTACGCCTATGCGACGGGCTACCATCCCTCGCTCAACCAGAAGATCAACGAGACGCTGCAGCAGACCGGCCAGCTCACCGACGGCGATCTCGAACAGATCTACACGGCCTATCTCTCGCCCGCCCGGATGTCGGAAAAGATCGACAAGGTCAACAGCCAGGTCATGGGCGAGATCGAGCAGGTCATGGCGATGATCGACGCCGCCGCCGGCTCGGCCAATAGCTACAGCGAGAGCCTGCACGACATGAGCGAGCAACTCGGTCAGTCGAAGGACCGCGAGGGCCTGCGCGCCATCGTCGAGAGCCTGGTGCAGACCGCGAAGGAGATGCACGTCTCCAACCAGAAGCTGGAAGAGCGCCTCAGCGCCTCCAAGCAGGAGATCAACGAGCTGCAGGTCAATCTCGAGGCAGTCCGCAACGAGAGCCTCACGGATCCCCTGACGCAGCTCGCCAATCGCAAATATTTCGACACCACCCTCGAACAGGCCATCGCCGAGGCGCGCGCCAAGAACGAGCCGCTGTCGCTGATGATGACCGACATCGACCACTTCAAGACCTTCAACGACAGCTTCGGCCATCTCACCGGCGACCAGGTGCTGCGGCTGGTGGCGATGTCGGTGAAACAGAACGTCAAGGGCCAGGATACCGTCGCGCGCTACGGCGGCGAAGAGTTCGCCATCATTCTACCCAATACCGTGCTGCGCTCGGCGATCACGGTCGCCGACCACATCCGCCGCGCAGTGATGACCAAGGAATTGATGAAACGCTCGACCGGCGAGCATCTCGGCCGCGTGACGGTGTCGATCGGGGTCGCCACCGTGCATAAGAGCGACAGCGCGCAGACCATGATCGAACGCACCGACGCCTGCCTCTATGCCGCCAAACGGCACGGCCGCAATCGCGTGATCTGCGAGACCGATCCCGAGGTCGCCGGCTGCACGCCGGCCGCTCAGGTGGCCTGAGCGGGCCGCTCACGCCCTGCCGGCCGCGTCCTCGCTCACCGGCTTGATCTGCACGCTCTCGCCGCAGCCGCAGGCGCTGGTCTGGTTCGGATTGTTGAACACGAATTGCGCCGACAGCTTCTCGGTCTTGAAATCCATCTCGGTGCCGAGCAGGAACAGCACCGCCTTGGGGTCGATCAAAAGCTTGACGCCCTTGTCCTCGACCACCTCGTCGGTCGGCTTCACCTCGTCGGCATATTCCATGGTGTATTCCATGCCGGCGCAGCCGCCGTTCTTGACGCCGACGCGCACGCCGGCGACCGGGCGATCCGCCCGCGCCATGACGTCCTTGATACGCGTCGCGGCCGCTTCGGTAAGCCGCATCACCTGGGGTCGGGGTCGTGCCGTGGCCATGTCGGTCCTCGTATCAATCTCGATCTGGCGTTTCTCTGCGAAAATACAACACTCACCACATGTTCAAGACGAGCCGGGCCTCGTCCGACATCCGGCTCGGATCCCAGGGCGGGTCCCATACAACCGCCACCTTGGTTTCCTTCACGCCCGGCACGCTGGAGACCGCGTTTTCCACCATCACCGGCAGATCCTGCGCCGCGGGACAATTGGGCGAGGTCAGCGACATATCGATCGCCACCGCGCGGTCGTCGCCGATGCCGATCTTGTAGATCAGGCCGAGCTCGTAGATGTCGGCCGGAATCTCCGGATCGTAGACGGTCTTGAGCGCGGCCACGATGCCGTCGGTGAGTTGGTTCAGCTCCTCCTGCGGTAGCGCCGCGGAACCGCTCACGGCTGCATTCTCCGGCGGCCGTTCGGTGACGGCCGCGGCTTCCGGCACATCGGCGGTCATGCTGCCGGTCATGGGCGTGTCTTCGGTCATGCGAAGAACTCCTGCGCCTTGACGAGCGAAGCGGCAAGCGCGTCCACTTCGTCTTTGGTGTTGTACATAGCGAACGAAGCGCGGCAGGTGGCGCTGAGCCCGAAGCGCGCCAAAAGCGGCATCACGCAATGGGTGCCGGCGCGCACCGCGACGCCCGAACGGTCGATGATGGTGGCGACATCGTGCGGATGCGCTCCCTTGATCTCGAAGGAGACGATCGGCCCCTTGCCCTTGGCCCTGCCCACGATGCGCAGCGAATTGATCGCGCCGAGCTTCTCGTGCGCGTATTCCAGCAACGCGGTCTCATGCGCGCGGATGCGCGCCTTGCCGACCGAATTGATGTAGTCGATGGCCGCGCCCAGGCCGATCGCCTGCACGATCGCCGGCGTCCCGGCCTCGAAGCGATAGGGCGGTTCGCCATAGGTGATGCGGTCCTGCGTCACGTCCTGGATCATCTCGCCGCCACCATTGAACGGCGGCATGGACGAAAGATGCGCGTATTTGCCGTAGAGCACGCCGATGCCGGTCGGCCCGTAGAGCTTGTGGCCGGTGCAGACATAGAAATCGCAGTCGAGGTCGCGCACGTCGATGTCGAGATGCACGGCGCCCTGCGCACCGTCGACCAGCACCGGAATGCCGCGCGCATGCGCGAGCCGGACGACATCTTTGACCGGCACCGCGGTGCCGAGCGCATTCGACATCTGCGTGATCGCCACCATTTTGGTGCGCGGCGACAGGAGCTTCTCGAATTCGTCGAGGAGGAAATTGCCCTCGTCGTCGATGGGCGCCCATTTGATCGCCGCGCCATAGCGCTCGCGCAGGAAATGCCAGGGCACGATGTTGGAATGGTGCTCCATGATCGAGAGCACGATCTCATCGCCTTCCTTGATGCGCTCGCGCCCGAAAGTATAGGCGACCAGGTTGACCGCCTCGGTCGCGTTGCGGGTGAAGACGATTTCCTCTGTGCGTCCGGCGCCGAGGAAAGCCCGCACCTTCTCGCGCGCGCCCTCATAGGCCTCGGTCGCCTCATTGGCCAGGAAATGCAGGCCGCGATGCACATTGGCGTATTCGGACGTATAGGCCTTGTGCAGGCGCTCGAGCACAGGAATCGGCTTCTGCGCCGAGGCCGCGTTGTCGAGATAAACGAGCGGCTTGCCATAGACCTGCATCGCCAGCGCCGGGAAATCCTCCCTTATGCGGGCAACGTCATAGGAACCGTTCGAGACCGCAGGGTGCATGTCAGTGCTTACTCGCAATGTTGCCGCCACACCCGCTCATTCCCGCGTAAGCGGGAATCCAGCACCCACCCCTGTGCTTGACGATTGGCCGCGCTGGGTCCCCGCTTTCGCGGGGACGAACGGTGTGGTTGGCGCTCACCATTCGCGCCTCCCCAACCATTCGATCGCCGCGTTCATCACCGCCGTGCGGATACCCTCGTGCGCGATTTCTTCCACCGTCTCGCCGATGAAGGCCTGGATCAGCAGAGCTTCCGCCTCGGGCTCCGAAATTCCGCGCGACATCAGGTAAAACTTAAGGCCAGGATCGAGCGCGCCTGCGGTGGCGCCGTGACCGCAGACCACGTCGTCGGCGAAGATTTCCAGCTCGGGCTTGTTGTCGGCCTCGGCGCGGTCGGTGAGTAGCAGCGACCGCGTCATCATCTTGGCATCGGTCTTCTGCGCGTGCGGTTCGACCACGATCTTGCCCTGGAACACGCCGTGGCTCTCGTCGTCGAGCACGGTGCGGAACTGCTCGCGGCTGACGCAATGGCCCTTGGCGTGGTCGATCAAAAGCGTGGTGTCGACGTGATCGTCACCGCGCAACAGGCTCACGCCGCGGATACCGCTTTCGGTGTGCTCGCCGGCGAAGCGGATGAAGTTCTGGTTGCGCACCAGTTTGCCGTCGCGCGTGAAGGCGAAACTGTTGAAGCGCGCCCGCGCGCCGACCGTAGCCATCAGGCTCGCGACATGCAGCGCATTCGTCCGCGTGAGCTTCACATAGTCCACCTCGGCCTCGTCGCCCACGACGAGCTCGAGCGCGGCGTTTTCCTGGCTCCCGCCGCTGTCATGATCGTCGACGATGGTGACGCGCGCGCCTTTCTCCACCACGATCAGCGAACGCATGAAGATCGCGCTCGGCCTGTCGGACCCGGCGGCGAAAATCAGATGGATCGGCCGCGCGACCTGCGTGCCGGATGCAATGCGGATCACCGCGCCATCGCCCATCAGCGCGGTGTTGAGCGCCACCGCGACGTCATCGGTGGCGAAGGTCTTGCCGACATGGGCTGCCACCAGCGCATCGCCCTTGGCCAGCGCCTCGGCCATCGAGCCGATGCTGACGCCTGCCTCCGCCGCGAGGTCCGACAGCTCCGGGACGAAGACGCCAGCAACGAAGACAAGCCGCCGGCAGCCGACCCCGGCGAGCACATTACCCGCTTCCTTCGTGCGCGCCTTCGCCGCCGCATCCGGTGGCGCGGCCAGCGGATAGAGGTCGCGCATCAGCGTGCGCAGGTCGGTGTATTTCCACTCCTCGACGCGCCGGTGCGGCAGCCCGCGCGCCTCGAAGGCGCGGAAGGCGTCTTCGCGCAAGGCGGCAACCGCGCCCTTTCCGGGCAGTCTGTCGCGCGCGCCCGTATAGGCGTTTGCCAGCGCCTGTTCGGCCGGAGTCTTAATCGGAGTCACATCAGCCATCGTAGCCCTAACTTTCCGAGCGCAGCGCGACCGGCGCGTTACGCTTCAATCAAGCCGAGACGGCGCTCGACCCGATCCAGACGGGCATCGATGCGATCGACACGAACGGACAAATTGGCGAGTTGAACCTCCACGTTACCCATACGCTGCGTCAACTCCAAAATACGATTGTTCATCGTATCGAGTTGCTCGCGGATCGCGCGCAGATGCTGGAGGACGATGTTGTCCGGTTCGGTCATGATCGCAGCCTAGCCCAGTTTCCTTTCCGTTTCGACCCGCAATTGCGCCCTTACGCCGCCTCGCCTACGTATTGCGCATAGCCCTCGGCCTCGAGCGCGAGCGCCAGTTCCTTGCCGCCCGACTTCACCACGCGGCCCTTGGCCAAGACGTGCACGACGTCGGGCACGATGTAGTTCAGCAGCCGCTGGTAATGCGTGATCACGATCATCGAGCGCTCGGGCGAGCGCAGGCGGTTGACGCCGTCGGCCACGATTTTCAGCGCGTCGATGTCGAGCCCGGAATCGGTCTCGTCCAGCACGGCGAGCCGCGGCTGCAGGATCGCCATTTGCATGATCTCGTTGCGCTTCTTCTCGCCGCCCGAGAAGCCGACATTGACCGCGCGGCGCAGCATGTCCTGACCGATGCCGAGTTGGCCCGCGGTCTCGCGCACGAGCTTCATGAATTCCGGCGTCGAGAGTTCGCCCTCGCTCCGCGTCTTGCGCTGCGCGTTGAGCGCGGTGCGCAGGAAGGTCATGGTGGCGACGCCCGGCACTTCCACCGGATACTGGAAGGCCAGGAACACGCCCTTGGCGGCGCGCTCGTCCGCGCCCATATCGAGGATGTTCTCGCCGTCCAGCAGCACCTCGCCTTCGGTCACTTCGTAGCCGGGCTTGCCGGCAAGCACGTAAGCGAGCGTCGACTTGCCCGAGCCGTTCGGGCCCATGATGGCCGCGACCTGGCCCTTCTCGATCGTGAGCGTCAGGCCATTGAGGATTTTCTTGCCCTCGACCTCGGCATGCAGGTTCTTGATTTCCAAAAGCGACATTGTCGGTTCCGTTACTCCGCCAAACCGGCGATTTCATCGATGAGTTGATCGAGCGTGCGCAAGTTTCCCCCGCCCTCGTCGACCACGGTGGTCGACGGCACCGAGACGTTTTCCGTCACATGGAAACGGTCGGCGCCGTCGCGCCGCACGACCAGGAAGCGGTGGCCGCCCTTGATGACGAGGTCGTCGTTTTCGCGAAAGACTTCGACGGCGGGAAAATGCGCGGCCACGCAATCGACCAGTTCGCCGGCGGGCTTGCTCTGCCCGAGGCAGCTTCCCGCCTCGGCGTGGAATTTCCGACGGTCGACACTCATCCCACACTCCCCTCCAATGAGATCGAAATCAGCTTCTGCGCCTCGACGGCGAATTCCATCGGCAATTGCTGCAGCACGTCCTTGACGAAGCCGTTGACCACCAGCGCGGTCGCCTCTTCCGCCGACATGCCGCGGCTCTGGCAATAGAACAGCATGTCCTCGGAGATTTTCGAGGTGGTGGCCTCGTGCTCGAACACGGCGGAAGAATTCTTCGCTTCGATATAGGGCACCGTGTGCGCGCCGCACTGGTCGCCGATCAAAAGCGAATCGCAATTGGTGAAGTTGCGAGCGCCGGTTGCCTTGCGGTGCGCGGTGACCAGCCCGCGATAGGTGTTGTTGGATTTGCCGGCCGAAATGCCCTTGGAGATGATCCGGCTCGTCGTGTTCTTGCCGAGATGGATCATCTTGGTGCCTGAGTCGACCTGCTGGCGGCCGTTCGAAATCGCGATCGAATAAAATTCACCGCGAGAGCTATCGCCGCGCAGGATGCAGCTCGGATATTTCCAAGTGATGGCCGAGCCGGTTTCGACCTGGGTCCAGGAGATTTTCGAGCGGGCTCCGCGGCAGTCGCCGCGCTTGGTGACGAAATTGAAGATGCCGCCTTTGCCTTCGGCATCGCCCGGATACCAGTTCTGCACCGTCGAGTATTTGATCTCGGCGTCGTCGAGCGCGACCAGTTCGACCACGGCGGCATGCAACTGGTTCTCGTCGCGCATCGGTGCGGTGCAGCCTTCGAGATAGGAGACGTAGGCGCCCTTGTCGGCGATGATGAGCGTACGCTCGAACTGGCCGGTGTTCTTCTCGTTGATGCGGAAGTAAGTCGACAATTCCATCGGACAGCGCACGCCCTCCGGCACGTAGACGAAACTGCCGTCGGAGAACACCGCCGAATTGAGCGTGGCAAAGAAATTGTCCGAGGTCGGCACCACCGAGCCGAGATATTTCTTCACCAGCTCGGGATGCTCGCGGATCGCTTCCGAAATCGGCATGAAGATCACGCCGGCCTTCTTCAGCTCGGCCTTGAAGGTGGTGGCGACCGACACGGAATCGAACACGGCGTCGACCGCGACGCGGCCGCGCGCTTCCCCGCCGGTCATCTCGTCGTCGTCGAGCTGGCTCGGCTCGCCTTGCTTGCGCACGCCGGCGAGGATTTCCTGCTCCTTGAGCGGAATGCCGAGCTTCTCGTAGGTCTTCAGGATCTCGGGATCGACCTCGTCGAGCGACTTGGGCGCCGTGAACGCCTTCGGCGCGGCGTAATAGTAGATGTCCTGGTAGTCGATCTTGGGATAGGAGACGCGCGCCCAGCTCGGCTCGCGCATGGTCAGCCAGCGGCGATAGGCCTCGAGCCGCCAGTTGAGCATCCATTCCGGCTCGTTCTTCTTGGCCGAAATGAAGCGGACGGTGTCTTCGGAAAGACCCTTGGGGGCCTTCTCGGATTCGATGTTGGTCTCGAATCCATATTTGTATTGATCAACGTCGATGCGTCGGACCTGCTCGACGGTCTCTTGTACGGCCGGCATTCTTCCCTCCGCTCACGGTTGCAAGGACCGCGGGTTGGATTTGTCGGTTATGGTCGGTTCGCGTGGCTCGGCTGCGATCGTCCCTGGTGATGGTTTCCGGCAATGCCGCCTCAGGCGGCGATTCCCTCTTGCGTCTGCTTCTTAAGTAATGACGAAACGACATTCCTCCAAGCGTTTAGCAGGTTGTCGACCTCATTTTCGGTGGTCGTCCAGCCCAGGCTTGCGCGCAGCGCGCCGCGCGCCAATTCCGGTTCCACGCCCATAGCGGCCAGCACGGCCGAAACCTGCACCTTGCCGGATGAGCAGGCGGAACCCGACGACAGCGCTATCCCGCTGAGATCGAAAGCGATTAGCGCGGTCTCGGCCTTCGCGCCGGGAACCGCGAACAGGCTGGTGTTGGGCAGCCTCGGCGCGCCCGCGCCGAAGATGACGACCTCAGGGGCGATCGCCTTGAGACCGGCCTCAAGCCGGTCACGCAGCGCGGCCATGCGGGCTGCGGCCGGCTGCCGCACGGCCAGCGCCGCGGCGCAGGCTGCGCCGAAGCCGGCGATGGCGGCGACATTCTCGGTTCCGGCGCGCAGACCGCGCTCCTGCCCGCCACCCCGGATCAGGGGTTCCTCGATCTGGATCCCGCGGCCGCAAATAAGCGCCCCGGCGCCCTGCGGTCCGCCCAGCTTGTGCGAGGACAGCGTGAGCAGGTCCGCCCCCAATTCGTCCATGCGGCAGAGGATGCGGCCGGCGCCCTGCACGGCGTCGACGTGCAGGAGGCCGCCGGCCTCATGCACGATCCCGGCGATCTCGGCGATCGGCTGGATGACGCCGGTCTCGTTGTTGGCGAGCATGACCGAGACGAGCGGCCGCTCGGCCCCGGCCAGCGCCTCTTTAAGAGCGTGAAGATCGACGAGGCCGTCGCGGCCGACCGCCAACTCCTCGATTTTGTCCGCCGGGAAACGGCCGCCGGCGCGCACCGACGGATGCTCGGTCGCGGCAAAAAACAGCTTGCCGCGCAATCCTTTGCGCCCGCCAGTTGTGACAGCGGGTGAAAGCGCCAGCATGTTCGCTTCGGTGGCGCCGCTGGTGAAGGTGACGTGGCTCGCCTCGGCTCCGAGCAGGGCCGCGACCTGGACGCGCGCGTTTTCGATAAGCTGGCGGGCGGCACGGCCCTCGGCGTGCACGGATGAAGCATTGCCGGTCAGTCCGAGCGCCGCGACCATGGCGGCGCGCGCTTCCGGCCGCAGCGGGGCGGTCGCATTCCAGTCGAAATAGGCGCGCTCGTTCATCGGTTCCGCAAATTCAGGTAACGCTCGTTGTCAAAACGATATTTCCGCTTCGGCCCTTCCGAAAGGCGGTCTGTCGCCCAAATATCGGTGTGACCCAACCGACCCGGGTCTATGACCGCACTGGGAGCAAAAAGCTTGCTTTTTGCCCTGCGGGTCATGTTAGAAGCCGACACTCGCAGCCCCGATGCTTATAGCCTGTGTTGCGGTCGAGAAAAGCGATATTCGCATAATTAGAATGATTCCAAACTGTTGTCCGAGGCTTCAAAGACCGTCGACGCGCAACCAATCCCGATGTGCCGGCGACAGGGCGGGCCGATCGGACTCTGAGGTGGAGAGCGATGCCTGAAGTCATCTTTACCGGTCCGGCGGGACGGATCGAAGGCCGGTACCATCCGGCGCGCCAGAAAAACGCGCCGATCGCCATCGTCCTGCATCCGCATTCGCAGTTCGGCGGGACGATGAACCACCAGATCATCTATCAGCTCTACTATGCCTTCGTGCATCGCGGGTTTTCGGCGCTGCGTTTCAACTTCCGCGGCGTCGGCCGCAGCCAGGGCGCGTTCGACCACGGCACCGGCGAATTGTCGGATGCTGCCGCCGCGCTCGACTGGGCGCAAACCATCAACCCGGAAGCCAAGAGCTGCTGGATCGCCGGCTTCTCCTTCGGCGCCTGGATCGGCATGCAGCTCCTGATGCGCCGGCCGGAGATCGAGGGCTTCATCTCGATCTGCCCGCCCGCCAACCTCTACGACTTCTCGTTCCTGGCGCCCTGCCCCTCCTCCGGCCTGATCATCCATGGCGACAAGGACGCGGTGGTGCCGGCCAAGGACGTCAATACGCTGGTCGACAAGCTCAAGACCCAGAAGGGCATCGTCATCGAGCAGAAGGTGGTGCAAGGCGCCAACCATTTCTTCGACGGCAAGGTCGATGCGCTGCTCACCTCGATCGGCCAGTATCTCGACAAGCGTCTGAACGTCCAGCGCAAGCCGAGCGCAGCGTAGCCGCCGACAGCGAATAACCAAGCTACGGCCTTGCCACCACGCCGCCCTGCATCGGCTGTTTCACCCCCGTCGTAGTCGGGAAGGTGAGCGGCAGCCCGTTCAGCGTCCGCACCGCGAGATAAGCGAAAGCCTGCGCCTCGAGCGACTGCGACGACCAACCCACCGCATCGGCGGTTTCCACGCTCGCCGGCGCCAGCCGATCGGACAGCATCCGCATCAGGGTCGGATTGCGGGCGCCGCCGCCGGCCACGATCCAGGCCTTGGGCGGGGCCGGCAGATGGCCGACCACGCGCCCGACCGCCGCCGCGGTGAGCTCCGACAGCGTCGCCGCTCCGTCGGCAACCGAGAAATCCGGCAGG
>JAKAHJ010000033.1 GCA_021815055.1 Pseudomonadota bacterium | reverse complement strand
GGTTCCGACTTCGCGCGCGACGCGCGTCACTTCCGAGGCAAAGCCGTTGAGCTGATCCACCATCGTGTTGATGGTGTCCTTGAGTTCGAGAATTTCGCCGCGCACATCGACCGTGATCTTGCGCGACAGGTCGCCGCGCGCGACCGCGGTAGTGACCTGCGCGATGTTGCGGACCTGGTCGGTCAGATTTCCGCACATTGCGTTCACGGAATCGGTCAGGTCCTTCCATGTGCCGGCAACGCCCGGAACGATGGCCTGACCGCCGAGCTTGCCTTCCGTGCCGACCTCGCGCGCGACGCGCGTCACTTCCGACGCGAACGAACGCAACTGATCCACCATCGTGTTGATGGCTTCCTTGAGCTGAAGGATCTCGCCGCGGACGTCGACGGTGATCTTTTTCGACAAGTCGCCGTTCGCCACCGCGATCGTCACTTCCGCGATGTTGCGGACCTGCGCCGTCAGATTGGAGGCCATCGAGTTGACGTTCTCGGTGAGGTCTTTCCAGACGCCGCTCACCTCGCGCACTTGCGCCTGTCCGCCGAGTTTGCCTTCCGTTCCCACCTCGCGAGCGACGCGCGTCACCTCCGAGGTGAACACGCTGAGTTGCTTGATCATCGTGTTCACGATGTTCGCGGATTCGAGGAACTCGCCCTTGAGCGGCCGGCCGTCGACTTCGGTGCGCACCGTCTTCAAAAGGTCGCCTTGCGCAACGGCGGCAACGGCGCGGGTGACTTCCTTCGTCGGCCAGAGCAGATCGTCGATCAGCGTATTGACTGAGCCTTCCATGTCGCTCCAGGCACCGCTGGCAAGGCCGAATTTGACGCGATGGCGCGTCTTGCCCTCGCGCCCGACCATCTCGCCGACGCGCTCCAATTCGCGCGACATGCGCTCGTTGGCGGCGACAATGTCGTTGAAAACATCGGCAATCTTGCCGGCCAGTCCGTCGTGTTCGACTGACATGCGCACCGAGAAATCGCCGGCCCGCATCGTCTGGAGGGCAGACAGGAGCTCGATAAGTTCCGACGAGCCGTTGCCGTTTGCCATCTCGCCAAGCGTCTTTCGTGACGCGAGGGCTGCCGCAACCGAGGCCTGATCTTGTTTGGATTTACCCGCTCCAGCCTGACGCGATCTGGCCATGGGGCTCCCCTATGTTCTTTTCAGCCGAGGAATTCGCGAATTAATTCCGGCAGATAGCCTCTTGCCGCCGCTTGGCTTGGCCAGGAGGGGGGACAGAGTTCCCGTTGTGTTCTGCTGGAATAGCGATTACCCCCGGTCGTCGCCTCGCCAGGGCGGTAACGCGATGAGCCGCGCTATGTTCCGAAAAAATGAGCAGTATCGAGAAGTGTTTCGTCTGAGGCGGAGCCAACCCATTAATTTTTTGCGCCTCCTCAGGCCCCCTCCATTCACCGCTTCCGAAGGCTCAGAGTCGGGCCTCTCCAATGTCAGGGCAGGGGTTCCCCCGCGCACAAGCCCGTGTCCCGGACGCGATGCAGCGTAAAACGCTGCACCGCAGAGCCGGGACCGTTCCAGGTTCCGCATTCGCAACGGTCCCGGTTCTGCACCGCAGTACTTCGTACCGCGGTGCGCCCGGGACACGGTCACTGCGCCTTATCCGAAATAAGCTTCGCGCACCTCGGTCCGGTCGGCGAGCTCGGCGGGCGTGCCGCTGGTCGCCACGCGTCCCTTCGACAGCACAAAACCGTAGTGCGAGATCGCGAGCGTCTGGTGCACGTTCTGCTCGACCAGCAGCACGGTGATGCCGCGCGCATTGATCTCGCGGATGATGTTGAAATTCTCCTTCACGAAGAGCGGCGACAGGCCGAGCGAAGGCTCGTCGATCAGCAGCAGCTTGGGCGCGCACATCAGCCCGCGTCCGATCGACACCATGGCCTGCTCGCCGCCCGACATGGTGCCGGCAAGCTGCGCGCGCCGTTCGGCCAGGCGCGGGAACGTCTCGAAGATCTCGGCCATGCGCGTCTGCGTGACCTTGTCGGAGCTTTCCTGATAGGCGCCCGCGCGCAGGTTTTCTTCGACCGTGAGCTTGGGGAATACCTTGCGCCCTTCCGGGATGCAGGCGATGCCGGCGGCAATAATTTTGTGCGTGGGCAGCTTGGTGATGTCGTCGCCGTTGAAGACGATGCGGCCGGCGCGCGCCGGCGTCAGCCCCAGGATCGAGCGCACCAATGTGCTCTTGCCGGAGCCGTTGGAACCGAGCAGGCAGGTGATGCGGCCGGCCTCGACGACAAGCGAAACGCCCTGCAACACGTCGGCCTTGTCGTAGGCGGTAAAGACTCCGTCCATCTCGAGCAGTGCTGTCATCATGCCACTCCGAGATAGGCTTCCTGCACCTGGGGGTCGGCGGCGACCTCGCGATAGGGCCCGTCGGCGATCTTGCGGCCGAAATTGAGCACCACGCAGCGGTCGGTGATGCGCTCGATCACCCCCATCTCATGCTCGACGATGATGATGGTCAGATTCTTGTTGCGCTCGCGCACCAGCAGGATGTCGTCCATCAGTTCCGCGGTTTCCTCGTGCGTCATGCCGGCGGAGGGCTCGTCGAGCAGCAGCAGCTTGGGCGCGCTGATGAGCGCGCGGCAAATCTCGATGCGGCGGCGGTCGATCATCGGCAGCCCGGCGACCGGCTCGAACAGCCGGTCGGCCATCGCCGGCTCGAACACCTCGACCAGTGCGCGGGCGGCCGCGTAGTTTTCCTCGAATTCGCGCTTGAACGCCTTGCGCCGCATCAGGTTGAACCAGAGCCCCTGGTTGAGATGCTGGTGATTGCCGATCATGATGTTGTCGAAGATTGACAACGGCAGCGACAGCCGCGAGCGCTGGAAGGTGCGCGCAATGCCGGCTTTGTAGACGGCGCGGGAGGGTGCGCGGGTGATGTCGGCGCCGCCGAAGGTGACGGTGCCGGCGTCGGCGCCGTAGATGCCGGTGACGACGTTGAAGAACGTCGTCTTGCCGGAACCGTTCGGGCCGATCAGGCCGAGAATTTCGTTGGCCGCGACGTCGAGGTCGAGTCCGTCGAGCGCGACCACGCCGCCGAAGCGGCGCATCAGGCCGCGCGCTTGCAGCAGCGGGTTCATGGCCGCCACCTCGGAAAATAGCGCCGCACCGGCCGCGGCAGCAGCCCCTCCGGCCGGAACAGCAGCACGCCGATCACCATCAGCGCATAGAGCAGGAAGCGGTATTCCTGGATCGTCTGCAGTTTCTCCGGCACCACCACCACGATGAAGGTGGCGACCACCAGCCCCCACGGATTGCCGATGCCGCCGAGCAGCAGGATCGACACCAGGATGAGCGAGTCGGCAAAGGTGTAGTTGTTCGGCCCGACGAAGCCGCCGACCATGCCGAACAGCGCCCCCGCGATGCCGATCAGGAAATTGCCGATCAGGAAGGCCGTGATCTTCCAGCGCGTAATATCGAGCCCGAAGCAGCTCGCCGCCGTCTCGTCGAGCCGCAGCGCGTCGAGATTGAGCCCGATCCAGGAGCGCTCCAGCCGCCGCACCAGCACGAAGGCCGCGATCAGCAGCGCGAGGCTGAGCAGGAAATAGCCCATATAGAAGGAGATCGTGATCCCGCCGGCCTCGATATTGTCGTTGAACGACCAGCCCAGGATATTCATGCCCTTGACCTGCATGCCCTGCGGACCGCCAAGCACGTCGTTCACCTCGAGAAAGGTCTTGAACAGCAGCGCGAAGGCGATGGTGACGACGGCGGCGTAGTGCCCGCGCGTGCGCAGCACCGGCAAGAGCAGCATCGATCCGATCAGCGCCGCAATCACGCCGCCGATCGGCAGGACGATGAGATGCGGCACGGATGTATAGGCATTCAGCACGGCCGAGGTATAGGCGCCGACGCCGAAAAAGCTCGCGCCGGCGAAATTCAACACGCCGGCATAGCCGAACTGCACGTTCAGCCCGAGCGTTGCGACGCTGGTGAGCAGCACCGTGACGACGAGCAAAAGGACGAAATGGTCCTCGTGGAAATAAGCGGCGAGCGCAAGCGCGGCCACGATCGCGGAGCCGCCCAGGGCGTCCTCGTGGTCGGCGAAGGAGCGGCTCACGCGGTCGAACAGGCCGAGCCAGGCCGCGCCGACCACCGCGCCGATGCCCAGGACGAGCAGCGAAATGATGACCGCCTGCTTCTCGGCGCCGAGCAGCGCGACCAGATAGGCGGTGGCGAGGCCAAGCGCGATCAGGCCCGGCGCCATGCCGGCCGGCATCTTGCTATTGCTGTCGGTCATCGGCTCAGACCCGCTCGCTGATTTTTTCACGGATCAGTCCGGTCGGACGCCACGCCATGATGGCGATGACGACGGCGAAGGCGAACACATCCTTGTAGGCGCTGGCGAAAGGCAACAGCACGGTGCCGACGGTCTGCAGCCCCGCGAACAGGAAGCCGCCGAGAATGGCGCCGTAAATGCTGCCGAGGCCGCCGATGATGGCGGCGGCAAAGCCGATCACGCCGAGATAGAGGCCGATGCCGAAATTGATCTCGTTGTAATAAAGCCCGTTCATGACGCCCGCGAAAGCCGCCAATCCGGAACCCAAGGCGAAGGTGATGAGCACGATCCCGGTGAAATTGATGCCCATGGTGCGCGCGGTTTCTTCATCCTGCGCCACCGCGCGGATGGCAAGCCCGAGCTTGGTGCGGTTGAGCAGGTATTGCAGCCCGACGATCACCAGCACGCCGGCCGACAGCATCAGCACATTGTCGAGCCGCAGATTGAATTCGCCGATATCGACGGAGGCGCGCGGCAGCAGCGCCGGAAACGGCTTCGGATTGGCGCCCTGCGGATAGAACAGGCGCACGCATTCGCGCAGCACGGTGCCGAGCATGAGCGTGATCAGCAGCGTATTGAGCGGCGGCGCGGAGCGCAGCGGCATGACGAGATAGCGCGCGATCAGCATGCCGAGAAACGCCATGGCGAGCGTGGCGACCACCAGCATCGCGAGCAGCGCCAGCCAGTTCGAGTGCAGCCCGAGCGCGCTGAGCCCGACGAAGGTGGCGAGCGCCGTGAAGGAACCGACGGTGAGCACATCGCCGTGCGAGAATTTGATCACGTCGAGCACGCCGAAGAACAGCGTGAAGCCGACCGCGACCAGCGCATACATCATACCGAGCATGAGCCCGTTCATGGTGTATTGCGCGAAGAGTCCGAGATCCATGTGGCTGATTTGATGCTGATGCGCTTCGATTGTCGTTGAGCTTCACTCGGCCTCATGGTGAGGAGCCCGCCTTCGCGTCAGCGAGGGCGGGTGTCTCGAACATCGCAAGTCGGCTATAGCCGACTTGCTCACCAATACGGCCGATCTCGGCTAAACCCGAGATCGGGTGGCCGCCCCATCCTTCGAGACGCGGTCCTTCGGACCGCTCCTCAGGATGAGGCGGAGGGCGGTAACTACTTCTGCCCCGGCAGCTTGCGCTTGCCGCTGGCGTATTCACTGTCGGCCCACTCCACGAATTTGCCGTCCTGCACCACGTATTTCGTGATCACCGGCACGGTATTCTGCCCGTGGTCGTCGAACGTGATCTTGCCGACGATCGAATCGCGGTCCTTCACATTGGCGAGCGCGGCGATAACCTTCTTGCGGTCGGGACCGACCTTCTCGATGGTGTCGATGATCATGTCCATGGCCGCGAAGGCGAAGGGACCATAGGCCTCCGGCGCACCGTCATATTTCTGCTTGTTGTAGTTCTCCATGAAGAACTTGCCGCCCGGCAGCTTCTCGACCGGCGCGCCCTCGCGGAACGCGAGCGTCCCCTCGGCCAGCGGGCCGAGGCCCTGGATGAAGGCGTCCGACACGATGCCCGAAGTTCCGTCGAGCACCGCCTTGACCCCGAGTTTGTCCATCTGCGAGCGGATACGCACGCCGATCGGCGTCAGCCCGCCGAAATAGATCACATCCGGGTTGAGCGCTTTGATCTTGGTGAGCTCGGCGGTGAAGTCCTGCTGGTCGGCGGTGACGCCGAAGGTGCCGACGATCTTGGCCTTGCCGATCTTGGCGAGCGCCTTGCTGAAATATTCGTTGTGGCCTTTGCCGTAATCGGTGGTGTCGTGGATCACCGCCACGGTCTTGTAGCCGAGGCTGGAAATCAGCGCGGCATTGGCGTCGTTCTGGTTGATCATCGTGCCGTTGACGCGATGAATCTCGGGATATTTGTTGCGGTAGGTGATGTCGGGCAGCACTGCGCCCCAGACGATCACCGGGAAGCCGAACTTGTGATAGGTGTCGACCGCCGCGATCGCCGCCACCGAGCAATAATGCGTGGCGCCGGCGATGATCTCCTTGTCGGCCGCCATCTTGGTGGCGACCTGAACGGCGACATTCGGTTTGCACTCGCTGTCGAGCACGACCATTTCGTATTCGTATTTCGACTTGGGGTCGGCATTGCGCAGCCTGACCGCGAGGTCGGCGGAGTTGCGGCCGCCGATGCCATTGACCGAGACGCCGCCGGTGAGCGGGCCGATAAAGCCGACCTTCACCTTTTGCTTGGCGTCGGCGCTGGCGCCCGCCAGTGCTACGATTGCGGCCGCCAGCCCGGCGGCGGCGATTCTGCTCGTTTTACCCATCTGAAACTCCCATTGTCCTGCGCGTGGCCGCATTGCAGCCCCCATTTACCGGCGCGGACGGCATCGTTGCAAGCGTGACGGTGCGGAAGCAAGCGGGCGGTGGCCCGATCGAAGAGGCCAAACGCCGCGCCACCCTCAGTTGATGGTATCAGCCCCGCATAGGAATGCGGTCGGCCTCTCGGCCCGGCCGATCTGCGTCATTGGTCCGGGTTCAGGATCTGGCCGGCCAGAAGACTCGCGCCACCGCGCGCGCCGACAGTTGCATGGCTCCGGGCCGGCTTTCCGCAATAGTCGAGGACTCCTGCGCGCGGCGGTATGCGCCGACGATTGCATCGACCATGGCTTCGGCGCCGAACGCATCGGCGATGCGCGCACGCAACGCCTGGACGTCGCGCTCGGCCGCAGCCGGGTTGTCGATTCGCTCGCTGATGGCTTTCGCCAAGGCGGCGGCATCGTCGGCCGGAACCAGGCGGTCGGCCATCGGCCCGAAAATTTCCGGAACGCCGCCGACATTGGTTGCGACCAGCGGCCGGCCCGCGGCCGCTGCTTCCATGACGACATAGGGCAGCGACTCCGCGCGCGACGGCATGACCACGAGGCGGCCGAGCGCAAAGGCGCGGCGCGCCGGCATGGCCTTGTGGAATTGCACGGCATCGCCCAATCCGAGGCGCTCGGCCTGGTTTCTGAAGGCCTCGCGATCGGGGCCGTTGCCGACCACGCTTGCGGTGAGCCGGCGGCCTTCGCCACGCAAGTTCGCCAATGCATCGATCAGCACGTCGACGCCCTTCAACCTGCGTAACTCGCCGAGGAACAAGATATCTGCCGGTTCCTCGACCGGCGCCACGGGTTCGAATTCCGTTTCGTGGACCCCGTTATGAACGATTCGCACCACGCCGCCGGGCCGTCCGACCTTGCGGTGGAAGGCATCGTGGCTGTACGCGCTTTCGAAAAGATACAGATTGCCGTGCGGCATCAGCGCGCGCTCGACCATCAGAAAGAATTTGCCGCCGATGGCATCGTGCATGGTGCCGCCATGCGGCGTGTAGGCGCGCACGATTTTGCCCGCTGCCGGCGCGAGGCGGGCCAGCGCGCCGCCTTTGGCACCATGACCGTGCACGACCTCGGCGCGGCTCTCGGCGATCCGCCGCGCAACATGCCGGACGGCCGCGATGTCCGCGGGGCTGGGTATGCGGCGCATCGGAATGCGGGACAGCCCGAGCGCGAGCTTGGACGCGAGTTCCGCCAGTTTTTCCTTCGACGGGCCGTCCCGAACGCAATCGTCGGTGATCATGCCGACCTTGTGCCCGTGCGCGATTTGCCCGTGGGCGAGATCGACGACATGGCGGAACAGCCCGCCGACCGGCGCGCGCAGGACGTGCAGGATATTCATGGCGCGCTCCGCGTCGTTTTTCCGGCTGGGGATTTGAGCGTCCCGATCAGCGCGCGCATCTTGATGTAGGCGCGCCACAGCGACGGCGTCTGTTTGATCAGGCGCTTCACCCGCTGCGCGGCCATGGCTGGCGCACCGACCAGGGCGCCGCGCCAGGTGACGAAGGAAATGTGGTCGTAGAGGTTCTGCGCGCCGTCGCACCAGTCGCGTTTGTAGGTCTCGTCGCCGATGGTGAAATCGTAGACCTTCGCGCCGCGCTCGATGGCGTAGCACATGAGCGCGTGCAGGTGCGCGGCCCCGGGCCCGAAGCGCGCAAGCTCGCCGTCGGTATAGCTCGCCTGAAGATGGTAATAGGTGTCGCGGAAGGTGAGCCCGATATTGGCGGCGGCAATATGCGGCCCGACCTCGAGCCTGCTGACATGCACGAGGCGCCGCAAGGCCGGGTCGGTGGCGATGGCGCGATAGAACTCGGCATGGCCGGGCCGCTCGAACAGGTTGGCGACGCCCATGCGCGCAAACGCTTGCGTCTTCTGTTCGATCAGGACCGCAACCGTTCGGAGCGCATCGTTCGCACTCTGCGGGGTCACCATCTTGATCTCGCCGAATCCGGCCAGCCGCTTGCGCTTGGTGCGGTCGCGCCCGCGCGTGGAGGACGAGCGCTTGGCGGCGTAGAACGCTTCCCAGTTCTCGCCCAAGGACGTGGCATAGGCGCCGCTCGGATTCGGCATGGCCTCGAGCCCGAGCATCGGATTGGCCTGTGGGCCGATCGTGGCCGGCATCTTGAACAGACGGACGAGGTCGAAGCCGAGGTGGCGTTCGTCCTGAATGCGCTGCAGGACCGAGCGCCATATCTCTTTGAACCGTTCCGCGTCGATGCGCGCCGAAAAGCCGGGCGCGAGCAGCGGGGCGTTGTAGTCGCAAAGCTCGGTGCCGAGCCAGGTCAGCTCGCGCGCGAAGTTCAATGGCTGTGTCGCCAGCGGCAGGATGAAAAGGATGTCGCCGGCGCCATCGCGCCCGACCACGATCGCAGGACTGACATCGTTGCGCGCGCCGATGTGGCGCTGCCAGGTCGAAAGCCAGTCGAAAGTCTGAAAGACGGTGCAGTCGGCGAAGCGCTCGAACCGGCGCCAATCCTGCTCGATGGCGGCAAGGTCGCCATGAACGCCGACCGCGATCGGCTTCGACGCCGGTGCCGCCGCCGGCGGCGCGAACGAGTGAGCCGTCGACTCCCAATCGGAGCCGCCGTCGTGCGCCTTCAATTGCACCGAGATCCCGGCTGCCATATCTGCACTCAATTTCGACGTTGCCTTGTTTGCAGCCTAACCCAACGGCAGCAGCAACCGGTAAAGACGTTCCCGTAGAAGGCGCGCGCGTGCCAACAGCGTGCACGCTACGTTAATGCGGCCTTGCAAATTTGACGTATGAAGCGGCCGCTCACGGTTTCGCGCCGGCGGGCAAAGCATGCCCGCCTGTCGGCGCCGTCAACGGCCGCCGCCCGAACCGCCGCAACGTACCGATGCCGTAGTGGCCCAGGAACCTGGTCCAGCGCCGCGCCGCCCAGCGCAGGCTCGGGTCGGTCGAAAACGCCTTCAACCCATGCGCCTTGTCGATGCAGAACGCTTCGCAGGCCTGCTTCTCGGGATCGGCGTAGAAGGCCGCGATCTTGCCCGCGTCCATGCCCGGCGTCGCCAGCCACTGCGGAATGTACACATTGCACAGCCGTTCGACGTCGACGAAGACCTTGCGCGCGCCGGTTCCGGCCGCGGGGCAGGACGTCGAAAAAGCGTCGCCGACCAGCACCAGGCCCGGCTGTACGTGATTGCGCGTGACATAGAGATCGACCGGGCGAACGGCGATGTGGCCGTCGACGGCGAAGTCGCCGGTGATGCGGCGCAGGCCCGGCATCAAGGCCGTCACCGTCTGCTCGGGCTCGGCGCGCAACTGCTGCAGCCACGGGTCCTTCATGTCGCGATAGACGAACAGGTTGGCGCGCATCGTGCCGCCAATCGGGAACAGCGTGATATAGGCCGTGCGGTCGTCGGTGCGGTCCGCATAATAGGTCAGGGCCGGGAACGGGAAGCTGCGGCGGCCGACCGGCGTGATGTCGAAGCCGATGCTGATCGAGTGGCATTCGCTCACGACTTCGCGCTTGATCCCGAGCTGGTCGCGCAGGCTGACGCTCAGTCCGTTGGCGAGCACCAGGAGCCGCGCGGATACGATCTCGCCGGTGGAAAGCGCGACGCTGCGGTGCTCGGCGCCGGATGCGATCGTCGTCGCCTTGGCGTGAATGAAGCGGACCTGCGCGGGAATTTCGGCCCGGATGGTGTTGACCAGCGGGCCGTAAAAGATTCCTTCCTGGTCGCCGGTGCGCTTGTCGACCAGACGGCCGAAGCGCGCGATCCAGGATTCGCGATCGGGGGTGCTCACGCGCAGCACCGGCTCGGCCAGGCCCGTCTTCTTCAACAATACGACCTGATCGCCGTCGAGCTTCTCGCAGCGAAACTCGGCCGGATATTCCGGATGCGGGTCGATCACCGTCGTATCGATGCCCGCGCGTCCGAGCATCGCCGCCGCGAGCGAACCCGCCAATCCGCCTCCGACAATGGCTACATCCGTGTCGTGCATTGGCCGCTCCTTACGCTGAACGAGTGATGCCGCGAAACGCTAGGCGCCAGCGCCTGTGCTTGCTCGCGAGATAGAGAGCTTTTGTGTGAGCGCGCAGCCACAGAAAGCCCTTTTGGATGCGCGCAACTGCGTCAAAGCCTAGGGAACCGCCGCGCCGCGCGTCGAACCACAGATGCGCGATCGCCTGCCGCTCGCGCCAGGCTGCCATGTAGCCGCTATCGTCGAAGGCGCAGGAATCGACATGGCCGATGCGACCGTCGGCCAGGAATGCCGCGGTGTAGTCCTCGAACAGCAGCATGCCGGGCGAGAAATCCTGCGCCGTCTCGTCGTAGGCTGTTTTCCAGGTGAATGCGGCCGGACCGGCGTGCAGCACGATTTGCATGCTCACCGGCCGCCCGTCCAAGGTCAGCGCGTGAATCTCGGCCTCGCCGCGCAGCGCAAGCTCGGCGATCATGGCGCGCGCGAAGGCGGCATCGGCCGCGTCGTTCAGAAGGGCGGTGCCCTGCTGGCCCTTCCAGCCGGAGGCCTCGAGCCGCAGGAACTCCTCGAAAGCGGCGCATACGGCCTCCGGCTCGGCGATGCGTTGCGATTCGAGTGCGCCCTTTTCGCCGAGTTTGCGCCGTTGCTGGCGCAGCTTCTTGCGCGTTGAGCCAGACAGTGCTTGTTCCAGGTACTGCTTGCCGTCGAGTTGCGAGGCGAGCTTCGGGCGCTGCGTCCGCCCGAAAAAGCACGGCGTGCTTCGGCGCGCGGCCAGCACGCGCGCGAGCGCCTGCATGGTTGCGCCGTCCGCCCCCATCGCGTCGAGCGCGACGATCCTGGGCAGCCGGCCGTCGCCCGCGATGCGGTCGAGCATCGCAGCGAGCGCCGCGTCGAGATGATCGCGATCGACGACCGGGGTCGCGAGATAGCCATGCGGCACCGGCGGCGCCGACAACACCGACACCGGCAACGCCGACTGCGGCGCGCGCCGGATCGCAAACGCCCAAAGGCCGACGAGCCGTTGCGCATCGCCCAGGCTTTGCCAGGCGAGCAGTGCGATATGCCGCCTGCCCGCATTTGTGTCGCCGGCACGGCCCAGCAATTGCGGATGCATGAAGACGTTGCACGCGTCGGCGCGCGTCGTCAGATCACGCCAGTCGGCGTCGATTGCCGAAAGCCGGTTGCCGCAAGCGATCTCGACCGTTATTTGGGCGGATGGCTGGACCTGCGCCGAACAATCGCGGCTCGCGTCCGGATCGGCGCTTGTTGCGCGGTCGAGCGGAGCGACAAAGGCGTTGACGCCCGCCAGTGAGATATCGTGCGGCAATCCCGCGTCCCTGGCCGTGCGAACGGCCCCCCTGCTTGTTGGCACGGTCATACGCATAAACGTTTCACAAGCCGTTACGGCACTGCGAGAAAGTCCGACCGATTCACCGGGCATTAACGCTGCCTTGTCCGCCACACGAACATGTGCAGCCCGAGTCTACGCCGCGCGATCAGATAGAGCAGCGTCGACTCGACGACAAATGCTCCGGCTGTGGCGGATGCGGCGCCAACTCCGCCATAGGCCGGCGCCAGCGCGATGCAGGCCATGATGTTGAAGGTGAAGGCAGCGGCATAAGCGAGCGCGCAGATGCGCTGCTGGCCCAGCATGTTGAGCAGCCGCTCCGCCGGCCCGATCGAGGCGCGCGCCAATTGCCCGACGGCGAGGATCGCCATGACCGGATAGCCCGCGACGAAGCCTTCGCCGAAAAGCATCAGCACCGGCCGGCCGAGCACGATCACCAGCAGGCAGGCGATCAGCGAGGGCCAGAACACCCAACGGATGGTTTCGCCGGCAAAAGCGGCAAGGCCGTCCCGGTCGCCGGCGGCATGATAAGCGGTGAAGCGGTGCGCCGCGGTCGCAGCGACAGCGAAGTGGATGATGCTGACGAGCGCCAGCGTCTTGGCGGCGGCGTAGTAATGCGCAACGTCTTCGGCTGGGCGGAACTGCTTGAGCACCAGTATATCGGTGGAGGTGAGCAGCGTGTACATCCCCCAGACGAGGATGATCGGCAGCGCGGTCCCCAGCCAGAGGCGAAAGTCGTATGCCTTGTATCCGGGCGCGACCGCCGATTTGAGCCGGCGATCGAGCCGCAAGAGTTGGTTCAAAGCCGTGAGCCAGGTCGCGCCCGCGAGCACCGCCATCGCGGCGGTGGCGTCGAGCGTGACGCCGGCGATCCGCAGCGCGGCCATGCCCGCGATGACGATTAGCGGGCGCAGGATATAGGGCGACAGCAGCGCGAGGTTGATCCAGTTGTACGCGCGCGCCAGCCCATCCATCATGAAGGTGAGGGCATAGAATGGCAGCGCTGCGCAGGCGAGATAGAACGGCATGATCACCGCGCCGTCGAGCGAATTCTCGAGCGCGCGCACGATCAATGCCCCGGCCGCGGCTGCGACACTGGCCACTGCGAAGGTGGTCCATTGGCTGCCGGCGAGATAGCCGCGCAGGAGATCGATTGAGCCGGCTTGGGTGTATTCCGGCACGAAGCGTTGCGCGGTGAGCGGCACGCCAAGATGCACAAGATCGCCAACAAGGATCAGCCACGTCCCGACATAGACATAGATGCCGAATTCGGCGCCGCCCATCCAGCGCGCCAGCAGAACCTGCGAACCGAACATGATGCCGGCGCTGGCGATGCGAATGGCGAAGGCGGTTCCCGCCATGCGCTGCGTGAGCGAATGCTCGCCGTCGAGCCATTCGGCCGCGCGCCGCCGCAGACGCAGGAGCAGCGCCGGCGCCGCCGTGCGCTTCACGTCATTCGTCTCACTGAGGGCCATCGCGATCCTTCCGGGTCATGGCCGTTATAGGTGCGATTGGTAATTTTAATCTGAAAGCGGCCATAGAAAGGCGATGGCATTAACCATGCGAGCGTGAGTTCGAAGGTCGCGTGTGCACGAATTTTTCAAATAAGCGGAATGCGCGGATAAAGCCGCGCATGACAATACGAAAACTTGCTTCGTTAACCAAACGCCGGCACCGCGAGCGGCACGCGATAACGGCCGATCATGTCCTCGTCGACGACGATGCCGAGGCCGGGACGGTCGAGCGTTTCGACTTGGCCGCGCGCGGTCGGAACCGGGGACATGGTCACGTCGGCGCCGAGCGCGGTATGTGTCAGCGTCAGCGCCCAAGCGACGTTCGGGATGACCGAAGCGGCATGCAGCGCCGCCGCGCAGGCGATGCTGGACTCGCCGGTCTTGCAGGAAATATTGACGCTCATCGCAAGATTGTCGCACAGGTGTCCGGCTTGCGTGAGCGCTCGGATGCCGCCGAGCTTGATCGCCTTGAGACTGACGCCGCGTGCCGCGTTGCGCGCATGATGACGAGTGATGTCGCCGAGCGAATGGATGCCTTCGTCGGCGCCGATCGCGATCGATGTCGCCGCCGCCACGGCAGCCATGCCGTCGAGATCGTGTGCCATAACCGGCTGCTCGAAAAAGCCGAGCCCCGAGCCGCCCACGCCGCGCACGAATTCGAGCGCTTCTCCGGTCGTAAAGCCCTGATTGGCGTCGGCGGAGATCAACAGGCCGGGCCCGAGCAGCGTACAGATGTCGCGCGTGCGCGCGGCGTCCTTATCGGGAGCGTCGATGCCGACCTTGATCTTGAAGGCGGTGAAACCTTCCGCCTTTTTCTTGGCGGCGTCGGCCATGTCGCCCTCGTAATCGCCGCCGCCGATCACGCCGAGCAGCGCAATGCGCGTGCGTTTCTTCTCGCCGAGCAGCGCGTGCACGGGCCGCCCGCTCGCCAGGCCCGCAAGGTCGTGCAGCGCAATCTCGATCGCCGCCTTGGCGCCGTGATTGCCGTACATGCGCGTATCCATCGCGGCGAGCGCGCCCTCGATGTCGGCGGGGTCGCGGCCGCTCAGCGCCGGCGTCAGGCAATACACGGCGGCGACGATGCTCGCCAGGGTCTCGCCGGTCATCACCGGCGCGGAGGCGGCCTCGCCCCAGCCGACGAGGCCGCTGTCGGTTTCGATCCGCACCAGCACATTGTCGGCGCGCCGCACTTCCTCGCCCGCCATGATGACGGGCTTCTTCATCGGCAGGCCGACGGCGATCGGTTCGACCGTTTTGATATGCACGGCGGCTGAACTGCGCTTGCTATGGATGCGCCCGCCGCCGCCGTTAATGACGGTGGGCGCTATGGCACGATACGGATCTAAAGTTTCTTCATCCCCGCCTGCGCGATGACGCCCTTGAACATCTCCATTTCCTTGGTGACGCGCGCCCAGGCATCTTTGGCGCCTTTCGGCCGCACCTGGAAACCGGCTTTGTACAGCCTGTCCTTCATGGCGGCCGTGGAAAGCACTTTCAGAGTTTCCGTCTCCATCCATTTGACGGCTTCCGGCGGGGTCTTGGCGGGCGCCAGCAGCACGCAGTCGACCGCCAGCACGAAGTCGTTGTAGCCGGCTTCGGCCATCGTCGGAACGTCGGGAAGCGCCGGCCAGCGGGTTTCCCCGGTGACCGCCAGGCAGCGAAGCGTGCCGGCCTTGATGTGCGGCGCCGCCGGCGGCAGCGAGCCGACGCTCAATTGCGTCGTGCCGCCGAGCACCGCCTGCAGCGCGTCGCCACCGCCCTTGAACACGACGGTCGCGAGCTGCGGCAGCTTTTCACGCAACTTGAACATCTCGGCCGCGATCTGGGGCGTGGTACCGATCGGCGGTGTCGATACGTTGAATTTGTCCGGATTGGCGCGTACCAGCGCGACGAATTCCTTGAGGGTTTTCGCCGGCAGCGTCGATTTCACCACAAAGGTGTTGGGCGTGGTTGCCAGCTCGCTCACGCCCACGAAGTCCTTGAGCGGATCGTAGGGCAGCTTGTGGTACAGTCCTGGATTGACGGAATAGGCATTGGTCGCCAGCAGGAGCGTATAGCCGTCCGGTTCGGCCTTGGCCGCCTGGCCCATGCCGATGTTTCCGCCGGCACCGCCGATGTTTTCGATAATGAAGGTCTTGCCGGTCGACTGCTGCAAGGCGGCGGCAACCGTGCGCCCGATCAGATCGGAGGGGCCACCCGGCGTATTGGCCACGATAAACTTCACCGGCCGGTCAGGATAGGCGGCATAGGCCGACCGGATGTTCAGAACGGCCGGCGCCGCCACGCCGGCTGCAAGCGTGCCGGCGGCCTGGAGCACGCGACGCCTCGTCAACACGGAATCGTCCTGCGATTTTGTCATGTTCCTCCCCTTGTGATGTCGGCCCGTTTTTTGTGCTATAGCCGTTGATGTTATCAGCGTAAGCTTTTGCGCCTATTGGAGCAACAGGATCGCTCGGTAAGATCTGGTTTTCGATTTCCCAGAGATTTCACGGTATTCAAATGGCGCTGGGCAGGTCGCTGGCTCATGACTGACACGCAAACGGGTCAGGCGACCTGGTACGAGACGGTGCTGGCAACGCTCAAGGCCAACGACGTCCGGCTCGTCACCTATGTCCCCGACCGGGTGCTTACGCCGCTGATCAAGGCCGTGCATGAGGATGCTTTCTTCACCGCCTTCCCTTGCACCCGCGAGGAGGAAGCGATCGGCATCGTCAGCGGCGCCTGGATGGGCGGCATGCGCGGCGCGGTGCTGATGCAGACGAGCGGATTCGGCACGCTGCCCAATGCGCTCGCCTCGCTGGTCGCGCCCTGCCAGATCCCGGCGCTCATCTTCGTCTCGCAGCGCGGCACCTTGGGCGAGTTCAATCTCGGCCAAGCCCTGGTTTGCCGCACCGTGCAGCCGGTGCTCGATTCGATCGGCATCGAGAGCCATACCATCACCCGGCAGGACGAGCTTGCCTTCATCGTCGACCGTTCGATCAAGCAGGCGGTGGCGACCCAGGCGCCTGTCACTTTCATCCTGTCGCCGCTCTTGACCGGCGGCAAAATTTTCGGGGCGTGACGCGGTCATGAACGTGAGCGGAACCGGGGCGCCGAACGCCCACAATGCCAAGGTGATGAACCGCTTCGAGCTGACCAAGCGCCTGGTGGCGCAGCTCGATCACGACGAGGCGGTCATCGGCGGCATCGGCAACACCAATTTCGACCTGTGGGCGGCGGGCCAGCGGTCGCAGAATTTCTACATGCTCGGCAGCATGGGGCTGGCCATCCCGATCGCTTTTGGCGTCGCCATCGCGCAGCCGAACCGCCACGTGATCGCGCTCGAAGGCGACGGCTCGCTGCTGATGCAACTCGGCTGCCTGTCGACGGTCGCCATGCAAAAGCCCGGCAATCTCACAATAATCATCTGGGACAATGGCCTTTATCAGATCACCGGCTCGCAGCCGACGGCGAGCGCCTCGACCGCCGATCTGGTCGCCATCGCACGCGCCTCCGGCATCGCCAACAGCCACTGGGCCGCGGATGAGGACGATTTCGACGCGCAGGTCGCCGCCGCGCTTAATGGCGGCGGGCCGACTTTGATCGCCGCGCGTATCGACGGCGAGCCGGGCGTCGGCGCCACCGACCGCGATCCGGTACAGATCCGCGAGCGCTTCATGCGCGGGCTCGGCGTGCGGCGCGCGTCCGGCGCCTGAAAATTCCGGCAAGCCGATCTTTTCAATCGGCGCCTGAGCACGGGGCTGTACCGCGCGTCCCTTGCCTTGTCGGCCTCGGCAAGATCGGCTTGCCGATCGCGGGCAATCCGATCTCAGCGGGTTTTGCCGGCGCCTTCCAGGATTCCGGCCGTCATCGCCATGCGCACGAGATCGGACAGGCTGTTGGCGGCCATCTTGGTCATGACATTGGCGCGGTAGATTTCGACCGTGCGCGGGCTGATGCCGAGGTCGAATGCGATGTTCTTGTTGGCATTGCCGGCCACCAGCCCTTCGAGCACCTGGCGTTCGCGATTGGACAGCGCCGCCAGCTTTTCCTGAATTTCGCTGAGCTCGGCGCGGCGCTTCGCGGTGTCGGCCTCCTGGCTGAGCGCGGAATGCACCGCGGCGAGCAGGTGGTCATCGTCGAATGGCTTCTCCAGGAAGTCGAGCGCGCCGATCTTCATGGCCTGCACGGCGAGCGCGATCTCGCCGTGGCCGGTAATCACGATCACCGGCAGGTCGGGATTGGCCTCTTTGACCATGCGCAGGAGTTCTATCCCGCTGATTTCCGGCATGCGCACGTCGGTAATGACGCAGCCGAAGCCGACTTTCGGCAGGACCTCAAGAAAATCCTTGGCCGACTCGAACCCGCGAACGGCGTAGCCGGCGGTCTTCAGCAGGAATTCGAGCGACTGGCGAACCGCCTCGTCGTCATCAATGACATAGATAATCGGCTCAGTTGGCATCGTCGACATCCTCATCCTTTACGGCCGCCAGCGTGAAACGAAAGATCGTCCCGCCGCCCGGATTGGGCTCCACCCAAATTCTCCCGCCATGCGCCTCGATGATGGTGCGCGAGATCGACAGGCCGACGCCCATCCCGTGCCGCTTGGATGTGACGAAGGGCTGAAATAGCTGATCGGCAACATGGGGGGCGATGCCGGCCCCGGTATCGGCCACACTGATGAGGACGTGGCTGTCGCCTTCCGGCTTCACCGACACCGCCAGGTTGCGCCGCTGCGAATCCTCCATCGCGTCCATGGCGTTGCGAATGAGATTGAGCAGCACCTGCTGCACCTGCACGCGGTCGGCCAGCACCAGATCGACCGCAGGATTGAAACTGAACTGCACCTGAATGCCGTGGTCCTTTGCGCCGACCAGCGCCAGTGCGCTCGCTTCCTCGACCAGCTTGATGATGCTTTCCACCCGCCGCTCGCTTTCGCCGCGCGAGACGAAATCGCGCAGGCGCCGGATGATCTGGCCGGCGCGCATGGCCTGATCGGCGGCTTTTTCGAGGGCGTCGCGCATGGTGGCGGAACGATCGTCGGTGGCCCCCTCGATCATGCGGCGCGAGCCCTTCAGATAATTGGAGATCGCTGTCAGCGGCTGGTTGAGCTCGTGCGCCAGCGTGGACGCCATCTCCCCCATCGCGGTCAGGCGCGAGATATGCACGAGTTCCGACTGCAGTTCGTGCAGGCGCGCTTCGGTCTTCTGCCGTTCGGTGAGGTCGCGGATGAATCCGGTGAAGAAGCGCTGGTCGCCCGAATGCATTTCGCCGACCGCGAGTTCCATCGGGAAGGTGGTGCCGTCCTTGCGCTCGCCCACCACGACGCGGCCGATGCCGATAATGCGACGCTCGCCCGTCGAAAGATAGCGCTGGATATAGCCGTCATGGCTTTCGCGGTAGGGCGCCGGCATCAGGATCTTGACATTCTGCCCGATTGCTTCCGCTGCCCGATAGCCGAACAACCGCTCGGCGGCGCCGCTGAACGAGCGCATGATGCCGCGCTCGTCGATGACGATCATCGCTTCCGGCACGGTATCGAGAATCGACTGCAGATGCGCCTCGCGCGCCAGGGCGTCGCGCGTCATCAACAAGGCGCGGCGGCGATTGCGGCGCAGGAGCTCGCCGCCCCAGGATACGCCGACGCCGATCATGGCGAAGGCGATGTGGTTGATGATCATCGGGACGATGGCTGGCGAATCGCTGAGAATGACGCCCACGCCGACCAGACTGAGCGCGGTCGCCAGCAGGCCGGGACCCAGGCCGCCGACACCCGCGGCGACCAGAACCGCGGGGACGAAATAAAGATAGGCCGTGTCCGTATGCAGGACGGGCAGCAACAGAACCCGCGCCGCCAGCGACAATACGACCGTGACCGGCGCCACGCCGTAACGCGGAATCCAGCCCTGCTCGCGCGCCGAGAAAAATCCTTGTTTTTCAACGATATCAAACATTGGATGGGCCTGTCCACAGAACCGTTCCAGCCGGCGGCGGCGCCTCCTGTCGCCTCCGGTAAACCCCCTATGGAGATTATCTGAATTTCGAACGTTGAACGCCAGCGGTATCGAAGACCATCAAATCCACCGAGGGCCAAGACCATGCAAAGCCAGCCGACGACCCAGACTTCTTCGCACCGGCAGGCGGCTCGTACTGCCCGGTCACTGCCCAAGCTTGCATCGAACGCGTTCGCCAATCAGATCGATCTGATGGGCGCGCCCATGCCGTTCGGCCGCAACGTTGAAATCTACGGCGAGAACGAGCCGGCCGAATATGTCTACAAGGTGATCAGCGGCACCGTACGCACCTACAAGGTCCTCAACGACGGCCGCCGCCAGATCGGCGCCTTCTATCTGCCCGGCGACATTTTCGGCCTCGAGGTCGGCGACGAGCACAGCTTCTCGGCCGAGGCAATCGTCGAATCGAAGATCCTGGTGGTCAAGCGCAGCGCGCTGGTATCGCTGGCCGCGCGCGACAACGAAGTCGCCCGCCAGCTCTGGACCATGACCGCGGGCGAATTGCAGCGCGCGCAAAGCCACATCATGCTGCTGATCAAGACCGCGCAGGAGCGCGTAGCCGGCTTCCTCTTGGAAATGGCCCAGCGCTCGGCCGCCGCGAGCGAAGTCGATCTGCCGATGTCGCGGCAGGACATCGCCGACTATCTCGGCCTGACCATCGAGACGGTGTCGCGCACGCTGACGCAACTCGAGAATTCAGCCGCCATCGCGGTGCCGACCTCCCGCCGCATCGTGTTGCGCAACCGCGCTGCGCTGAGCCGCCTCAACGCCTGAGTTTTGCGCCGAACCAGCTAACCTCCCCGACTGCGAGTTCGGCTTTACTGCCTCGGCCGTTCCCCCGGCCGGGGCAATTTTTTATTGCGAAGCGCTGTCGCTCAGCGCAGCGACGGAACCGAAGGATTCAATTGCGATTGACCTGCATCAACGCCGCGCGCACGGTAAGGGCTTGATGCTGCATGCGCTACCGGAGGACCGCCATGAAGGCCAAGGACGTCATGACCGCCAATGTGATTTCAATCGGTCCGGAGCAGACGGTGCTGCAGGCCGCGCGCCTGATGCTTCAGCACCACATCAGCGGATTGCCGGCGATCGATTCGAGCGGCAGCCTGGTCGGCATCCTCTCCGAGGGCGATTTCCTGCGCCGGCGCGAAACCCGGACGGAGCACAGGCGCTCGCGCTGGCTCGAATTCCTCATGGGTCCGGGCAAGATCGCAGCCGAATATACCCATTCGCACGGCAGCAA